>JBBSKC010000022.1:0-31767 GCA_038256675.1 Solirubrobacterales bacterium | reverse complement strand
GTCTTCTTACGCGACGCCTTCCGGACCTTCTTGCCCCTTCGGTTCTTGCTGTACTTGGCGACCACCTTGACCGTCTTTGCGCCACAGGTGATGAGTTTCTTGCGACCGGTTTTGGTCATCGAAAGGGGGAACCTCTTGGTCTTGGCCTTGTTGAACCGGATGATCCTCACTCCGAACCGGTTGGACTTGCCACCGCTGAACGCCTTGACCTTCATCGTGGTCGGCCTGGTCGCCTTGACGATCAGGTTGAGCTTCTTGGCCTTGACCAGATTCTTCTGGTTCTTGGTCTGGATCTTGACCGTGACCTTTGCCTTCTTCTTTTTCTTCGCGTCGGCGCCGTTGGTGGCGATCGAGGCGGTGAAGGCAAATGCCATGAGCAGGGCGAACGTAATGACCGCGATGCGGCGAACGTTCAGAAGTCCCGAGTGGTGGTTCATTCTCCTGTGAAGCTCCCTCTGGTTTGGGTCAGCCGCCCGGTTGCCGGAACGGCGAAGTGTGTGACTCGAATCACAGATACTAGACCGATACGAGCCCTGAAGTTGCGGTGGGCAGACGAGCTGTCTCCGGCAATGTCGGAAAAGGTGGGGTCCCGGAGTCAGGGACCGGTCCAGCCGTTCGCGTAGCAGTACCCGACTACGGCGCAGGGGACGACCGTGCCGTCACGGAGGAACTCGACCCCCTGAGTGATGCCGTCGGCCGAAGCCCGCGGGTAGCCGTGCGGGTCCCTTCCGTAACCCCACTCTTCGCGAGGCGGGACGTTCTCGTTCGGGGGCACCGCCGTGCCGGGCCCGCGCGTCCCGGAGAAGCCGACCGGGCCGCCGTCGTAATAGACCAGCATGCTGCCGCCCGTGTAAGGGAATGTCGAGACCTCGGGGATATCCATGAATGGGTCGCTCTCCCAGTGGCGGTCCGGGTGGAGGCCCGGCGCGTACACGCTGGCCCCGATTGTCCGGGCCTCGACCTCGACCGAGATGTTGGCCACCTGGTGGTCGCCGAGCGCCGGCTGGAGCAGCACCTCGTGCGGCGGCGTGTTCGGAAGCGGATCAGTGGTCATGTTGTGCGCGTAGCCGTTGGCTTCGCCCCGGTCCCAGAGGAGCTGGACCAGCGAAAGCAGAACCGGCCGTTCGATCTCGTTCGGGTAGTTCGCGTAGAGGCCGACCGCCGGCAGCTTGAAGTAGCCGTCGGAATCGACGCTTCGCCGGAGCAAGGTCGAGTAGTTCATTCCGGGCACGCCCAGGACGCCGCGGTCTACATCGGGGCTCAGCGCCGTCAGGGCGCCGCCCATGATGCCGCCCTGGCTGATGCCGAGGTACTTGAGGCGGTTGTCGGGGAAGTCCGACGTGTCAATCACCGATTCTTTGTTGTTGGTCAGTGGGTTGCCGTCGGTATCGAGCTTGAAGGCATCTTTGGAGGCGAAGCCGTCCTCGTGCAGCATCGCCCGCCCGAGCATCATGAAGTTGACGAATCCCTGCTGCATGCGGTCGGTCAGCTTGTTGAAGTTCGACATGTCGTTCAGCGAGGCGAACACAGTCGGCAGGTCGTAGCTCGAGAAGCCGTCGAAGTTGGTCGCGCACCAGATGCTGTTGCCCTGGTTGCCCACCTTGTTCGCGGCGTTGATCTGATCGAGGCTGCCGAGCAGGCCGTGACCGTAGGTACCCGGCTCGGCCGGCGTAATCGGGGAGTTATTGATGGTCCCCGCCTGAGTGGAACGCGGGATCGCGCACCTGAAGGGGACGGGCATCGTGTTCCCGGGGGTCGGCATGATTTCGTCGTCCTGGTCGAAGGCGAACTTCGACCCGGGAGGACACAGCGGCAGGTCGAGGTAGCAGGGGGCAGTGACATAGCCGTCTACGTAACGGATCACTTCACCGCCGTCGGGCTGGCCCGGGGGACCGCCGATCGGCGGGCCGGGGATGCCCTCCTGCTGGCAGCCCGGCTGGGGCAGGGGGAGAGCCGGTTCGGCGTCACAGGTGCCGGTGATCACGATCTGCGGCGCGTTGCCCTGAATCTCCCGGTCGGCGAGGTCGGTGTCGCCGAGCTCGGCGAACGCGTCATCGCGAATTTCGGTCGCCCGCCCGGTGACGCTGTCCTGGCTCGCGACGGTGAAGTCCCAGGCCATGTAGAGGCTGTCGCGTTCGACTCCTGCATCGTCGGTGAGAGTGTCGATCACCGACTCCATGTGCGGTCGGCGGTCTTCCACGACGGGTTGTTCGGTCGGCAGGTTGTCCCGATATACGCGGAAGCCGATCGGCGACTCGACCGGTTGGTCCGCGGCGTTCTTCAGGTCGCGGAAGGCGACGATGTAGCGGTGCCCGAACTCGAAGTTCTTGAGTGGCCGGACGATCAGATTCACCGGCTCGTTGTTGTCCGGGTTCTGGTTGATGCCACCGGCTGATCCGCCGTCGACCGGATCGACCGAGGTCGGATTGGAGTCGAGTTCGGCCCAGACGGGATGGCGCTCGCCAGTCGCCGCGTCGATCACGATCACCGACTGGTCCGGATCGTCGTAACGGCGGATATCGTCGAGCGGGACGAGACCACTGTTTTCGAAGGCGGCCGGGGTGTTGACTTCGGGCACTTTCAGCGTGATCAGGTTGCCCGGACTGAAGCCGTCGCCCCTGTTCATGTCTTCGGTGTCGATGTGGATACCTGCCGTGTTGGCGGGGGCCGAGTCGCGATCGATATCGAGGCGCTTGCCGGTCGGGGTCGACGCGTCGGCCACCGTGTAGTAGTCGTTGGGGAACGGCTGGAGGCAGACGCTGTTGTCGAGGAAGTCGCAGCGGTCTGCGTCTACCAGCGGGACGGTTGCCGTTTCGCCGGTCGGATTCGTGGGACCGGTGGGGCCGGTCGGGCTGGTCGGTCCCGTCGGGCCAGTCGGCTCAGTCGGGCCAGTGGGGCCAGTGGGGCCAGTGGGGCCGGTCGGACTCGTCGGACCAGTGGGGCTCGTGGGGCTGGTCGGTCCGGTGGGGCTCGTGGGTCCTGTAGGTTCGGTCGGGTTGGTCGGTCCTGTGGGTCCGGTCGGCCCCGTCGGCCCCGCACACCTGGCGGGACTCTTCTTCAGCCGCTTCGACTTCGAGGCCCGCAGGATTCGGCCTTTGGCCTTCACGACAAGCTTGACCCGAACCTTCTTGGCGCCGCAGGTCCGGAGTTTCCGGCGACCGGCGGGGGTCAACTTGATCCTGAGCTGCTTTCGGGCGCGATTGCTGAGCCGCTTGTTGGCGGGCTTGAAGTATCGGGCTGATCGCTTGTAGATCGCGCGGGCCCGGATCCGTCCGGTCCTTTTCGACTTGACGCGGATGCGGAGCGCACCAGACTTGAGCAACTGAGCCTGGGACTTCGTGAGGATGCGGAGGGTCGGTGCCTTGCCGGCGGCCGCAGCAGGGTTCGGACTTGAGGCGGAAGCACCGACGACCAGCAACAGGGCGATCAGTACTGCCCCTGACGTCCTCACCATGAACAACCTCGCTCCACCGACAGCCATCAACTCGTACCTCCCCAATTCTGCCTGGCGGAATTGCCAGACGATTAGAGGGCTACCCGGTCGGCGGAATCAGCAAACGTCGAGGTACACCAGGCAGGCTCGCGTGGTCCCGCACGGCTGCTCGCCGCAACGTCTCAACGGCTGAGATCGACCCCGGGCTCGATCGCTTCGACGAAGGCGACGATCAGTTCAACCGTGGCCTCGACGTCGGCGAGGTCGACCATCTCGACCGGTGAGTGCATGTAACGCAGGGGGATTGAAACGAGACCGGTCGGGATGCCGCTCCGGGAGATCTGGAGCGAGTCGGCGTCCGTGTGGGTCGAGTTGCCGCTGGCGCCGACCGAGTACGGGACGTCGGCCGCCTCGGCGGCGTCCCGCAGCATCTCGTAGAGCTTGGGAGAGAGCGTCGAGCCGCGGCCGATCACGGGGCCGGAACCGAACGGATGGCTGCCGACCTCTTTTTCGTTCACCCCGGGAGCGTCCGTCGCGTGGGTCACGTCGATTGCGACCGCGAGGTCGGGCCGGACGGTGAAGGCGGCGGTGCGGGAGCCGAAAAGACCGATCTCCTCCTGGACGGCGGCAACCGCCGCGAAGCGGGCCTTGAGTTTCGCGTTCTCGTTGCAGCGGCGCAGGGCTTCGAGCGCGATGTAAGAGCCGAGGCGGTTGTCCATCGACCGTGAGACCAGGCGGCCTCCAGCGACGGTCATCGGTTCGGTGTCGATCACGACCGGGTCGCCGACCGAGACCATTCCCTCGGCCGCATCCTTGTCCTCGGCGCCGATGTCGATGTGCATTTCCTTTAGCTTCACGACCTTCTTGCGCTGGTCCGGGTCGAGCAGGTGGATCGGCAGGCGGCCGGCCACGCCGGGAACCTGGCCGCCGTTGCCGGTGATCGTGACCCGCTGGCCGACCAGGATCTGGGGGTCCCAGCCGCCGATCGGGGCGAAGTACAGGAAGCCCTTGTCGTCGATGTGGGTGATGACCAGACCGATCTCGTCGATGTGCCCGACGACGGCAACCAGAGGAGCCGTGTCGTCTTCGCCGATCGTGGCGATGCTGCCGCCGAGGCCGTCGGTGGACACCTCGGCGAAGTCAGCGGCTTCGCGCCAGACCGTGGCGGCGGCGAGTTCGTATCCGGAAGGGCCGGGGGTGTTGAGGAGCTTGTCGAGAAGCGGGGGAGTCGTCATGAACTGATTATGCCGCCCGGGACGGCTCGGTCGCTCACCGTGTGGCAGACTGAATCTCGTGATTTCAACCAGCGAGTTCCGCAACGGGTCCCACATCGAGGTCGACGGCAAGATCATGCGCATCATCGAGTTCCAGCATGTGAAGCCGGGCAAGGGCGGCGCCTTCGTGCGTACCAAACTTCGCCGGATCGAGGACGGTTCGGTGATCGACAAGACTTTCCGCGCCGGTGAGAAGTTCCGCCCGGTGAGGACCGAGTCGCGGAAGATGCAGTACCTCTACGAATCCGGCGACACGGTCGTCTTCATGGACAACCGGAGTTACGACCAGATCGAGATTTCGTCCGATCTCGCGGCCGATGCCCTTCGCTGGGTCCAGCCGAACGACGAGGTCGAAATCCTGTTCGTCGACGAACTGCCTTCGGAGGTCGGCGTCGCGAGTTCGATCGAAGCCAAGGTTGTGAAGACCGAACCGGGCCTCAAGGGCGACACCGCTTCCGGCGGAGGCAGCAAGCCCGCGACGCTGGAATCCGGAGTCGAGATCCAGGTCCCGCTCTTCATCAACGAAGGCGAAGTGATCAAGGTCAACACGGAGAACGCCGAATACATGTCTCGCGCCTGACATCGAACAACGCGACTTCACTCTTGAACCCCGTCCCCGGGGTTTTCACCTCGTCACCTCGGAAGTCGTAGCGGCCGTTCCCGAGATCAAGGCGTACTCACCAGGGCTGGTCCATCTGATGATCCGCCACACCTCGGCTTCGCTCTCGCTCAACGAGAATGAGTCATCGGATGTGCGCCGCGATCTGCGCAACTGGATCGACGACATCGTCCCGGAGGACTTCCCGTGGACCCACACGCTGGAGGGGGCTGACGACATGCCCGCCCACGCCAAAGCGACGCTCACCGGCTTCGACCTGACCCTCCCGATCAGTGACGGCAGCATCCATCTCGGGACCTGGCAGGGCATATATCTGTGCGAGCACCGCGACCACGGGGGACCACGCTCAATCACCGCAACGGTCTGGGGCCGGAAGTCCTCAAGTCCGGCCCGCCCGTAACCAATATCCTTCACCGATGCGTCGTTCTCAGCAGCGCCGGGATGCGGTCTTCGCCTGTTATCAGCAGGACGTGACCGACCGGCCCCTCTCAACTCTTCTGGCAGAGTCCCGGCCTTTCACCAAGGAGCTGGCAGAAGGAGTCGAGGCCCACCGCGCCGACCTCGACGAAGTGATCTCCGAGTACGCCAGGGGCTGGGACATCAGCCGCATCGCTCCGCTCGAGAAGAACATCATGAGGGTCGCGCTCTACGAGATGAACTATCGCGACGACGTCCCGGCCGAAGTGGCGATCGACGAAGCGGTCGAGACCGCGAAGAAGTACAGCGGCGCCGAGGCCCCCGGATTCGTCAACGGCATCCTGGGATCGGCCGCCAAGGCGATGGAAGCTGACGTCACATGAGCCGACTCGAAGAAATCCGCGACCGACTCCGCCAGATCACGGTGAGCCTCGAGGACCCCGACGTGTCCGATACCGACGCCGGATGCCTCGCGGCCGAAGCCGCGGAGTTGACGGCCGAGGCAGCCAAGGGAGCAGCCGAGGCGGTCGACCGCCTGGAGCAGGACCGGTGAGTTATCCCGACGACCTTCGCGACGCGGTAAACCGGCACCTTGCAACCATTCACTTCTCGACCGAACCCGCCACCGCTGGACTGGATGAGTCGATGCGTTACTCACTTCTGGCCGGCGGCAAGCGCATCCGGCCGGTGCTCTGCCTCGCGACCGCGCGTTCGCTCGGCGACGAGATCGAGCCGTACCTCGGATTGGCCGCGTCGCTCGAGATGGTCCACACCTATTCGCTCGTTCACGACGACCTGCCGGCGATGGACGACGACGACCTCCGCCGGGGCCAGCCGACGTCACACATCAAGTACGGAGAGGCGGTCGCCATCCTGGCCGGCGATGGACTCTTTGCCGAAGCCGTGCGCCTGATGGCTTCGGTTCCGAGCGACCCGGCCCGGGTACTCGAAGCGGTTCAGCTCCTGACCGGCGCCACCGGCGTGGAAGGAATGGTCGGCGGTCAGTACGTGGACGTGACTGCGACCGCCAGCGAACTCGACCGGGAGGGGCTGCGTCATCTCCATTCGCTGAAGACCGGCCGGCTGATCCGGGCCAGCGTCGAGACCGCGCTCGCTTACGGCGGCGTAGCGGACGAAGAACGTGGCCCCTACCAACAGTTTGCGGCCGAACTCGGGATCCTCTTCCAGATCGTCGACGACATCCTCGACGTGACCGGGACCGATGTCGAACTGGGGAAACCGCAGGGGAGTGACGAACGCCACGGAAAGGTGACGTACGTGAGCCTTTATGGTTTACGGGAGGCGAAGAGCCTTGCCAGCCAGTCCCACGAGCAGGCACTTTCGGCATTGGCCGCCGTCGACGGTGAGACCGGGTATCTGAAACGGGTCGCCGACTACATTTACACGAGAGAACAGTGACTCAGGAACCAGAAAAAACCATCCCTCCGCTGCTCAAGGGCATCGATGGCCCGGCGGACCTCCACGGCCTGTCCGACGAGGAACTCCAGAGCGTGGCGAAAGAGGTTCGGACTTACATAATCGACGTGATCGGCGAGATCGGCGGGCACTTCGGGGCCAACCTCGGAACCTGCGAGATCGCGGTGGCACTCCACAGCGTCCTCGACTCGCCGCGCGACAAAATCCTCTGGGACGTCGGCCATCAGGCGTATCCGCACAAGATCCTGACCGGCCGGCGTGACGAACTACCGACAATCCGCCAGTACGAAGGACTTGCCCCTTTCTGCTCGATCCCTGAATCCGAGCACGACATCATGGGGGCCGGCCACGCGTCCACTTCGATCTCGTATGGAGTCGGGCTCAAGGAGGCGATGCGCAAGGGCATCGGTGAAGACGGCAGGGTGGTCGCCGTGATCGGTGACGGCGCCCTGACCGGCGGCGTCGCATACGAAGCGATGCATGCGGCCGGGGGGCTCGGGACGCCGATGGTGATCCTTCTCAACGACAACGGGATGTCGATCTCGCCCAACGTCGGCGCGCTCTCCAGCTACTTCCAGCGGGCCCGGCTGAAACCGGGACTGTTCCACGCACGCGAAGGGGTCGAGGACCGGCTGACCAAGCTGCCGCTCGGGCTCGGCAAACGAATCGAACGCCTCGGCCCGGAACTCAAGTCGGCGATCAAGGCCTACTGGGCGCCCGGCCTGCTGTTCGAGGAACTCGACCTCGCTTACATGGGCATCATCGACGGCCACGACGTCGGTGCCGTGCGGCAGGCTCTTTCCGAAGCCTTCGCCGCTGACCGCCCGGTCGTCGTGCACGTCCACACGGTCAAGGGCCGCGGTTTCGCCCCGGCCGAAGGGGGCGGCCTCTCCGGCATGGAGACCTGGCACGCGGCGAAACCGGGATCGATCGTCGATGGCGCTCCCGCCGAGAAGCCGAAGCTGGTGCCGGTCCAGGAGTCCGACGCGCCGGCCTCGATCGCACCCGAGATCCTCGAGAAACCGGTGCCCAAGGCAGCGCCGCCCCAATACACGAAGGTCTTCTCCGGCGCCATGGTCAAAGAGGCCGAGGCGGACTCCAGGGTGATCGGGATCACCGCCGCGATGGCCGGCGGCGCCGGACTCCAGCAGCTCGCCGACGAGCGACCGGGCCAGTACTACGACGTCGGCATCGCCGAACAGAATGCCGTGCTGATGGCCAGCGGCATCGCGCTTCAGGGCGGCAAGCCGGTCTGCGCGATCTACTCCACATTCCTCCAGCGGGCTTACGACCAGATCGTCCACGACGTCTGCCTGCAGGAACTCGACGTGACTTTCGCCATGGACCGGGCCGGTTTGGTCGGCGACGACGGCCCGACCCACCACGGAGTCTTCGACATCGCGTACTTCCGCCCGCTGCCGAACGTGGTCGTGATGGCACCGCGCGACGAAGCAATGCTGGTCCACATGCTTCACACGGCGATCAGCCACGAAGGTCCTGCCGCGCTGCGGTATCCGCGTGGAGCTGCCGCCGGGGTCGACCTTCCGGCCGCGCCCGAGAAGATCCCGATCGGCACTGGCGAGACCCTCAGGAACGGTGAGCGGATCGCCTTGATCGGATACGGCAGCGGAGTCGGCATCGCGCTCGACGCGGCTGACCAGCTCGAGAACCAGGGCATCAAGCCGACCGTCGCCGACGCCCGGTTCGTGAAGCCCCTCGATACCGAATTGGTCGAGCGGCTGGCGATCGGACACGACCTGATCGTCACCGTCGAAGAAGGGGTGCTCCAGGGCGGATTCGGATCGGCCGTGCTCGAGCACCTCGAAGACAACTTCCCGAACCCGGGCGGCCGCGCCCGGGTGCTGAGGATCGGCCTGCCCGATCGTTACGTGACCCACGGCAAACCGAACCTGCTGCTTGAAGAAGTGGGCCTGACGGCTGATGCCGTGACGGCCCGGATCCTGAGCGTCATCGATGCGTCAGCCGAGCTGACCCGCTGACAACCCGTGCCTGAACCGGTAGGGAGAACCGGGCAGCGATACATGCCCGGCCTCGACGGCCTCAGGGCCATCGCGGTGATAGCAGTGATCCTCTACCACCTGAACGTCGGTTCTTGACTTCTGATGAGCGAAGTGACTTGGATTCCTTATCGATTATCGCCGACCAGTCGCAGCACGTCGGCGCCGTGGCTTTCCATGAACGACGGTCCGACCCCGGAGATTTCGAGCAGAGAGTCTTCGTTGGTCGGTTTTACCGTTGCGATCGCGGTCAGGACCCGGTTGCTGGCGACGTGGAAGGCAGGCCGGTCGCCGGCGGCCTGGAGCCGCCATTGGCGAAGGATCTCGAAGATCTCCTCGTCTTCGGGGGCGAGCTCCGGCGGCGGCGCCGAGCCGCGCTTCGGGTTGGCCCGTGACTTGCGGACGGTGAGGCTGGCCGGATCGGGCAAAAAGCTTTCGGGATCGCATACGTCGCAGCAGCGGCCCGTGGGCGCGGTCGGGGTGCTGTCGCCGAAGTGGTCGAGCAGCTGGCGACGCCTGCAGGCGTCGGAAAAGCTGAACGCTTCGACCGCCCGGTAGGCCCGCCAGCCGCGGTCCTGAGCAACCCGGCATGCGGCGGGGATGCCGCCGGGATCGAAGTCCTCGTTGAGCCGGACCAGGAGCCGGGAGCCGGGAGCCGGGTCAACGGCGAACACGCCAGCGCGTTCCGCCACGGCGAGCCGGATGCGCTGCTCGTCGTTTCGTGGCGCGTCCATGATGAGGTTGCCGTCGCCGTCGGCCATCTGCCTGATCGATTCGATGTAGCTCAGAACGTCGCCCGGGTCCACTTTGCGGCGTTCGTTGAAGCGGACCAGCCGGCCGAGATCGGAGCGCATCGCCAGCAGCACTGCCTTCGCCGGCAGTCCGTCACGTCCAGCGCGGCCGGCCTCCTGGTAGTAGGCCTCGACGCTCGAAGGGATCGCCCAGTGCCAGACCGAACGAACGTTGGCCTTGTCGATGCCCATGCCGAAGGCATTGGTTGCGACCACGACGTCGGCGTCGCCGTCCATGAACCGGTACTGGGCCGAAGCCCGGTCGTCCGGCGCCATGCCTGCGTGGTAGGAGACCGCGCTCAGGCCACGGGCACGCAGGTCGTCACCGAGATCTTCGGTGTCCTTTCGGGTGCCGCAGTAGACGATCGCGGGCCGGTTCTCCGGGTCCTGGAGACAGTGTTCGAGTAGCGCCTGCTTGCGGGCCTTCGAACCGGTGCCTTCGAGCGCCACCGTGTCGAAGCTGAGGTTGGGACGGTCGAAGCCAGATCGGACCTGCTCGGGGTCTTCCATGCCCATGCGCTGCGCGATCTCGTCCGCGACCTGCTGGGTCGCGGTGGCGGTGCAGGCCATGACCGGCGGGCGTCCCAGCCGCTCCGCCACCCTGGGCAGACGCAGATAGTCGGGCCGGAAGTCGTGGCCCCACTCGGAGAGGCAGTGGGCCTCGTCGATCGCCAGCAGGTCGACGTTCCGGGTCGCGATCAGGTCGAGGAAGGATGAATTGCCGAAGCGCTCGGGGGAGCAGTACGCGATTCGCGCCGAACCGTCCCGCACTCCTTCATAGGAGGCTCGGGAGACCTCGTCGGAAAGACCGGACGCGAACATGACCGCGGGGTGGCCCTCCTTCTTCAGACGCCTGACCTGGTCGGCCATCAGGGCGATCAGCGGACTGACCACCAGGGTCAGGTCGGTTCCAGCGAGCCCGGGCAGCTGGTAACAGAGGCTCTTGCCGCCACCGGTCGGCATCACGATCAGCGAGTCACGGCCGTCGAGCGCCGCCTGAACTGCTTCGGCCTGTCCGGGCCGGAAATCGTCATATCCCATGTGACCGAGCAGCTGTCCCGGGTCACGCGGACCGTCATAGAGCCGTACGGGGACGTGCTCGTCCCGCTCGATCCCCTCGAGACCCTGAAGGGCCAGGGCAGCCTCGGTCTCGTCGTCGAGCAGGGTCGGGGCGGGGGCCGCCGGCGCCGCGAGGGCTGGCCGGGCCGTGACCAGGGCCGCGATCCGAGCGGTCGATTCAGCGACCGAGTCCCGGTCGGCCATCTCGAGCTGGGTCCAGGCCCGACGCAGCGCACTGAGGTCCCCGTCGATCGACTGGTTCCGCGCCCCGGAGGCCGCCTCGACTTCAAGTCGCGAGGCGAGTAAACCAGCCTGGTCAGAAAAGGAATTCACTTGCACAGAGTAGGGACAGGACCCGACGTGAAAATCTCTCCCCGGCCCGGTCTACCGTGGGCGGCAATTTCCGCCTTCCTTGGATCTCGCAGAGTCCTGGTCGGCCCAAAATAGCTCCGGGTCGGTTAGGCCGCTCACTCGGGGGTAAAACCGACCCAGTTCGCAAGCGGAGCTTCCGAGACTCGGCCTTTCCGAGTCTCTGTTGAGAGTGGTGCACGGGGACGTCCTGAGCGTGGCTGGCAAGGAGTAAAGCCCGGAATGCGTCCGCGATCGTACCCCCGTACTTGAGCTGACCATTCCGGGCGTCGACGCAGCCAGGCGCGCTCAGGACGTTCCCGGGCGCCGCTCGCCAACCGCGTCATTAAAGGATGAGAGCCCCGCAGGGAAGGCGGGGCTCTCGGTGATTCTTGGGAGGAGAGAGACTTTCGTCTCTTATATGTTTTTGATCACTGGGAGGTAGGTGGACTCTTCATGCGCTGCGGGCGCTATACCGCGTTGCCGCGGTAAGTGCCAAGTGAGCGGCGCCGAATCCAACCAGGAAGACTGCTGCGATCGCGGGTTCGCCGAAGACTCCGGCGGCGATTCCGATCGCGAAGATTGTCACTCCGAGGGCCACGTCGAAGCCCGCGTGGGCCGAGACGGGGAGGGAGCGGGTGGAGCCACCGAGCGCGACGCTCATCAGGAGTGCTCCGAGGAAGAAGGAGACCAGGCCGACGCCGGGGCTGAAAGTCAGCACGTAGGGGCCGATCATCAAGAGAGGCGCTGTCGCGAGGACGAGGGCATCGTGGGCTTCGAGGGGGATTGTTCGTGTCATCATCATGGGCTCCTGAGTAGCAACCTACGCTTGGGTCACGACTCCGTGTGTGTGAGGAGTCACAGAACCGAGTCGTGTGCGGTAAGTCACATCGAGAACAAGGCATCCGAGTCACTTCGCTCATCAGAAGTCAAGAATGGTTTCGCTGTGCGACTTGGATGTAGTTGCAGTGCGACCTGTATTGGCCGTATACGGTCCCCTGATGGCCAGAAAGCGAACTCGACTTGACACCGTTCTCACCGAGCGCGGTCTTTTCCCGTCACGGACCGCGGCAGCCCGGGCGATTCGCGCCGGCCAGGTCAAGCTCGGCAAGGACGGCTCGGTCGCCCTCCGGCCCAGCCAGGACGTGGCACCGGACCAGGAGATCGAGATCCTCGAGGCCCGCCGCTTCGTGTCCCGGGGCGGGATCAAGCTCGCCAATGCCCTCGACTTGCTCGAACTCGACGTGACCGGCTTGAAGTGCCTTGACGTCGGTGCTTCGACCGGTGGTTTCACCGACTGCCTGATCCAGCGCGGAGCAACCCACGTCATCGCACTCGACGTCGCCTACGGCCAGATCGACGATTCCATGCGGCAGCACGAGCAGGTCACCGTCATCGAGCGTCTGAACGCCCGCGACCTGATTCCGGCCGACCTCGACTATCGCCCCGACCTGGCGGTGATCGATGTTTCGTTTATCTCCCTGACCAAGGTGCTCGAACCGGTAGTCGCGGCCACCGCGCCGGACGCGAAGATCCTCGCCATGGTCAAGCCGCAGTTCGAGCTCGGCCGCAAGCGCGTCGGACGCGGGGGAGTGGTGCGGAAGCCGGAGGATCGCAGGGAGGCGGTTACCGGCATCGCTGATTTCGCTTCTGAGCTTGGTTTATCACTCCTCGGGGTGGCGCCGACCGGATTGCCGGGACCGAAAGGCAATCTCGAGACTTTCCTCTGCCTCGGCAGATCCGGCGCAGGGGCTGCCAGCGGCGCCGCTCTCTGCGAAGGTGTGGACCTATGAGCGCCCCGGTGGCACTGCTTTTCACCCACGACCATGCCGACGGAATCGATCGGGCGATCGAGATATGCCATGCCGCGGCCGACCGCCATGGCTGGAACCTGGTCAGGAGCGGCGATCGTGGGGACCTGGTACCGGAACTCTGCATCGTCCTCGGCGGCGACGGCATGGTCCTGAGCGCGCTTCGCACCACAACCGGCACCAAGACCCCGGTTTTCGGCATCAACTTCGGGCGGGTCGGCTTTCTCGCCGCGGTCGAAGCCGGTCAGATCGAGCCCGGGCTGGACCAGGCCTTTGCCGGCGAGACCGAACAGATCGACCTGCCCGGCCTTAAAATGACGATGGACGGCGGCAGCGCGGTCGGACTGAACGACGTCAGCTTCAGTCGAAGGCCGCGCGGCGGAGTGGCCGAACTGAGCTACCGGATCGCCGACGAGGAGGTCGGACATGTGCGCTGCGACGGACTCGTCGCCGCCACCTCGACCGGTTCGACCGGCTACAACCTTGCGAATAACGGACCGATCCTGGCCTGGGGCGTCGATGGCTACGTGGTGAGCTACATCGCCCCGCACACTCTCACCGCTCGCGCCCTGGTCGTCGCTCCCGGCGATGTGCTCCACGTGGTGAACCACCGCAGTCGCGACGGCGTCGATGCCGCGGTCGACGGAGTCCTGGTGGGCGAGCTGGCCCCGGGTGCCGAGGCGGAGGTCACCTACCACAGCGACGTCGCCCGCCTCGCACAACTCCCCGGGTCGAACTTTTACCATCGCATCAGGGAAAAGTTCGGGCATCTTGCCGTGTGACGGCGCCTCCTGCCTTTCGTTCCTTCTCAAAGCTGGATTGGCTTCAACAAAGGCGTAAAGCGTTGAAACGATTCGGGAAGACAATCCAGATTCACCCATAGTTTTGTCCGGTGTCGCTGCTACAAGTGGTGGCCATGCTGCGCGAACTACGGATCGAGAACCTCCTGCTGATCGAACGGGCCGAGCTCCAGCTCGGTTCCGGTCTGAACGTGCTCACCGGCGAGACCGGTGCCGGCAAGACGGTCCTCGCGCATTCACTCGACCTGCTGATGGGCGGCAAGGCGAAACGAGGCATCGTGCGGCCCGGCGCCGACGAAGCCTGGGTCGAAGGCGTATTCGACCTGCCGCCGGCCTGGGTGAATGAACCCGGGCTCGACGAAATTCTCGACCGGCTGCCCGTCGGCGCCGAGGAGCTCGTCCTCGGCCGGCGGGTTTCGGCCGGCGGGCGCACCTCGGCCTTCGTCGGCGGACGCACCGCCACAGCGGCGGACCTCCGGATCCTGACCGAGCGGCTGCTCGCCTTCTATGGTCAGCACGAACACCGGCGGCTGACCATCTCGTCGGCCCAGCTGGCGATGGTCGACGGCGCCGGCGGCGAGACTCAGAGCCGGCGCCTCGACGCTTATCGCGAAGCCTGGGACCGGCAAAGGCGCACCCGGACCGAACTCGACGAACTCCTCGGGCGCGACCAGGCCCGGGAGCGTGACCTCGACCTTCACCGGTTCGAGCTCGAGGAGATCGAGGCCGCCGGGCCTCGTGTGGATGAAAAGGGCGACCTGGGGGCCGAGCGCGACCGGCTGCGCCACGCTGAAGGGCTGCGGCTGGCCGCGGACGGTGCCGCAATCAGGCTCAAGGGCGACGAGAACGGCGAAGGCGCCACCGGGGACCTCGCCGCGGCGTCAACCGGACTCGGCTCCGTCACCGGCGTCGATCCGGACCTCGACAAACTCGCGGGCCGGGTCGAGAGCCTCGTGCTGGAAGCCGAAGACGTCGGGGCCGAGCTGCGCTCGTACCTGGATGGCATCGCCGCCGATCCGGAGCGACTTGCGGAAATCGAAATACGCCTCGACCAGCTCGACCGGCTCGAGCGAAAGCACGGCGGGTCGATCGAAAAGGTCCTCGAACACGCGGATTGGTGCCGGGCCGAAATCGACCGGCTCGAAGGCGGCGAGAGCCGGGAGCAGGAACTGCGCGCCGAACTCGCATCACTCGACGACGTCCTCGGGAAGGCCGGAGCCGACCTCACAGCGGGCCGGTCTGACGCGGCCCGGGAGCTTTCGAAAGCGGTGACCGCCGACCTGAACGAACTGGCGATGAACGGCGCGACCCTCGAGATCGAATTGCTGGATGTCCCGGACGGCACGGGCCCATCCGGCGCCGAGACGGTCGAATTCATGCTCGCTCCGAATCCCGGCATGGACGCCCAGCCCCTGCGCGACTCCGCCTCGGGTGGCGAACTCTCCCGGGTGATGCTTGCGCTGGCCGGACTGGGAGGCGGTGACGACCAGCGAACCCTGATCTTCGACGAGATCGATGCCGGGATCGGCGGCAACACCGCCACTGCGGTCGGCGAGCGCCTGCGGACGGTGGCCGTCGATCGCCAGGTCCTGGCGATCACCCACCTGCCGCAGGTGGCCTCCCGCGCGGACACTCACTTCACGATCACCAAGGACGTGGCGGCAGGTACGGCCACGGCTTCGGTGACGAGCCTCAGGGGCGACGAGCTGGTCGAAGAGATCCGGCGGATGATGGGCGCGGATAGCGGAGACGAAGCGGCCACCCGGCACGCGCGCGAGCTGGTTGCCTCCCAGCACTAGACACTGAGCCACGAGGCTTTACCCTCAACGGGTGAACCCGATCACGAAACGGCTGCGAACCCTCACCGAGAACGGCGACGCGCCCGTGGCAGGGTCTCCCGTCGTGACCAGCGGCATCGCTCGTCCGAGCCAAAAGACGAAGGATCTGGTCAAGCAGCTCAAACCGGGTGATGTGGCGGTGATCGGGCACCGGAACATCGATCGCATTGCGGCAGAGGACCTGGCGGCGAGCGGCGTGAGGGCCGTGCTCAACAACGATCCTTCGTCCGACGACCGGTATCCGAACCGCGGACCGCTGATTCTCGTCGAGGCGGGAGTTCGCCTGATCGACTTTCCCGACGCCGACCTGTTCGAACTGCTGAAGGACGGTGACCTGATCGAGCTCGACGGTCCCCACCTGAGGCGGGACGGCGACCGGATAGCCACCGGGGAGGAGCAGCTGAAGCCCGACCTCGACCGGCAGCTCGGCCGGCAGCAGGAGCAGATCCATCTCGCCCTGGCCGACTTCGCCGAAAACACCGTGACACACATCCAGGAGGAAGGAGAGATGCTCACCGGCAGCATCGAGCTGCCCGACACGAGGACCGATTTTCGCGACCGGCACGTGCTGATCGTGGTCCGGGGTCCGAACTACAAACGTGACCTCCGCGCACTGAGGGCTTACATCGGCGACGTGCGGCCGCTGCTGGTGGGAGTCGATGGCGGTGCCGACGCGATCCGCGATGCCGGCTACAAGCCGGACATGATCCTCGGTGACATGGACTCGGCCACCGACCAGACCCTGAAGTGTGGTGCCGAACTGATCGTGCACGCCTACGCCGACGGCAAGGCCCCGGGGCAGCAGCGCCTGCTCGACCTCGGCCTCGATCCGATCATCCTGCCCGCGGTCGGCACCAGCCAGGACGTGGCGATGCTGATGGCCTTCGAAAAGGGGGCCTCGCTGATCGTCACGGTTGGCGCGCACTTCAACCTCATCGAGTTCCTCGACAAGGACCGTGCCGGCATGTCCTCGACTTTCCTGACCCGGTTGCGCATCGGTGAGGTGCTCGTGGACGCGAAGGGCGTGAGCCGGCTCTACAGCCCGGGACTGGCCGCCGGGCCAATGATGTACTTCCTCGCCGCGTTCCTCGTACTGGTCCTCGTCGTGATCCTGACCTCGCCGGCACTCGCGGATCTTGCCGACCTGATCTGGCTCAAGCTCAAGATTCTGTTCGGTTTCTGAGAGTCTCTGCGCATGGGTTACAGCGCTCGCTACCACGCGGCCTCACTCGCAGCCGTATTTCTCGCACTGGCGATCGGAATCCTGATCGGCTCGCAGGTCGGCGGCGACGTGCTGAACGACACCCGGAAGGACCTCGAATCGAGCTTGACCGGCGACCTCGATGAAGCCCGGGGCCAGATCGATGACCTCGAAGCCGAAGCCCGCCGTGCGGATGAATTCGGCAACGACGTAGTTCCCCCGCTCACCCAGAAACAGATTCGCGGTGACCGCATCGGTCTGATCGGTTTCGGGTCGCTGCCGAGCGAGATCACCGACTCCGTTGAGCGGGCGATCGAACCGACCGGGGCCGAACTCATGGCCGTCGGCGTCATCCGCGAACCGCCAGACACTGAAGCGATCGCCGGCGCCCTGCCGGGTAGATTCAGGTTCCCGGGACTGAGCCGGAACAGCGAGGTGCTGGAGCGGTACGGAAGGGTCACCGGGAGGCAATTGATCGGCGGCGGTGCCGTGCTCGATGCGACCGAATCCGAGCTGATGTCGCAGTCGAGCGGCGAGTTCGGCGACCTCGACGGCCTGCTGATCTACCGCTCGGAGCCGGGTGAATTCGACCCCGGGCAGGCCGACCAGATGGAAGGCCTTGAAACGGGATTGCTCGACGGTGCCGGATCCACGGCCGCCGCAGTCGTCGGGATCGAACAGGAGGGCACCGATCCGTCATCGATTTCCTACTTCGGGAGCAACGATGTGACCAGCGTCGACAACGTCGATCAGCCAGCCGGCAAGGTCAGCCTGATCTACGCCCTGGCCGGGGCCCAGGGTTCGTTCGGGGTCAAGGAAGGCTCCGACCGCCTCCTGCCGGAACTGCTTCAGCCGTTGCCGCCGAAAAATGCGAATCGGCGAAAGCAGGGCTGACGCGTCACCTGGCTGGGACTGCCCGTCGCGATCGCGGTCGCCCTGCTGGTCGTCCCGGCCGGCTGCCGCGGCCTGATCAGCTCGGGCCTCGTGAGAAAGAACTACCGGGACGAAGTACTCGCGTTCCCGCTGGGGGCGGTGCTGGTGACCGCGGCACTGGTCGCGCTCGCGCCACTTGCCGTCCTCGACGAACGGGCGGGCCTCGACCTGCTCGAACCGGATCTGCGGCGCTGGATCGTCTACCTGATCGGCATCGCCTTCCTCGGACTCCTCGACGACTCACTCGGCCTCGGGTCGAAACCGGACACACCCCGCGGCTGGCGCGGCCACGCGTCGGCCGTAGCGCGCGGCGAACTCTCAACCGGTGCGGTCAAGGCGATCGGCGCGCTGGCCCTCGCCGCGTACGTGGTGACCGGAACCGGCAACGAATGGCTCGGCTACATCGCCGATGTGGCGTTGCTCATTCTCATGACGAACCTCTTCAACCTGCTCGATCTGCGTGGCGGCCGGGTGGAGAAGGTGCTGCTGATCGTCCTCGCCGCAATCTGCCTGATCGGCTGGACCATCCAGCCGATCGAGTTGCTCGGCATCTTCGTCGGACCGTTCATCGTCGGCCTGGCGTTCACGCTGAGGAACCGGGCGATGCTCGGCGACACCGGTTCGAACCTGGCCGGCGCGATGGTCGGCGTCTGGCTTTTGACCGAGCTTGGTGACACCGGCAGCCTGATCGCCCTCGGCGTTGTCATTCTGATCACGATCCTCGGGGAATTTCGCTCAATTTCCGGAATCATCGACCGGGTTCCGCCTCTCCGGTTTATAGACTCCATCGGGAGAGCTAAGTGAGCAAACCCACCGACCGAGATACACGCTTCATCTTCGTCACTGGCGGCGTGCTTTCTGCTCTCGGAAAGGGCATCGCCTCGGCTTCGATCGGCCGGCTGCTGAAGGCTCGGGGGTTCCGGGTTCAGATTCAGAAGTTCGACCCTTACCTCAACGTCGACCCGGGCACGATGAGTCCGTTCCAGCACGGAGAGGTTTTCGTGACCGAAGACGGAGCCGAGACCGACCTCGATCTCGGCCACTACGAGCGATTCACCGACGAGAACACTTCGAGAGCCTCGAACGTGACCGCCGGCTCCATCTACAACTCGGTGATCCGCCGGGAACGCCGCGGCGATTACCTCGGCGGCACGGTTCAGGTCATTCCGCACATCACTGATGAGATCAAGAACCGCATCCTGATCGTCGCCGAGACCAAGCAGGTCGATTTTGTCATCACCGAGATCGGCGGCACGGTCGGCGACATCGAGTCGTTGCCGTTCCTCGAGGCGATCCGTCAGCTCTACACCGACCTGACGCCCAAGCGGGCGATGTTCGTACACCTGACCCTGGTGCCTTACATCAGCCACGCCGGCGAGATGAAGACCAAGCCGACCCAGCACTCGGTTCAGGAGTTGAGGCGCATCGGTATCCAGCCGCACGCACTGATCTGCCGCTCGGTGACCGGTCTCGACCGGGACATCCGTACCAAGATCGCGCATTTCGCCAGCCTTCCGATGGACGCCGTGATCTCCGGCCAGGACGTCGACAACGTCTTCAAGATCCCGCTGATGTACCGGGCGGAAGGCCTTGATGACTTCATTCTCGACCACTTCCACATTGATGCTCCAGCACCCGACCTGAGCGAATGGGAAGAGATGCTTCGCATGGCTGAGCGGGCCGAAGGTACGGTGCGGATCGCCCTCGTCGGCAAGTACATCCAGCTGGCCGATTCCTACAAGTCGGTGATGGAAGCGCTCGAGCACGGCGGCATCCACAACGGCGTGAAGGTCCAGTGCGACCTGGTCGATTCGGAGAACTTCGACGTCACCGAACTCGATGGGGCCGATGGCGTGCTCATCCCCGGAGGTTTTGGCGAGCGCGGGATAGAAGGCAAGGTTGAAGCCGCCCGGTATGCCCGCGAAAACGGGATCCCGTATCTCGGTATCTGCCTCGGCATGCAGATCGCGGTTATCGAGTTCGCCCGCTCGGTTGCGGGAATGGACGGCGCCAATTCGGCCGAGTTCGATCCCGAGACCCCGTTTCCCGTCGTCGACCTCCTGCCCGAGCAAAAGGAAGTCTCCGACATGGGTGGCACCATGCGCCTCGGAGCCGATCCGGTCAAGCTCCACGAGGGAACACGAGCGGTCGAGATCTACGGCGAGCCGGTCATCTACAAGCGCCACCGCCATCGTTATGAAGTCAACAACCTGCTGCGTACGCGACTCGAAGACGAAGGCCTGGTCGCGGGTGGCACCTCACCTGACGAGCGTCTGGTCGAGATGGTCGAGGTGCCGGACCACCCGTTCTACGTCGCCGCTCAGTTCCACCCCGAGTTCAATTCGCGCCCGAATCGCCCGGAGCCGCTGTTCCGCGAATTCATGAAGGCTGCCGCGGAGCGCGCCGGCCATCAGAATCAGGCTGAAGCCTCGGACGCGGAGCAGGTCCGGTAAGTGGAGGTACTGTTCTGGCCGGTCCTGGGGCTGGCGGTAGGTGCTTTTCATGCGTTCGTCGTGATGCGCAAGGGTTCCGCAACACAGGAATGATCCTGCTGTGAGTCGTTTCGTCCGGCTCTGCGAGATTGCCAGTCCTACCGGTGACGAAGCCGCAGTCACGGCCATGGTCAAGGCGGAACTCGAGTCGTTCGGGCTCGAAGTGTCCGAGGACGACGCCGCTGGTCCGGCGGGGGCGGGAGCCGGAAACCTCCTGGTCAGGATCGAAGGAGATAAGCCGGGGTTCGTGATGTTCGCGGCCCACCTCGACACGGTGCCTCACCAAGGGCCGATCGAAGTGGTGCTCGATGAAGAGGGCGTCTACCGCAGTCGTGGTGCCACGATCCTCGGCGCGGACAACAAGGCGGCGGTCGCCGTCATGATGGAACTGGCCAGCCGGTATTCGACGAAGAAGCCACCGATCGGGGTCGAGATTCTGCTCACCGTTGCCGAAGAGCAGGGTCTCCGCGGGGCGGCCGCCTTTGACGTCTCCCGTCTCGAGGCAAAGGCCGGGTTCGTGCTCGACCACGCGAGCGACATCGGTGAGGTGATCACCGCGTCCCCGAGCCATCACCGGATCAGCGCCGAGTTCACCGGCGTCGAAGCCCATTCGGGCCTCGATCCGGAATCCGGGCGCTCGGCGATCATCACGGCGGCCGCCGCGATTTCGGGAATGAAGCTGGGGCGACTCGACGACGAGACCACCGCCAACGTCGGGCGAATCGCGGGTGGCTCTTCCGGAAACATAATCCCGGGTAGTTGCCGGGTCTCGGGTGAGGCTCGTTCGATCAACCCGGATCGCGTCACCGAGGTGATCGCGGCGATGAGCGATTCGATGGTCTGGGCCGCGTCGGAGAACGGCTGCGAGGTTGACATCGTCACCGAGGAGGTGTTCCGCGGCTACCGGGCGCCGGATGACTCACCGGCGCTGGCCGCCGCCGAAACAGCGTTGCGGGCCCGTGGTCACGAACCGGTCCGGAGGCCGACCGGTGGCGGCAGCGACGCCAACGTCTTCATGGCGGCGGGCATCGACACCCTGCTCATGGCCAACGGCACTTACGACAACCACACGCATGCAGAGTCGGTTCCGCGGGAGAATCTTGTCGAGATGCTCGAGATCTGCGAAGAGATCCTGATTGCGGCGGCCGCCCGATGCTGAAGTTGCGGCGTGCCGTGGTCGTTTCCGCGGATCCGCTCGAAACAGAAGTTGAAGGCGAGCGACGGCGGGCGTGGGCCGACGAGTCGATGATCGGTGTTTGCAAGGTCGGTGACGAAGTAGTGGTCAACGTCGAGGCACTTGACCTCGGACTCGGATCCGGCGGCTTCGACATCGTCCACGTGAACCTGACCCGTGGCCTCGCAGCGTCCGGCTCGGACGACGAACACGTGATGAAGTTGAACTACAGCTCGCTCCAGCACCCGGTCGGGACTGTCGAGCGCGCGGTGGATGACGAAAGGGTCGCCAGTGAGCCCGCGGTGCCGGTCCTGGCGATCGGCCTTCACGGGCACCTGGCCCCCGCCGCATGGGCGGCCGCGCAGGCTTCGGAGGGCGCTCGCATCGGCTACGTCCAGACGGGCGGAGGCGCGCTGCCCGGCTCGCGCTCGCGGGACGTCACGGAATTGCTCGACCGCGGCCTCTTGGCCGGGCACGTAACCGCCGGGCCGGCCTATGGCGGTCTTGACGAAGCGATCACGCTGGTCGGTGCGATCGACGCGGCTCGCGGTCTCGGCTGGGACGGGATGATCAGCGGACCCGGTCCGGGCATCCTTGGCTCAGCCACTACCTATGGCCATGGCGGAATGGCGGCGCTCGACGTGATTCATTGCGGACTCAGCCTGGGAGCGCCCGTCGTGCTGTCACCACGAATGTCGAGCGGCGATCCGCGCCCGCGTCACCAGGGCCTCAGTCACCATTCGCGCGCGGTGCTCGCCCTGGCGCTCGGCACGGTCAACCTGCCCCTTCCCTCGGGCAGGGAGGACCTGGCCGGCCCTGCGGCGGACCTGGGCCCGGGTCATGCCGTCACCATGGAAGAAGTCGACCTCGCCGGATACGGATCGAGCGGCCTGCCGCGCCGGACGATGGGGCGGGACCTGGAAGAGGATCCCGACTTCTTCGGTGGACCGCTCGCGGCCGGCCTGAGACTTGCGGCACTGATAAGGATCGGGTCCTGACGTCTGTTTCCACGCTTCGCGCGGAAGACAGGCGGCGAGACCCTACCGGCTGATTCATTGCGCGGCAAGGGATGGTTTCGCGCGGGACGAAAGGTTCCTCATGCCGCCTCCCGTCGCAACTCCTGGGGTCGAACTCGAGAACGCCCGCTTCGAGCACCTGCTGCTCGAGTTCCTGGCGTATCTCGAACTGGAACGCGGACTCTCGCGCAACACGTTGAACGCCTACCGCACCGACCTGCTCCAGTTCGGCGAGTATCTGAGGGAGCGGGGGATCGACCCGATCGAGATCACCGCCGCGGAGATGTCGGAGTTCGTCGGCTCGCTCACCTCCGCCGATGGCGAGCATCCGCTGGCCGCCTCCACGGTTCACCGGAAGACCGCGGCGCTGCGGTCCTTCTACAAGCACCTGCGGCGCGAAGACTTGATCACCGATGACCCGACAGTCGGGCTGACCACGCCGCGCCGCGCGAAGAAGCTGCCGAACGTGCTCAACCAGGCCGAAGTTTCGAAGCTGCTCGCGGCGCCGCAAGGCGCGAGCCCACAGGCGTATCGCGACCGGGCCATCCTCGAGGTGATGTACGCGTGCGGCCTGCGCGCCTCCGAGCTGACCGGCCTCGAGACGACCGACGTCGACACGCACCACGGGATGCTCAAGGCCCGGGGCAAGGGCAGCAAGGAACGCATCGTCCCGCTCGGGCGCCAGGCGATCACGGCAATCGACCTCTACCAGCGCTCTGCCCGCCCCGAACTGGTCAAAGGACGTTCGGAAAAGGCGCTCTTCCTCAACTTTCGCGGCAAGGCCCTTACCCGGCAGGGGCTCTACAAGATCGTCCAGGGCCACGCCCGCACGGTCGGCCTCGAAGATCGCATGAGCCCGCACACCCTGCGACATTCCTTCGCGACCCACCTCCTGGCCGGAGGATGCGACCTGAGAGCGGTACAGGAAATGCTCGGACACGCCGACGTAGCAACAACCCAGATGTACACCCACTTGAGCGGAGAGCAGCTGAAAGACGTCTATTTCAAGACGCACCCGCGCGCTGTCTCCTGAGGCGCGTGCGGCCCACGGGAACGGCCGAGTCTCGGGGCCCCTCAGCGAGGTGGCAATGATTTTCATGAACTATCACTGAAAATCATTGCCACTTCGCTTGGGTCCGGGCCGGACGGGTGGCGAGATCGGAAAAGTGGTCGATAATCACGAAATTTCCAGATCTCGATGCCTGATAGAACCACCGGGTGCCCGAACTTCCCGAAGTCGAGACCATCCGCCGCCAGCTTGAGCCCGACCTCGTGGGTCGCACCATTGAATCCGTCGAGGTGCTCGACACCTACTTCACAAAGCCTGGTTTGCCTCGCGCCTTCGTGAAGGCGGTGGAGGGCCAGGAGATCGTTGACGTCGGACGGCGGGGCAAATACCTGATGCTGGAACTGGGTGACGGCAACACAGTGGTGGTCCACCTGCGCATGACCGGCAGCCTGATCCTGGTCGACCCCGACGGGGTGGAGAATCCCGGTGACGCGAGGATCTACGAGGCCGACCAGGGCGTGAAACACCTCAAGGCGAGATTCTCGCTCGACGACGGGGGCGAGCTTCGTTTCACCGACCCACGCCGGTTCGGACGGGGCTTCGTCGCTGATGACGACGCGCTCAACGAGTACTTTGACGCCCGACTGGGAGTCGAACCGCTCTCGGCCGAGTTTACGGTCGAATCGATGGCGGCGATGACCGCCAACCGGACGGGTCCGCTCAAGTCGTTCCTGCTCAACCAGAAAGGTGTTGTCGGGGTCGGCAACATCTACGCCGACGAAGCCCTGTTCCGGGCCCGGCTCCATCCGCTGACGACCGGGGCCGCGCTCAAAAGTCAGCACCATGAGGCGCTGCGCGACGGAGTTGTCGAGGCGCTCGAGCGTGGGCTCGACCTCGGCGGCGCCTCGATCGACGATTACCGGGACGCCAAGGGGGAGGCCGGCTCGATGCAGAAGGAGTTCCTGGTCCACCGCCGCGAGGGTGAAGAGTGTCCGAACTGCGGCGGCACGATCGAACGCATCGTGGTCGGCGGCCGCTCCACCTATTTCTGCCCGAACTGCCAGACCAAGCTGCGGAAGCCTCCCCGGCGCCGTCGCGCCTGAAGGCCCGTCCGGCACATCCGGCAACCTTCAAGGCATGGCCGGAACATTCAAGACAGAAGCGGTCGTGCTCCGCTCGATCCGATACGGCGAGGCCGACCGCATCCTCCATCTGTACTCCCGCGAGTACGGGCGGCTCGGCGCGATCGCCAAAGGGGTGCGCAAGCCGAAGTCCCGGTTCGGGGGGCGGCTCGAACCGTTCTTCCGGCTCAGTCTCGTGCTGCATCGCGGCCGCGGCGACCTGCACACGGTTACCGCCGCTGAAACGGTCGACGGATATGGCGTTCTGAGATCATCTGCACGCGGGATCCGGGCGGCCGGTGACGCCTGCGGTGCGGTACTGAAACTGCTCGACGGTGCCGAGCCAAACCAGCCCGCCTACAACCTCCTCTGCCGGTACCTGGCGCTGGTCGACGCCGATCCCGAAGGCAGCGTCGCGGGCCTTGACGGCATGGTCACATTCCGGCTGAAACTGGCTCTGGCAGCTGGTTTCGCGCCCGAGTTGTCAGGCTGTTCCAGGTGCGGGGCGACCGACCACCTGACCGCCTTCTCTGGCGCCGCCGGCGGGGTGGTCTGCCCGACCTGCGAAGCCAACTCGTTCCCATTCTCGGGAGAGGCCCACGAGTTCATGGTCAATGCCCTGGGGTCACCGATGAGCGCGGGCGCCGAGAGTTCCAGCACCGCCGTGAAACAGGCGGGTCGTGCGATCGGCGACACTCTCGAACACCACGCCCACGTGCGCCTGCCGAGGCCGGAAGAGACCGCAGCAGCTTGACCTCACCCTTTGCCGAAAAAGCCAGCGAACGCGAGAAATCGACCCTTTCGGAGCGAGCGGTCCTCTCCTGGCCCGCGACCAGGTCCGTGCCGGAGGAAGACAGCCACCTGCGCACGCCGTTCCAGCGCGACCGGGACCGGATCGTCCACAGCAAGTCCTTCCGCCGCCTCATGCACAAGACCCAGGTCTTCATCGCGCCCGAAGGCGATCACTACCGGACCCGGCTGACCCACACGCTGGAGGCGACCGGTATCGCCCGGACCGTCGCCCGGGCCCTCGACCTGAACGAGGATCTGACCGAAGCGATCGGTCTGGCGCACGACCTCGGACATCCTCCGTTCGGCCACATCGGCGAGCAGGCTCTCGACGACGCGAACAAAGACCACGGCGGCCAGGGGTTCCGCCACAACGAACATTCACTGCGGGTCGTTGACGTGCTCGAGCGGGAAGGTCGTGGCCTCAACCTGAACGAACCGGTGCGCCAGGGGATCCTGAACCACACCGGGCCGGTGAAGAGCGCGTCGCTTGAGGGTCAGATCGTGCGCCTGGTCGACCGCGTCGCGTACATCAACCACGACATCGACGATGCCCTGCGGGCCGGGATCCTCAGTTCGGGCGACCTGCCGACGACGGAGATCGCCATGCTCGGCCCGACCGGGTCCAGCCGGATCGATTCCCTGGTGACCGACATCGTCGAACAGTCACGGACCGGTGACGAAATCAGGCAAAGCGAAGAGATGGGAATGGCGATGCTCCGGCTTCGCAAGTTCATGTTCGACAACGTGTACCTCGGGGTCGCGGCGCGAAAGGAACACGAGCGGGTCCACCGGGCGCTCCGCATCCTCTTCGAGCATCATCTCGAACGGATCGACGAGGTCCCGGCACTCGATCCGGAAGCCGATGACCTCCAGAGGGTGACCGACCTGCTGGCCGGGATGACCGACCGGTTCTGCATCGCCCACTTCAACGATCTCTACGTACCCGAGGGATCCCGCTTCTAGGGGATCCCGCCCGAGCCCGGTCAAGTCCTAAGCTTGACTTGATGTCCAAGTTCACTCCCGACACGATCGACCGCGTCCGTGCCGCCGCGGACATGGTCGAGATCGTTTCCGCCCACACCGAGCTGCGCCGTCAGGGTGCCCGCTGGACGGGGCTCTGCCCGTTTCACGACGAGCGCTCGCCGTCATTCGGAATTCATGCCGAGGACAAGCTCTACCACTGCTTCGGGTGCCAGGTCGGCGGTGACCTATTCGACTTCGTGAGCGCCACCGAGAACATCGATTTCCCCGACGCGGTGGAGCTCCTTGCCGACCGCTACGGAGTCGAGATAACCCGCGAGAAGGAAGACCCCCAGGCCGAGCAGCGGCGCCAGGCGAGGACCCGTCTCAGCGAGCTGCTCGAGCGGGCGGCGGGCTACTACTCCGCGTATTTCCAGGACGCGCCGGAAGCCGGCAAGGCCCGGGAGTACCTGGCCGGTCGTGGGCTGGGCGAGGAGGTCCTGCGGGACTTCGGAGTCGGATATTCGCCGAGCGCCTGGGACACCTTGATCGTGCGCGGCCAGCAAGCCGGCTTTTCGGTGGCCGAGATGGCGAAAACCGGTCTTGCGCAGAAGGGCCGGAATGGCGGGATGTACGACCGTTTCCGCGAGCGCATCACTTTCCCGATCCGTGACGCGCGGGGCCGGGCCGTGGGGTTCGGCGCCCGCGCGATGCGCGACGAACAGAAGCCGAAGTACCTGAACTCGGCCGAGAACGAGATCTTCCACAAGAGCGAGATCCTCTACGGGATCGACCGGGCCCGGGGACCGATGGCCAAGGCCGGGCGGGCGGTCGTGGTCGAGGGGTATACCGACGTGATCGCCCTTCATCAGGCGGGGATGACAGAAGCGGTCGGCGTGATGGGCACGGCGATCACCGAGCAGCAACTGGCACTTCTTTCGGCGACGGTCGAGAACATCGTGCTCGCGCTCGACGCCGACGCTGCCGGGCGCAAAGCGATGCTGCGCGCGCAACAGGTCGCGGCCGGCCGCAAGCTGTCGATCAAAGTGGTGGCGATGCCGACCGGAGAAGATCCGGCCGAGCTGGTCGTCGCCGATGGCGGAGCGGAGCGTTTCCGGAACCTGGTCGAAAACGCGGTCGACCTGCCTGAATTCCACCTCGACCTGATCATGGGCGGCGTCGATCCGGCATCACCCCAGGATCGCGATCGCGGGCTGGCCGAAGCCGCACCCGTGCTGGCTGAGGTCCCGGCCGGTGCCACCCGTGACGAACTGGTCAGAAAGGCCGCCGAGGGGCTCGGCATCGATCCCACGGTAGTGGTCGCCCGCGTGACTTCGGCCCCGGCGCCGCAGCCGGAGACGAGGACCGGTCAGACCAAGTCGACCTCCGCGCCGGAAGCCCCGGCACCGACGGCCGCTCTGCTGTCCCAGCGCGAGCGGCAGGAACGCCACCTGCTGGCGATGTGCGTGGCTAAGCCCGACGAAGGCCGTCCCTGGATCGAAAAGCTCGAGCCGAAGCACCTGACTTCGCCACTGATGGTGCGAACCGTAGAGTGGCTGAACGGGCACCTCGACGATCCCGCCGAGGGTCTCGACCCCGACGACCGCGAGCTTCACCGTCTGGTCGCCGCGCTGGTGCTGCGGGCGAACCCGGAGCAGGTCGGTGCCGGCTCGATCCGCCGGAACTTCATGGAGCTCGAACTTGCCGCGCTCGAAGACGAGATCGCTTCCGCGTCGGCCGGTGAAGATGCCCGGCTGCGAGCCACTCTGAACAAACAGCGCGCCGAGCTGGTGGAGAAGGTCAGTCGCGCCGAAGCCGAGGTCTGAGCCGGTCTCCGGGGCCTGTGTTTCGGTAGGCTGCGACCGACCTATTCGGGGGTAGCTCAATCGGTAGAGCGACGAGCTGTTAACTCGTAGGTTGACGGTTCGAGTCCGTCCCCCCGAGCTTTTGGCATAAGGATCGGGTCCTGACGTCTGTTTCCGCGCTTTGGCGCGGAAGACAGGCGGCGAGACCCTAGGCCGCCAGGGCCTCGATCAATTCGACTCCCCTGGCGGCGCCGTCATGTTCCCGGCTCCAACGGGCGAGTTGTTCCGCTTTCGAGCGAAAGGCGGGGTCGCCCAGAATCTCGGCGACCGCCCAGCGAATGGAGTTCGGCCCGGTGAGGCTCCATCTCACTGAAAGCCCGACCCCGACCCAGGTGATCCGGGCCGCGGTTTCGTTCATGTCTCCGGCCGCCGGGCAGGTCAGGACCGGAACGCCTTCGTGGAGGGAGCGGGCGACGGTACCGTGGCCGCCGTGGCAGAGAACCAGGGCGGCCTGGGGCATTACCTGCGAGTAGCTGAGCCAGTTCACCAGCACGGCATTGGCCGGCACCTCGATCGGCCGCTGGGGAATGACGTTGTTGGTCGTAGCCACGATCCGCACCGGCTGATTGGCCAGGGCTTTCAGCGCTGAGCGAACGAGGTGGTTGTCGGGGTCCTGCGAGGTGCTGGGCGCGACCAGGATCAGCGGGTCATCCCCGGGCGGGAGTTCGATTTCGTCGTGTGGCATCTCGAACGGCATCGGGCCGGTGACGTGGACCGAAGCCGGCCAGACCCGGGGGTACTCGAGCTGCGGATAGGTGGCCACCATCGCCAGGTCGGGACTGATCCCGGCGTGGAAGCGTTCGGTAGGCGGCAGACCGACCACCTCCCGCTGGGTATTGAGGTCGTGCCGTCCCCGCTCGAGACCCCGCACGAGCAGGCTGTCGGTCATCTCCCAGAGCTTGCGGCCAAGGCTGGTACGCGGCGGCAGGGCGCCAATCGAAAAGAACGGCTTGCCTTCACCCTGCACCGGATAAATGTGGGGGATCAGGGTCGCCCAGTGGCAGCCGTGCTTCTCGGCCGCGAGCGCCGGTGCGACGGTGAGGATGTCGTTGACAACTACATCGGGTTCGAACTCTTCGAGCAGTGGCATCAGGGCAACGGCGGCGTCACCGCCGCCGGGCGATCCCGAAGCCGGTGGGGGGAACACCTGGTACTGCTCGGCACTCACGAATCCGAGTCCGGCACCCTCGACCGCTTCCTGCCATTGCGGCCAGGTCTCGACCAGGACTTCGTGCCCGGCAGCCTTCAGGGACCGGGCCAGGCTGATCACGGGAAAGACGTGTCCGGGGTCGCCAAAAGCGGCGACCAGGCACCGCAACGGCTTTCCTGACTTATTCGTGATGACCGGCCGGACCGGTCACATGCCGCCGGTGTCGGGACCCGACACCGGGCGGCTCATGATGATCTCGGGGATTGCGCAGTTCGGCGAGACCTTGAGCACGAAAGACACCGCGTCGGCAATGTCTTCGGTCGTCATCATCTGGTCGGCCGGGACCATCTCCTGCGCAAACTCGCTCATGTCGGTGGCGACGAAACCGGGGCAGATCGCGGTCGCGCAGATCCCCGAGCCGCCGAGCTCCTTCTGGGTCGAAGCCGAGAAGGAGATGACTGCGGCCTTGGTCGCCGCATAGACGGAGAGCCAGCCGGGGTACTGCTTGCCGGCGATCGAAGCGAGGTTGATGATCGTGGCCTTGCCGTGGTCTTCACCTGCTTTCTTCAGCATCGGAACCGACTCGCGAGTTGCGACCATGAGTGCCCGCAGGTTGACCGCCACCTGGAGGTCGAAGTGCTTGACCTGGATCTGATCGACACCGGAACCGATGCCGACGCCGGCGTTGTTGACCAAGCAGTCGAGGCGGCCCCACTGGCGCTTGTGTTCGGCGATCAGGTCGATCACAGCCTGTTCGGAGGTGATGTCGGCGACTACGGCTTCAACTTTGAGGTCGTCGTCGGCGAGTGATTCGGCGGCTGCGAGCAGCTTTTCTGCGCGCCGACCGGAGATCGTGACTGCGTATCCGCTTTCGGCGAGCCGTCGCGCAATCGCCAGGCCGATGCCACCGGAACCGCCCGTCACCAATGCCGCTCTTTTCGCCACGATCTCTCCGTTCGGTTGATTGGAACTGGCCGGAGACTACGCGACCCGGGAAGGAATTTGCCCGGTCAGTATGCAAGTCATCGGCTGAACGGCAACAATGGTGTTGAAGCATCTGTTCTGTCCGTCCGGAATCACAGAATTTGATGGGAGATTTGAGCATGACCGAAGAGGAGTCAGACGGCGGTGAACTGATCGGCGCCTTTGCGAAAGAGGCCCGTCAGCGCTGCGACATGATCTCGGCCGGGCTCGACACCGGCACCACCGACTTCGAAGCTCTTCGGCAGGAGGCCCATGCCCTCCACGGAACCGCATCGACTCTCGGCCTTCGCCGTCTGGGCGAGCTCGCCGGCCTGATGGAATCCGACCTCTCCGAAGCGGCCGAAGCGGGGGAGATCCGCCCGAACCGTGCCAGTCAGATCTCCGATGCCGCCGAGGCCCTCGCCGCCGGCGTCCAGGCAGCGTCAAAGGGCGAAGAAGAACCCCCCGATGTCGGTCGCTCGCTGTCCCAGCTCTTCGCGATGTAGCTTCGGCTAGCCGCCAGCTTTTTAGCCGCTAGCTTTTCGCCTTCGTTTTTGCTGCCTTCTTGGCAGCCTTGCTTCGCTTATCGGCCTTCGCCTTGCGGGTTTTCGCCGCCTTCTTGGCTGCCTTCGAACGCTTTTCAGGCCCACCTTTGACCAAGTCGATGATCTCGTCTCCGGCCGCCTTCAGGTCGCCGGCTGCTCGTCTGGCTGCCATGGGGTTGGGGTTACCCTTCTTGGGCAGCGCATTCGCGACCTTTTTCGACACCTTTTTCCGGACTCCGCTCGCCCGGAGCTGCTTGTAGAGCTTTTCGTTCGTCTTGTCCTTGCCCATTTCGACACTCCTTTAGCCGGTTGTTGCAGCCTCGTTACCCGGACCCCGCTCGAGCAAACCGCTCGCTGGCCGATCCGGGGCGCCATTGCCAACGGTCATGATCTGTGCGATCTCCTGAGTGGTGAGCCCGCCGGGGTAGAGCGCGAGGGCTTCCAGGGGTGACTCCGGCGGCGCGTGACGACTGAACATCACCCGGTCTGATTGTGGGCAGGTGCTTCGGCATACAATCCGTCATCCGCGGGCCGGTAGCTCAGCTGGTTAGAGCAGCGGACTCATAATCCGTAGGTCGAAGGTTCGAGTCCTTCCCGGCCCATCGAGCAGGCGACCTGGTTCGAGTTCGCTTACACCCTGGATCGAACTCGAACCAGGTTGCTGATTCCGGCCCTTAGGTGATCTTTATGGTCAGGAATTG
>JBBSKC010000021.1:0-31807 GCA_038256675.1 Solirubrobacterales bacterium | reverse complement strand
GACGTAAAAACTGCCTCGGCAAGCCCGCAAATTACGGATAAACAAAGCGTTTGCGTCAGGTTCGGGCCGCCGCGGAAGACTCTAGTCTCAGCTGATGCCCCTCCACCTCATCCACGGACCCCCGAACACCGGCCGGACCGGCTTGGTCCAGCAGGAATTCCTGTCTGTGCTCGGTCGCGATCCAGTCCTCGTCGTGCCGGGCGTGGATGACATCTTCACCTGGGAACGGCGCCTGTCCCGGGAGAGCGGCGCATTGGTCGGAGCGCGCATCAAACACTTCAAGGACCTCGCCGACGAGATCCTCCGCCAGGCAGGGATGAAAGTCCATCCGCGGGCGAGCGAACTCCAGCGGCGACACCTTGCCACGGAATCGATCCGGTCGACCTGGCCCGAGCTGAGGCCGAGGCTTCAGGAGCAGCCGGGCCTGGTTGCTTCAATGCTCGACCTGATCGACGACTTCCGGGCCAACCTGATCGACCCGGAAACGCTGACTGCACGGACCCGGGAATCGCCGGCCCGGCAGCTCGGACTGATCTGCGCCGTATACGAGTACTACCTGGACAGGCTCGAGTCGAACCGGCTCTCCGACGCTCCTGGCCGCCAACTCCTGGCGACGAAGCTCGACCATTCGGCCTGGAGCGGGACCCCCATCTACATCGCCGGATTCGATGACCTCACCCGACAACAACTGGAACTTGTTATCCGGCTTTCCCGCCACACGGATGTCACCGTCGTCATGACCCACGAGATCGGTAATCCCGCAATGGCGCTGACCGCCGCACTGTTCAGTGACCTGGATGGCGCCGGAGCCGTGGTCAAGGAAGCAACCGACAGGTCAACCGGTGGACCCGACCATGCCACCCAGCTGCTCGAGGTTGAAAAAAGGTTCATGCGATCAGACAGTGAGAAGAAACTCGAGCCTGACGACGCGGTGAGGGTGATGCGGTCGGCAGGAAAGAGAAATGAAGCCGAGGCGGTCGCCGGGGAGATCGCGAAACTGGTCGACGCAGGCACACCTCCCGGGGATATCGCCATCAGTCTCGACAGTCCCTCTGCGGAGGGGCCGCTGTTCCGGGACCTGCTCCTCACCTACGGGGTACCCGTCACCCTCGAGAGCGAAGTCTCAGCGGCGTCCACGGCAACCGGAGCGTCGGCGCTCGCTCTGCTCGCCGCGACGGGTCCGTCTGGTACCGCATCCGACCTGCTGCGCTTCCTCCGCGGTCCGGGAGGCCCGGAACCGGAGGCGGTCGATCTGGTCGAACGGCGCGTCCTCCAGGGTCTGATCGAGTCCGCGTCGGGTGCGGTCAAGATCGTGCGCGATCGCGGGATCCCGACTCCGCCAAGCTGGGACGAACTCGTGGAAGCGGGCGACGACGGTGCCGCGCTGGCGAAATTGATCGGGCCGGTCACGACCGGCATCGGGTCGGCAATCCTTGAGCGCGATCCGGAGCAGATCCCCTCGAGCCTCACCCTCACCGAGACCCAGGCGGCAACCGCGATCTCGAGGGCGTGCAAAGAACTTGTGTCCATCGGGTCGGAGACCCTGACCAGGCAATCGATCACCGACGGCATCGGCTCTGACGCGGTGAAGATCTGGGCCGTGCCGGCAGAAGGCACGACTCGGATCGCAAGCCCCTATTCATTGCGGGCCAAGCGCGTCCGACACCTCTTCTATGCCTCCCTTCAGGAGCGAGGCATCCTCGACAAGGATCGCTCCGGACCCTTCCTGACACCGAAGGATCGCGAGACCATCGCCCTCCCGGAGTACACGGATCCCGAGCTCCAGGCCAGGTACCTCTTTTACTCGGCCCTCACCGTCCCCACCGAAGGGCTCTGGCTGTCGTGTCGAATCGCCGACGAGACCGGCAAGGCCGAGTATCCGTCTCCCCTCATCGGGGCCGTCGAGGACCTCTTTGAGAACTCGGCCGTGAATCCCGACGGAGTCAACCCGGGGCGCACCGGCAGTGACCTGACGTTCGACCCGGCAGCGGCCCCGAGCCTGGACGAGTTCGCGCGTGCGGTCGCGGCCAAGGGACCCGACGACCAGGAGAAACTGACCGCCGAACTCGAGCCCGCGGTCGCCGACGGAATCCTGACCCGCCTCGCCGAGGGGAGGGCAACCGAGGAGAGGACACGACACCTTGGCGACCTGTCCAAAGCAATCACCGATTCGCTCGCCGACCAGGAATTGTTCAGCGCAACCGGCGTCGAGACGTACGCCGGTTGCCCATACAGCTGGTTCATCGAACGTCAGATCCGCCCGCTTCCACTCGGGCCGGAACCGCACTACTTCGCTTTCGGCAACCTCCTCCACCAGACCATGGCCGCCCTCTACGAGAAGCACCCCGGGGAACTGCCGGATGCTCCTCCCGATGACTGGCAGAGCGAGGTCGCACCGGAGGTCGATCGCCAGGCCGAAGAGCTTGGATTGAGTTCCGACTCTCCCCGGCATCGCGGCCAGCGGGCCCGAGCCCGTGCCCTGATCTCCGGCTTTCTGTCGCGCGAGGCCCGGCGAACCGGCCCGGCGCTCAAGCCGGCACACCTGGAGACCGGGTTCGGATTCGAAGGCACGCCGGACGCCGTCGAAATGGATGGCTGGAAACTGATGGGCAGGGTCGACCGGATCGACGTAGCGGAGAGCGGACTGGGCATGGTCATCGACTACAAGACCGGGAGCAGTTCTACCCTCACCCGGGCGGAGATCACCAAGAAGCGCAAGCTGCAACTCCAGCTATACATGTTCGCGATCCAGGAATCGGAGGCTTTCGGGCTGGTTCCAGTGGCGGGCCTGTATGTGCCGATGGGCTCCTCCAAACCAGATCCGCGAGGCATCTTCGACAAGGACAGATCCGCGGAGCTGCAATACATGGGACTGGTCAGCACTGACGGCACTGACACCTTCAAGAAGGACATCGAGGCCGCGGTCGCACTCGCCAACCAGGCCGTGAACGACATCAGGCACGGCGTGCTCGAGCACGATCCGGCCACCTGCCCCAATCACAGTACGCACAACTCCGTGCCGGACCGGACGGTGGAAGAAGACCCGAAAGCTCCACCGCCCCGGGTTACGGTCCGATGACGGCCACGACCGAACCGGAAGGCATGGAACTGACTCGCGAGCAGCGGGATGCCGTCGAGTGCCGGGACGATGACATCCTGCTCAAGGCCGGTGCCGGATCCGGTAAGACGAGTACGACCGTCGAGCGGTACATGAGACTTCTCGACGAGGTCGATCCGAGTGAGCTCCTGGTCTTCACCTTCACCGACAAGGCAGCGACCGAACTGCGCGAGAAGGTGCGGGCGCGAGGAGCCGCGAGTGGCCGGAAGGATTTCTCCATGGCGTCGGCCTGGGTCGGCACGTTCCACGCCATCTGCGTTCGCATCCTCCAGTCGTATCCGCTCGCGGCCGGCGTCGATCCCCGGTTCACCGTGCTCGATGACATCAATGCCGAGACCGCGAAATCGGCGGCATTCAACCGCAGCCTGATCGAGTTCGCCACCGATGAAGATCGAGAACGAACCCTCGGGCTGTTCCGTGAAGACGACCTTCGGGACGCCGTGTCCAGGGCTTACGAAGAGCTTCGGTCGCGGGGGCACATCGAACCGCGACTGCCGGAATTCGAACCGACCGACCCGCTGCCGAAGCTACGACATCTTCAGACCTTGATCCAACCGACCCTCGCCGATGAAAACGTCGATGACAAGAACCGCATCAAAGTCGAAGCTCTCCGGGACGTGTTTGCCGAACGCGAGCTGGCGTCAATCACGCTTGCCGACGTCGAACCGTCCTGGAGCGACTCGAAAGCCGTTCCCCTGAAGGAATACTGCGAAGCGTGCTACGCAGCGATCGCCGCCCTCGCGGCCCGCGAGCCAGGAGACAGGGTACGCCGCCACCTCGGGGAACTGCTCAAGATCTACGGCCGGTGCTATTCCGATGCAAAGCGGCAGGCGTCAATGCTCGATTACGAAGATCTTCAGTTGATCACGGTCAAGATGCTCCGCGAGAATCAATCGATCGCGGACGCGTACCACGAGCGCTTCACCGAGATCATGGTCGACGAATTCCAGGATACGAACCGGCTGCAGCTCCAGCTGATCAATCTGCTCCGAGGTGATTCGACTTCGACCCGCCTGTTCACGGTCGGAGACGAAATGCAGGCGATCTACGGATTCCGCCATGCCGATGTCGGGCTCTTCCGGGAGCGGGACGATGATGATTCGATCACCCCCCTGCCCCTGACCGCGAACTTCCGGTCGCAGGCCCCAGTCATCGGAGCCGTCAATGAAATCGGGAAGCGAATCGACGTCACGGCGAAAGCGGCCCATGGAAAGTGCAGCTCCGGCAATCGCCACGAGTTCGTGCCGCTCAAAGTGGGCATCGACTCCTTGCCGGATGAATCCTGGGCTGAAATGCATCTGACTGTGAACAAGGGCTGGAAGCAGTCCAACCTCGGGCCGATCTGGCCGGGAATCGATGACCCCGAAATCGGCAAGAAGGAGGACGGGCACTACGAGGCCGAAGCTCTGTCGCTCGCTCACCGGCTGAGAGGCCTGGTCGACAGCGGAAAGTTCAAACAGAACCAGATCGTCGTTTTGCTGCGGGCGAAAACCAGGATCGAGCTTTACCGCAGTGCCCTCGAGCAGGTCGGCCTTGCTCCCTACATAGTCGGTGGAACCGGTTTCTGGGAGTCACGCGAAGCCACGGACATCCGCGCCCTGCTCGCGGTGATCGCCAACCCCCTCGATGACGAAGCTCTGCTCACGAGCCTGGTCTCACCGGCCTGTGGCCTCAGCACGGATGCAATCTGGATGCTGCGGAAAGCGGTGGGCAGGGACGAACCCCTCTGGACGGCTATGCGGATGAGCTCATCCGGTACATACGACCCGGACGGCAGATCAGTCTGGCTCTCCCGCTTACCGGAAGAAGATGCAGCGAGGACCAGGGAATTCACTGGGATAGTGAATGGCCTGAGAGAAGCGGCACCGCTGGTTCCTCTCTCAGCCACCGTCGCGGACGCGGTGTCAGTCACCGGATACGACCTGGCTTCACTGGCCCGCAACCCCGACGCCACGGGGCTGGCCAACGTGCGCCGCCTGGTGACTCTTGCTCACGAATACGAATCGTCCAACGGGCGTGACCTCCGCGAGTTCCTGAAGTGGATCGACCTCAGCGCGGCGCTCGATTCGGAATCGCCGGCAGCATCGATCGACGAAGAGAGCGACGTCATCCGGCTGATGACCATTCACAAGGCAAAAGGTCTCGAGTTCGACGTCGTCTGCCTTCCGGACCTCAAGCGGTCGGGCGGAGGTGGATTCAAGGGGACCTTGATGCTCGGAAAACCGGATAGCCCTGATCGGCCAGACGAATTCTCCGTCGGCATGCGCCTGCCCAACCTTGCCGGGTCCGGCTACAAGCTTTACGACTGGGATGATCTCGATGCGACGCGGAAGACGGACGAGGCGGATGAGGAGCTACGGCTCTTCCATGTTGCTCTCACGCGGGCGAGGAAAGTCCTGATACTCAGTGGATTGAACAACGGCAAGAAGCCGTCGGGTATTTCGGAGTCCACGTCAATCTCGGATCGGATTCTAAAGGCCTTCGAGATCAATCCTGCGGAGAAGACTCCCGACGCGGTTGCGATTCCGGCTCCGGAACGCGGCATGCCCCTGCTGCCGCAGCCGGAAGAATCCTCGATGCCGGTCGAGTTCAACGAGCCCACGGTAGCGACCGCTGACCGACTTGCCAAGACCGAACCCCGGCAGGCAAGTGCGGGTGCCGCTGTTTCTGGCCGGCCGCCCCTGAAGCGTCCGGAGCGGATCCATTACCCCGACGTGCCGCTCTCGTTCACGGCGATCAACGAATACATCGAATGCCCGGCCCGGTTTTTCGCCAAGCGGGTCCTCCGTCTTGAGGAACCGGATGCCTACCTCCCACTCGACCCGGAAGACACGTATCCCGGTGGGCGCGACGTCGCAACCAGCTTCGGGTCATCGGTGCACGACATCCTCGAGTCGGTCGCAGGGAAAGGCTGGCGCAGTCCCGGGCGCGACGTAATCAACGAAGCGCTTCGGCTGAGGGGTCTCGATGCTGGCGCTGATGGCTTGGGAGAACGGGCCGAAGCGATGGTCACCGGCTTTCTCGGGACCGAGCTCGCGACGCGTCTCGCCGCCGGCGAGACCCGGGTGGAATTGCCCCTTCTGGCGCGAATCAACGATGTGACCATTCGAGGATTCGCCGACCTCGTGCTGCTGGATGACGTCAGGCCCCTGATCCTCGACTACAAGACCAACCGGCTCGACGGCTCGACGCCGCCTGAGAAGATGGCCAGCTATGAACTCCAGCGGGACCTCTACGCGCTGGCGGTATTCCGGGCGACCGAGGCGGCTTCGGTGCAGACCGCTTTCGTTTTCCTCGAGGAACCAGCTGAACCGGTGCTCGCCGAATATTCCCGCGCGGAAGCCGGGCAGGCAGAGTCACGCCTGCAGGCAGTGATCAGTGAGATCACTGCGGGCCGGTTCTTTGGAGGGCCCGAAGCCGCTCTCCAGCCGTGCGGTGACTGCTGGGCCTGCAGCCAACTCGCGCCGAAGATCCTGCCCGCGAACTAGAAGGGGACTTCGTCGTCGCCCGGGATCGGGGCCTGGTCCGGGGCCGGGTCGGGGACCGGTTCGAGCTGGGTTTCTCCCGAGCGGGTGGCGGACTGGCCCGGGGAAAGCGACTGGGCCAGCTCGTCGAGCTTGAGTTCTTTGAGGCCCTGGTCCACCGCCGATAGCTCGGCGGCGCAGAATTCGATCAGGGTCTTGGCTTCCGCGCAGAGGTCGAGGGTCTCGCGGAGCTGGGCGTCGCCCGAGTCGAGGCGGCTGATGATCTCGTCGAGACGGTCGACTGCGGATTCGTAGGTCTTTTCTTCACTCATCTTCTTCCACTCTCTCGAAAATCGTTTGCTGTTGCTCGTTCGGTTCTTTCGGCTTTCGGGTCCGTTCGGCCGTCGAGCGGTTTCCGGTCTGAGCCTTCACCGCTCCGTCGGCGAAGAGAATCGCCAGGTCGCCGGCCTTGCGGGCAGCGCCTTTCGTGACGACCGGCTCGCCCCCGGCGTCCTCGACGCGGGCGTAACCACGCTCGAGGGTCCGCTGGGGATCGTGAGCACGGAGGGCCAGAGCGTGCCTTTCCAGATGGACCCGGTCCCTTTCAGATTCTTTTCCGATGCGCTCGATGAGCCGGCCCGGCAGTCCGGCCACCCGGACCCGCTCCGACTCGACGGTACGTCCGGCGCGGACCAGGCTCGCGGTCAGGTGCCGCGCGGTGCTGCCCGCGAGGTGCGCACGACGGCTGACAACGCTACGTTCCGACGAAGCCCGGGTCTCCCTGGCTTTCTGGTTGAGCGCCGCCCGCTGGACCTTGACCGCCCGGCCCGGACCCCCGGCCAGAGTGACCAGCGGGGCGATCCGGTCGGTCACCGCGGCCCGTGCGACCCGTTCGAGGACGGCTGAGGTGGTCGCAAGTTCGGTGCGAGCGCGGCGGCAGTCGAGCGGGACTGCCGCTTCGGCCGCGTGGGTCGGGGTCGAACACCGGACCGCCGCCACGTCATCGAGCAAAGTGACATCGCGCTCGTGGCCGACCGCGGAGATCACCGGCACCGCGAGCATCGCAACAGTTCGGCAGAGGCTTTCATCGCAGAAGGCCCAGAGGTCGGTGAGGCTGCCGCCGCCGCGGCAGACGACGATCGCTTCGACGTCGGCGGTCGCCGCCATGTCGGAGAGCGCCCGGGTGATCAGTGGAGCCGCTTTGCGGTCCTGGACCGGCGCGAAGCCCCAGACCACCTCGCCCTGCCAGCCGCGCCGCTCGAGCCCGACCATCAGGTCCTGCCGTGCCGCGCCACCCTCGGCGGTGATCACGCCGATGCGCTTCGGCAGACTGGCCCGGGGAAGCTGCTTCTGTCGTTTCAGCAGACCTTCGGCATCGAACTGCTTGCGCAGTGCCGCCAGTCGGGCGAGCAAATCGCCTTCGCCGCTCGGTCGCAGCGAGGTGACCCGGAAGCTGAAAGCCGGCGATGCCGTCTTGCCGCCCGGGTAGTAGTCCGGCCCGCCGGTGGCGACGATCGCTGCGCCGTCGCGGAGGACCTCGGGAGGAAGGCCCAAACGCTCGAAGTCGTTCTTCCAGATCGCACAGGGCACTCCCCCGCGCTCGTCGCGCAGCTGGAAGTAATACTGGACCTTCGTCTTGCGGACATCGGCCAGCTCACCGGTGATCGTCACCCGGGCCAGGCCGCGCAGTTCGCTGATCAGTGCCGTCGCGTACTCACCGACCGGCAACGGTGCCGGGGCGTCTCTGCCGGGCCGTGCGCCGGAGGCGGCATCAGGATCTTGGCGGGCCGAAAACTCCATCGGAAGAGGATGACATCCGGGGAAGACGACCGCTGGGCGGGTGAGGCCTTCAGGGAAGAGGTACTTGAGGAAGCGGTTCCTGATAGTGACAGGCCCACTGACCTAGCGCCTGGATTGCCGGTTTGAGGTCCATCCCTTTCTCGGTCAGTCCGTAGGTCACCTTCACGGGTTGGCCTTCCTCGACGGTCCGGTCCATCAGGCCGTATGACTCGAGTTCCCGGAGCCGCTGCGAAAGCAGCCGGTCGGATAGTCCCGGGATCGCGCGCTTGAGTTCCGCGAATCGCATCGGCCCGTCGGAAAGCGCCCAGATGATCGCCCCGCTCCACCGCTTGCCGATCAGTTCGATCGCCGCGTGGAAGTGGGGACAAACCTCCGTGAATTCCGGTTGTACGGCAGGGCTTCCCGCCGGGTCCAGGTTGACTGTAGTACCGCTCACCGTCTCTCCAGCTTACAAAATGTGCTGCACCGGCCAGAAAAATCCTGAATCAGGCATCTTCGCTTCTCCCGAGGTGGTTCCGAAAAACCCCACCCCTCGGGGCTTTTCGGAACCACCTGGGTCACAGAAGCGCACGCTTCTGGGGTGGTTCCAAATAGCCCCACCCCTTGGGGCTATTTGGAACCACCCCATGGTCAGCGGGTGCAGGGTCCTGTGTCTACCTCTGCTGAGGCTGACTCGGTGATTCGCTTGACTATTCTGTTCGGGATCGCCAGACCTCCGCTCGGTCCTTCGGTGGTCGCCGCGAAGACGGTTCCCAGAACCCTTCCTTTGCGGTCGAGCAACGGGCCGCCGGAGTTGCCGTGCTGGATCCTCCCGCGCAAGGTGAGCATCGATCGCTCGAATGGTCCCTGGCCGTAGGCGTCGTCGCCCAGCACCCGCGCGGTGTTGCCGGCCCGCGCGGGTATTATCCGCAGGGGTCCGTCAAGCGGGTAGCCAACCACGGCGGCCGAGGTCCCGGCCGGCGCCCGGGACAGCAGCGGGATTGCGGGCAGCTCGACTCCCGCCGAGAGCACCGCGATGTCGTTCCTCGGCTTGAAGGCGATCGGTGTCGCGTCGACTTCCAGGCCGTTGAAAGTCTCGACCCGTGTGTCGTCCTGTCCGGCGACGACGTGGGCGTTGGTCACCACTATCCCCGGAGCGATCACCCAGCCCGAGCCCATGACACCGACGCCGCAGGCGGAACCGGTGACCTTGACGACCGAGGAACTGGCCGCCAGCACCGCCCTCGAACTGCCAGCGCCGGAGTCGGGGGCCGCGATCTCGCCCGGTGAGCGGGCGAAGGTAGGCAGAGGACCGATCCGGTGAAGGGCCTTGATCAGCGGACCCGACGGAGGCATCACGTCGTTGATCTCGCCAAGAAGTATCGATTTCTGCGCGTCCTTCCGCAGGCTCTCCGTCCCGGGGGTGTAGAGGATCACCGCTCCGAGAACCCAGACCAGACCGAGCGCTACCGCGGCAATCAGCAGAGCACCGCCGATGCCGTCGACCACCTGCCCGAAGGTGCCACGGATCGCACGGGTACGGATCCGGTCACCGAGCACGACGGCCAGGACAAGCGTCACCGATCCGATCAGCATGGCGCCCACCAGGGCCACCATCGGCGCGTAGGCCGAGTTCGATCCGTTCTCGAGGAGGACCGGCGCCAGCCGGGATCCGAGCACCGCCCCCACGGCCAGGCCCCCGAGTCCCAGGGCACCGACGATCAGTCCCTGCCGGAAACCCCAGAGGGCAAGCAAAAAGGTGAAGCAGACGATTACCCAGTCGATCGTGGTCACCTGGCCAATCTATCCACCGCGACTCCCGGTAGCTTTGTCTTGATGAGCAGGCCTCCCACACGGCAAGAGCGCCAGAAGCGCCTGAAGACCCGCGCCCTGCCGCTGCTGGCGGTCGCCTTCGTGGCATTCACCTTCGGGGTGATCGAAGGTTGCCCCGGAAGCCCCAACCGGGATCTCGCCGAAAAGTACGCCGAGGCCTGGAAGGACCAGGACTACGCCGGGATGTACGCCCTGCTCAGCACCAAGTCCCAGGCGGGGATCCCCCTGGAGCGCTTCCAGGAGCGCTACGAACAGTCCGAAGGCATGGCCACCCTGCAGAGCCTCGACCCGGATGAGGCCGAAGGTGACGAGACCAACGCCGAGGTGCCGATCACTGTCGAAACTCTGGCTTTCGGGGAGATCAGACAGCCTCTCGAGTTTACGTTTGGCTCGGACGGCATCGCCTTTCAGAACAACCTGCTCTTTCCCGGCCTCGGGCTCGATCAAGAGCTCACCCGCTCCACGAAGCTGCCGCCCCGGGCGCCGATCCTCGCCTCCAACGGCGAGGCGATGGCCAAAGGGCCATCCCTGGCCCGCGAACACCCGCTCGGCGACGCGATGATCGACGTTACGGGCACCGTGGCCGAACCGGACGCAGACGCGGATGAGAAGGCTAACCTGGCGCTCGGCTTCTCCCCTGGTGAACCGACCGGTGTGAGCGGTCTCGAACTGGCTTACAACGGCCGGCTCGCCGGCAAGCCCGGCGGAACCCTCAGCGCCACGCCGATCGACGGTGGCGGCGATGCGGCCGAACAGGAACTCGGCACGGGCGAACCGGTCAAGGCTAATCCCCTGAAGACGACGATCGACGTCGACATCCAGGAATCGGCGGTGAGCAACCTCGCCGGACAGAGCGGCGGAGTCGCCGCGCTCGACACCCGGACCGGACGGATCAAAGCACTCGCCGGCTCGGCCTATTCCATCCTCCGGCCGCCCGGGTCGACCATGAAGATCATCACGGCGACCGCCGGCCTCGAGACCGGAAAGGTCAAGATGGACGACCAGTTCGAATTTGCCACATCCGGAGTGGCCGACGGACGCGAGATCTCGAACGCCCACAACGAAGTCTGCGGCGGCAGCTTCGTCGAGTCCTTCGCCGATTCATGCAACTCGGTCTTCGCCCCATTGTCGATGGAGGTCGGCGAGGAGGACATGACTGCCACCGCCGAGCTGTTCGGTTTCAACCGGGCGCCGGCGATCTTCGATGCCGAAGGCATGGCGGCGGTCGACCCGCCGGTCCCGACCATGCCGGTCCCGGGCGAGTACAACAACGAACTCGGAGTCAGCGGAATCGGCCAGGGCACCGTTCAGGCGACGCCGCTGCTGATGGCCAGCGCGGCCCAGGCGATCGCCAACGGAGGCAAGTCACTTTCGACTCCGATCGTCTTCGAAAAAGGCCTTCTGCCCGATGCCGGGCCCACGCAAGTCGCTTCGAAGAAGACGGTGGCCGACGTCGCCGAACTGATGGTCGCCGTGGTGACCCAGGGCACCGGCCAGGCCGCGGCGATCCCGGAGGGCCAGGTCGCCGGCAAGACGGGCACGGCTGAAGTCGGCCCGCGCGGTGGCGGAGAAGTCGACGAAGCCGGTGACCCCGACCTGATCGAAGACGCCTGGTTCGCCGGGTTCGCTCCGTCCGGCAAACCGAAGCTCGCGGTCGGCGTGATGCTGATCGACGCTTCCGCCGACGGTGGAACCGTCGCCGCGCCGATCGCCGGCGCGGTCCTTTCTTCAGGCCTCTAGACCGCTACCGCTCGGGCGGCGCGCCGAGCGCCACAGCGACCAGAGCGATAACGGCCGCGGCCGCGGCGAGGATCCCGCCCAGCCCCGCTGATACGTAACTCAATCCGAAGCCGGCCAGGCAGATGGCGGCAGCGGCCGCGAGCACGACCCACCATTCGGCGAGGAAGGGGCCCGGCTTGCGAGCGTCCGGCGCGGCGACCACCACACCAACGACCAGGCACCCGGTCCCTGCCAGCAGGAAGCCGGTCCCAAACGGGCCGAGCAAGGCGAATACGGCCCCGAGCGCCGCGATCAGCTGACCGGCAAAACCGGCTTCCCTGAGGTTGGACCTAAAGGTCGAGCTCAATGGTGGCCGGTCCGTCTTCACCTTCGATGTGAAGCTCGATCGGCCTCAGTTCAAGTGCCTCGTCCGGCAGGAGATAGAGCAGCATCGAGGCCTGGATCGGACCTACCTGCGGCGTTGAATCGATCGCCGGTACGTCGTCCTCGGGACCAATCAGTTTGCCCGGCTCGAGCGCATAGATGCTCTCGCTGGGGATGTTCGGGTAAGGCGTTCCCGTGGTGTCGACGATCCGGAAAGTCCCCGGCAACCTGGCCGCAACGTCTTCGCTGGTGTTCTTGATCTTGACGAAGACACCGATGTAGGTCTGGCCGGGCTGGGCGATGGGCTGGCCGACCAGGTACTCCCGGTCCTCGACGTCGTAGACGTTTAGCGGTCGGGTGAAGAGCACGTTGTACTGAAGGTGGCCAAGTTCGACCGGCTCGCCTTCGACGATGCCTTCCTTCTCGTCATGGTCGACGCCACAGGCGGCAAGCGCAAAGCCGGAAAAAAGGATGATCGCGAGCAGTGCGAGGCCGCGGAGCCAGTTGTTCTTTTCAGATGTCTCCATCGGCGCCGGAGTTTATTGGTCCGTCGAGCCGAACGCGCTAGCGAACGCCGGTCACGTACCGATTGCCACCGGCGACGCCGACTTCATCGGTCGCGGTGCGCTCGGCTTCCATTCGGGTTCGGAGCTCCACGGTCGTGCGCTCGAGCATGCGGCCATACCAGCGGGAACCGCCGGTGAGACGGTCGAAGAGCTTCGCCCAGCCGGTCGGCTGGGTCCAGTAGGTGAGCCTCAGGGTGCTGACGCCCGCTGACGATTCGGCGATTTCCCACTCGGTGCCGGTCTTGGTGCGGTTGAGGTTGCCGGTGGCCCCGCGCTCCGAGATCCGTCTTGGCGACTCCGCCGCGGTGATCGACGAATCCGCCCAGGCCTTGCGGCGTTTGTATTGGAACCTGACGCCGGCCCCGATCCCGCGGGATTCGAGCCTGAGCAGCCGGAAGTTCGAAACCGACTTGCCATACAAAGCGGGCCGAGTCGCCATGTCCATCAGATAATCGAAGATCATCTCCCGGGGGGCATGGATATCGATCTCGGCATAAACAGGTCCCATCGGAACCGATTCTACCCGTGACCCCCAAGCGGGTGGTGCACGGGGACGTCCAGAGCGTGGCTGGCAAGGAGTAAGCGAGCCGGCGAAGCGATTTGACCTACGTCAATGAGCAAGCCGAGCGAGCGTCGACGAAGCCAGGCGCGCTCTGGTCGTTCCCGGGCGCCGCCCGCCGCCCTCAGGGGAGTGCCGCCCGCCCCCTCAGCCAATAGGCTGGACGGGTGGCTATCACGATCGCGATCCTCTCCCAGAAAGGCGGCACCGGTAAGACGACGGTGACCCGTTCGCTGGCCGAAGGCCTCACCCGCTCCGGGCTCAAAGTTCTCGCCATCGACGCTGACCCGCAGGGCAACCTCTCCGAGTATTTCGGAGTACCGGCCGACGCCTACCCCACGCTGGGCGAGGTCCTGGCCGGACAGGAAAAGGCCGTCGACGCGATCCACGGCGGCGTGATCCCGGCGAACCTCGGGCTGGCCGAGGCGGAGCTGATGCTCGCCGGGAAGATCGGCCGCGAACTGACTCTCCGGAACGCCCTGCGCGAACCGAAGCGCCGGTACGACATCGTGCTGATCGATTGCCCGCCCACCCTGGGGCTGCTGACGGTCAACGCACTCGTCGCCTCCGACTGGGCGATCCTCTCTTCCGAAGCCGAGCATTTCTCCGAACAGGGCGCCGAAGGGGCGATGGAAGTGATTGGTCTGGCCCGGGAGAACCTCAACCCCGACCTCGAACTGCTCGGCATCCTGCTGAACATCGCCGACATGCGTACCAACCACGCCCGCGCGACCCTGGAAATGCTCAAGGAAAACTTCGGCGAAAAGGTCTTCGAGACGGTCATCAAGCGCTCGATCGTCTACCCCGAGTCCGCCCGGGCGGGCAAGCCGATCTTCGAATTCCGCAAGCGGAAGGCGCACGACTACGCGTCGCTCACGGTCGAGGTCCTGACCCGGCTGGGGCTCGAAGAGCCCCTGTCGGAAGCCGAGAAGCAGCTCGCGGCGATCAAACCGCCGGGGTGACCCAGGACGGCCTCAGCCCGGCCCGATGATCACGGCCCAGACGAGCGACACCGACATCGCCAGGAACCAGCAGATGCATGGTTTTCAGAGCTCGGGGACGTCGGCGCCGAGTGGGCTGAAACCGACCCGCTTCGCGTCGGCCCAGCCGTCGCAGAGCTTCTTCAACTCGCTGATGATCATGCCGGTCTCCTGCCAGCCGCACCAGACGAGCACGGTTGGGCCGGCGCCGGAGATCGTCGCGCCGATCGCACCCAGGTCCCGGGCGGACTCGACCAGGTCCATCGACTTCGGGAACAGCGGTCGCCGGTGCTCCTGGTGGAGACGATCGGCAAGGCCGGTGGCGATCAGGTCGAAATCACCACGGCTGAGCCCGAGAGTCAGGTGGGCGGCCGCGGAGACGTTCGCAACTGCGTCGGCCATCGGCACTTCAACCGGGATCGCTTCGCGGGCCTTCGAGGTCGAAACCTCTTCGCGGGGGATCACCAGGATGCCCTCCAGACCGTCCGGCGCATCGATCCTGGTGGCAACCAGGCCGTCGCCCTGACCGCTACAGACCACGAACCCACCGCAGAGTGCCGCCGCGACGTTGTCGGGATGCCCCTCGAGTTCCTCTGCCTGCTCGAGCAACTCCTGCCGGCTCAGGCCGAGTTCGAACAGGTGATCTGCTGCCATCAGCCCGGCGACGATCGCCGCCGCGCTCGACCCCATGCCGCGCGCGAGGGGAATGTCTCCGCCGATCCGGAAGCAGAAGTCGTCTGCCGGGTGCAGGGTCTCGAAAGCCTGGACCAGGAGATTCGTACGGTCGAGCGGAACATCGAGGTCACATTCGACCGAGAACTCCCCGGTTTCGACGACCTCGAGTTCGAGGAAGACGTCGAGGGCCGCCGCCATCACGTCGTAGCCCGGGCCGAGGTTGGCCGAGGAGGCGGGGACACGGACAAGGCGGCGCCTTTCGATCACGCCAGCAACCGTAAAGCCTCGGGCGGCTACGATGCGGCCCGAACGGCGTCAAAGCACCGGCTTGACTTCTAGCGCACTCGAACCTTCATGATCCCCCCATGCAGCTTTCCTCACGAACCTCCTCCCCTCCCCTGAACTCAGCTTCGCCCGCCATCGGCAACGGCATCGCCCTGAAGGCGATCGATGTCTCCAAGCGCTACCCGACCGGAGTCGAAGCGCTGAAGAACGTGAATCTGGAGATCGCCGAAGGGGACTTCTTCGGCCTGCTCGGCCCGAACGGCGCCGGTAAGTCAACGCTGATCCACTGTTCGACCGGCCTCGCCCGCCCGACCGGCGGCGAGATCGAAATCTTCGGCAACGACGCGGTCGACCACTACGAAGCTGCGCGAGAGGCGGTCGGCCTCGCGCCCCAGGACATCAACCTCGACTGGTTCCTCACCGTCGCCGAGACGCTCGACTTTCACGGTGGCTACTTCGGCATGCGAAAGAAGGAGCGCAAGGAGCGCGTCGATGAGCTGCTCGAAGCGTTCTCGCTGACCGACAAGAAGGACGAACGCACCCGGACCCTCTCTGGCGGCATGAAGCGCCGCGTGGTCCTGGCCCGCGCCCTGATGCACCGGCCGCGCCTGTTGATCCTCGACGAGCCGACCGCGGGAGTCGACGTGGAACTCCGGCTCGAGCTCTGGCAGTACGTGAAGCAGGTCAACACCGAAGGAACGACCATCCTCCTGACGACCCACTATCTCGAAGAAGCCGAACAGCTCTGCAACAAGATCGCTTTCATCAACGGCGGCGAGATCGTCGCCGAGGGCACCAGCGGCCAGCTGGCCTCTAAGTTCGGAGTTTCGAGTCTGGAGGACGCCTATCTTGAGTTAGTCGGGCGCAAGGAACTTTCCCGGGCGCACGTCGGCGAGGACGCGCCTTGAGCCCGAAGTGGGTCCGGTTCTTCACGCTGACCAACCGCGAAGTCAGCCGGTTCGTGAAGATCAAGGGCCAGACGATCGGCGCCCCCCTGCTCGAGACCTTCCTCTACATCTCGGTCTTCGGCGCGGCGCTTGGCTCGCGGGTCGGCGAGCTCGACGGCGTCGATTATGTGGTCTACGTGATCCCCGGCCTGATCCTGATGGCCTGGGCGATCAACGCCTTCACCAACAACGCCTCTTCGATCCTCCAGCAGAAGTTCCAGCGGTCGATCGACGACCAGCTGTCCTCACCGGCCGGGCCGATGCAGCTGCTGCTGGCCTTCACTCTCGGCGGCTTCCTGCGGGGGATGACGATCTCGGTCCTCACCTTCATCGCGGCAAGCCTGCTGGTCGACCTGCCGGTCGAACACGCCTGGGCAATGGTCCTCTCACTGCTGCTGGTCGGCTTCTTCTTCTCCCAGCTCGGCGTGTTGATCGGAGTCCGGGCAGAGCAGTTCGATGACGTCTCGTTCGCCCAGACGTTCGTTCTCCAGCCCCTGATCTTCCTCGGCGGCGTGTTCTACTCGGCGTCGCTCCTGCCCGAGCCGTATCAGACACTCACCCATTTCAACCCGGTCTACTACATGACCTCGCTGGTCAGGTACGGATTCCTCGGACAGGCCGACGTCAACGTCGCGCTGTCCTTTCTCGCGCTCTTCGTGGCGACCAGCGCCCTGTTCTTCGTCAACTACCGCCTGTTCAAGACCGGATACAAACTCCGCTCCTAGCGAGAAGGCACTCTCTCTCCATAGGTTCGGTTATGAACTGGACGGTAGGCTCGGGCTGTGCCTCACAGGGAATCCACTCCACCAGTCACCAGTTGACCCGACCTGAAATGCAACCCCGGCCGGCGGCGCTGTCCGGCGATCTCCTCGCGAAGACCCGCGACATTCTTTTCGATGTCTCCCGCGACCTTCTCGGTAGCGCCAGTCCTTCCGGCTATTTCACCGCCCTGAACCCGGCCTGGGAGCTGGCTCTCGGATTTTCACTTGAAGCGCTAAAGAACCGCCCATTCATCGATTTCGTCCACCCCGGCGACCGCAAGGCCACTCGTGCCGAGCTGGCGAAACTTTTCCTCGAGGGACGCGAAACTGTCGGCTTCGAGAACCGCTGCGCCATGGCTGGAGGAGGCTGGCGATACCTGTCCTGGCAGGCCAACCTCCGCGACGATCTCGTCTACTTCGTCGCCCACGACATCACCAGCCAGATCGTGCCGAAGGACCGGAACCTGCAGACGAGCGACTTCGTCGACGGATTCGACCACGCAATCTTCACCGAAACCACCGACGGTCTGATCAGCAGCTGGAACAGGCAGTGTGAAGAGCTCTACGGCTTCGGTGCCGCCGAAGCCGTCGGCACCACCGCGAAGGACCTGATCGTGCCCGAAGACCGGCTGGACGAGCCGGGTGCGAGAAGGGCGCGGCTCCTCGATGGCGTCGGAGTCAGCCAGGTCACGACCCGGCGCCGGAACAAAGTGGGTGACTCTCTGACGGTGACCCAGACGGCGTCATTGATGCGGGACCCAGAGGGCCGGATCATGGATATCGTCGTCATGAACCGGGATGTCTCCGGGCTTGACCTGGACGATCCGGAAGTCAAGATCGAATTGGACATCGTCGCCTGGATCGCCCGGGTCCGGGACGCGGTCGACCGGGGACGGGTGATCTTTCGTGCCCAGCCGATCGTCGATCTTCGGGGAGGCTCACCCTCCTACGAGTTGCTCTGCCGGATCCCCGGTGTCGAAGACGATCTGGCCCTGCCGGACGAGTTCATGGCGGCGGCCGAGCGACACGGGCTCCTCGAAGACCTCGACCTCCTCGCGATAAAGGAGGCGGCACGATGCATCGCCAGTGGCCACAGGACGAGCGTCAACGTTTCGATCGGGACGGTCCGGCGGAAGGACATGGTCGAGACCATTGCGGAGGAACTGAAGCTCACGGGTGCCGACCCCTCCGACTTGACGGTCGAGATCACCGAGACGGCACTGATGCAGAACCAGGACTCAGGCCTCCGCTTCATCAACGGCCTGGCCGCGATCGGCACCGGAGTCGCGCTCGATGACTTCGGAAGCGGGCTCGGCGGGTTCACCAACCTGAGCAGTTTGCCGATCCAGCGCCTGAAGATCGACGTCGAGTTCATCCGGGGTCTCCATTCGAGCGAGTCGAACCAGCATGTCGTCAAGGCGGTCGTTTCACTGGCGGAAGCCTTCGGCCTCATTACTGTCGCCAAGGGGGTCGAAGACGAACTCAGCGCCGAACTTCTCCGCGAACTCGGCGTCGATGAGGCCCAGGGCAATTTCTACGCCAGGCCCGGGGCGATCGACGAGATCCTTGGAAAACCCGTCGAAGTCTTCTCTCCGGCAAAAGCTAAAGCCGACTCGGCCGAAGGTCAGTCGAAGACCGCTTTTTCGACGACGCTGATGTCATTGACGCAGCTGATCACCGGGGGAGCCTTGCCGAGCGCCGTGTCCGGATCTTTGAGACCGTGTCCGGTCAGGACGCAGACGACCGTCTCGGGTTTGTCCATACCTTCGACCACCGGCAGGCCGTGGTTGAGGATGCCGGCGACCGATGCGGCCGAGGCCGGCTCGCAGAAGACTCCTTCGTTCGAAGCGAGCCAGTGGTACGCGTCGAGGATCTGCTCGTCGGTGACGGCCGCGACGCGGCCGCGGGAAGTGTTGAAGGCATTCATTGCCTCTTCCCAGCGGGCGGGGCTGCCGATCCGGATCGCCGAGGCGATCGTCTCCGGGTTGGCGACTGGAGCGCCGTCGACCAGGGGCGCCGCACCGGCGGCCTGGAAGCCGTAGAGGATGGGTGAGGTCTCCCGCTCCTGGAAGCCTTTCCAGTAAGCGGTCACGTTGCCGGCGTTGCCGACCGGGATCGCCAGCGCGTCCGGGGCCGCCCCGAGTTCGTCGATCAGCTCGAACGCGGCGGTCTTCTGGCCCTCAATGCGGTACGGGTTGACCGAATTGACCAGCTCGATCGGGTGGCGCTCGGAGAGTTCACGGACCAGCAGCAAGGCGTCGTCGAAGTTGCCTTCGAGCGCGATGACCCGGGCGCCGTGGATCAGGGCCTGGGCGAGCTTGCCGATCGCGATCTTGCCCTCCGGAACGATCACGGCACCGCGCATCCCGGCCCGTACCGCGTAAGCGGCGGCGCTGGCGGCGGTGTTGCCGGTCGAAGCGCAGATCACGGCTTCGGCGCCGCGGCCCTTGGCGCGGGAAACGGCGACGGTCATGCCGCGGTCCTTGAAGCTGCCGGTCGGGTTCGCGCCCTCGACCTTGAGCCAGACCCTCGCCCCCACTCGTTCGGAGAGGCGCGGGGCCTCGACCAGCGGGGTCGATCCTTCGTTGATGCTCACCACGGGATCGCCAGGCTCGAGTGGCAGTGAATCTCTGTATCTCTCAATCAGCGGTAACGGCAAGGCCTGGCTCCCTAAACGAACTCTTCTTCGATTACACGGATGAAACGAGGCGCCGAGCGCAGTGATTCGAGTCGGCCGATCTCGTCGATCGCGGCCATGAACCGGGCCTCGGGACAGAGGTGAACGACCATGACGAGACGGGCATCGTCGCCGATTCCCTTCTGCACCACGCTCTTTACCGATACCCCGGAGTCCGAGAGGACCTTCGCCACCGTGGCGAGAACGCCCGGTTCGTCGGCAACTTCGAGATGGAGGTAGAACGATGAATCCACGTCGGAGAGCACCGGCAGGTCGCGGTCGACGGTATGTGTCGGGGCGTCGCCGGTCACGACAGAAACCAGGTCACCGAGCACGGCCGAAGCGGTCTGGATGCCGCCGGCACCGGGACCGGAGATTGTGACCTCGGTGATTTCCGGGGCCTCCACCGTGACCGCGTTGAAGGGACCTTCGATCGGTGAAAGAGGATGGCCTTCATAGAGGAAGCAGGGGAAAACCCGGACGGTGATCCCGTCCGGCACGCGCTCGGCCACGCCGAGCAGCTTGAGCGAGAGTCCGAGCTCCTTGGCGTAAGCGAGGTCGTCCGGCTGGACAGATTCGATTCCTTCGTAGTCGACCTGGTCCAGGGTGACCGACGTATGGAAGGCCAGCCGCGCGAGGATCGCCATCTTGGCGGCCGCGTCAGCCCCGTTGACGTCGTCGGTCGGGTCGGCCTCCGCGTAGCCGAGCTCCTGCGCCCGGGCCAGGACATCTTCGTACGAAGCTCCGGTCGCCGCCATTTCGGAAAGGATGAAGTTGGTGGTGCCGTTGACGATCCCCGAAAGCTTGGTGAATTCGACCGCGCCGAAGCTCTCCTGGACCACCCTCACCACCGGGACGACTCCGGCGATCGCCGCTTCGAACCGCAGCTCGACTCCCGCCTCGCGGGCGGCGTCGAACAGCTCGGAACCGTGTTGCGCGAGCAACTGCTTGTTGGCGGTGATCACCGGCTTGCCGGCGTTGAGCGCCGCCAGCACGTAATCACGGGCATCCCCCGTGCCGCCAATCAGTTCGACGATCACGTCGGAGGCCGCGAGGATCTCTTCGAAGTCACCGATGCTCGTGGTCAGCACCCCGGAGATCTCGGCCGGGCGGCCGATCGCCGACTCGATCGCTTCCTTCCGGCCGCCGACCAGTTCGTCGAAGGCGCCGCCGACGGTGCCGTGCCCGAGCAGGCCGATTCGAAGGGTCTCGCTCATGCGTCCCTCGAGAGCAGGTCTTCGTAGCTCTCACGCCTGACGACGACGCGTGCTTCGCCGTCTTCGCAGAAGATCACGGGCGGCCTTGGCATGCCGTTGTAGTTGTTGGCCATTGAGTGACCATATGCCCCAGTCGCGGGCGTGAGCAAGATGTCTCCTACTTGGGGGTCGGCCAGAGCCACGTCGCGAATCAGGATATCTCCGGATTCGCAGTGGGAACCGGCAACGGTCACTACACGTTCGGCCGGGTCACCCGCGCGGTTGGCTATGACCGCTTCGTACTTCGCGTCGTAGAGCATCGGCCGCAGGTTGTCGGACATGCCGCCATTGACCGAAAGGTAGGTGCGGACGCCGGGAATTTCCTTGATCGTGCCGACCGTGTAGATCGTGACCCCGGCGGTGCCGACGAGTGACCGGCCGGGCTCGATCAGGATTCGCACTTCTTCACCGAAGTACTCGCGGGTTGCGGTGAACTTGAGGTCGACGTAACTCGCGATCTCCGGCGGCTCGTCGGCTTCGGCGTAAGGGATTCCAAGGCCGCCACCGAGGTCGAGGATCCGGCACCAGTCACCGCGGAGGACGGACAGCGATTCGATCGCCAGCCGGAAAGGTTCGATCTCAAAGATCTGCGAGCCAATGTGAAAATGGAGGCCGACCAGGTTGAGCCGGGTCGAAGCGAGCACGCGCTCGATCGCCTGCGCCGCGGTGCCGTCCTCGAGGCCGAAGCCGAACTTCGAATCGAGCTGTCCGGTCTGGATGTAGGAGTGGGTCGAAGGCTTGATCCCCGGGGTCACCCGGACCAGGACGTCCTGATCCTTTTCGAGCACCCGCTCGCATCGCTCGATCTCGTCGAACGAGTCGACGATCAGATGGCCAACGCCCGAACGGCTCGCGAGTTCGATCTCGGCATCGGTCTTGTTGTTGCCGTGCATGTAGATGCGTTCGGGCGCGTATCCGGCGGCCAGCGCCATGGTCAATTCGCCGCCCGAGGCGACGTCCACGGAAAGTCCTGCTTCCGCGAAGAGGCGGTACACCGCGGTGACCGGCAGCGCCTTGCTGGCAAACAGAATCTCGAAATCGTCCGTATGGGCGGCGAAAGCCGACTGGTAGGCGGCGGCCCTCCGGCGCATCTCCTCGACCGAGAAGATGTAAGCGGGGGTGCCGAATTCCGCGGCCAGGTCGACCACGTCGCAGCCACCTATTTCGAGGTGGCCACGAGCATTGGTGACTGTTCCGGCTGGGTAGACCATCGCCGCCATTCTTACGACTTCCGCCGACCGGTACGGTGTGGTCCGTGCCCGGGTCTGGAAGACAACCGATCAATGCCCCTGCCGGAGGACCCAGCAGCGCGGGGGTCCCCTGGATCGGTCTCGGCATCCTGATCGTCCTGACCCTCATCCTCGCCACTTTCATCGCCTACTTTTTCTTCGATGTCGGCAACGACCAGTCGGACGATGACAACTCCGGCGGTCCTGCCCTGATCAACAATGATCCGACGGGACCGCCTGGTGGCGACGTGGAAGGAAGCAGCGTCGGTTCACTCGGGTACCCGGCCGTGGCGACCCGCAATACGACCCGGATCAGCGGCACCGATCCGGCCGACATCTCAGTTGCGGCGGCCCTCGCCTCGTATCCGACCACCGGACCCGGCACTCCGCCGGAAGCGCTGACCGTGGTCAACGCCGAAGAGTGGCAGGCCGGCGTCGCGGCCGCCACGCTCAGTGCCGCGCCGGTCGGAGCACCGATCCTGCTCGCACCGTCCGGCAAGCTCACCGAAGGTGCCTCCGACGCCCTGTCCGAGTTCGACCCCCAGGGAGCGCCTGCCACCGGCGAGACCGAAGTCTTCGCTGTCGGCAAGGTCGCGCCGCCATCCGGGTACGACACGGAGACGGTCAACGCAAAGACTCCCGCGGACCTGGCGGTCGCCATCGCCGAATTGAAGCGTCGGCTCACCGGTGGGCCGCCCGACGCTTTCGTGCTGGTCTCCTCGGAGGAGGCCGAGTTTGCGAGTCCGGCCGCGTCCTGGCTCGCCCGCTCGGGCGACGTCGTCCTCTACACCGGCAAGGACAAAATTCCCAAGGCGACGGTGGATTATCTAAAGAAGAAAGAGAACCAGGATGTGCCGGTCTTCGTGCTCGGGCCCCCGTCCGTGGTCTCCCCGGCCGCCCTCAATGCGCTCGACAAGGTTTCGACGGTCGAGCGCGTCGGTGGAGAGGACCCGGTCTCGGCCGCGCTCGAGCTCGTGCGCTTCTCGAGTGGCACCTTCGGCTGGAACCTCAACGACCCGGGCCACGGTTACACGGTCGCCCGGTCAAACCGGCCCATGGATGCGATCGCGGCGTCCGCCCTGTCGACCGGAGGCACCTGGCCGGCGCTACTCCTGACCGACGACAGCGACAAGCTGCCGGAAGATGTCGGTGACTACCTGCTCGACGTCAAACCGGGTTACGACACCGACCCGACCCGCGCCCTTTACAACCAGGTGTGGATAATTGGTGATGAAGACCTGATCGACGTCAACCAGCAGGCGCTGATCGACGACGCCGTCGAACTGGAACAAGTGGAAACCCTCTCAACGACACCATGAGCGAAGAAGAACACATCGGAGTGCTCGATTCCGGCAAAACCGTCACCCCCGAAGACATTCGGGAACTGACCGGTGCCGTCACCCCCCACTTCTCGCTTCAGGTGCGCAACCGGGTCCGACGCATGATCGCCCCGCTCCCGGCCGATGACCCCGCCCGCCTGGAAGGCGAGCGGCAGATCGCCCGCCTCGAAAAGCTCTCGCAAAACAGCGGGCAGCCCGGGCCGCCGGCCAGCGACACTCACTGACGATGAAACACCTCGCACCGGGGGTCGAGCGTCTCGGACAGTTTCCCCGCCCGATGGTCAACATCTACCTGGTCGAGGATGTGCTGATCGACGCCGGCACCACCTGGGACCGGCGCCGTGTCTTCAGGCAGATCAAGGGCCGCGACCTCTCGATGGTCGCCCTCACCCACGTCCACCCCGATCACCAGGGCGTGGCCCGCGACGTCTGCCTCGAGCGGGACATACCGCTCGCGGTCCACGCCGACGACGTCGATGCGATGGAAGGCCGAGTCCCCGTTTCCAGCGAACAGGCGCCGAATCCACTCGTTCGCCGTATCCAGAAGTCCTGGGAAGGCCCACCGCACAAGGTGAGCCGGGTGCTCGAGGAAGGCGATGAAGTCGCCGGCTTCCGCGTCTACCATGCCCCCGGTCACGCCAAGGGCGAAGTGATCTACTTCCGCGAAAACGACCGCGTCGCGATCTGCGGCGACGTGATCCGAAACATGAGCTACGCCACCAGCCTCGCCGGCATCGACGAGCCACCCGAGTTTTTCACCTACGACCCGGTAGAGAACCGCCGGTCGATCCGCAAACTAGCCGAGCTGAATCCCTCAATCATCATCCCGGGACACGGACCAGAGGTAACAGACATCGCAGAGTTCGAGCGGTTCGTCGAGAGGCTGCCCGCCGACTGATGACTCATCCCTCTGTCCCGAACGCCTCGATGATCTTTTCGTTGTATTCGACGATCTGCTCGTTCGGGATGAAGTAGGTCGGGGCTCCGGGGAAGATCGCGTCGGCGAACTGGGCCACCTCTTCGACCTTTGCTTTCACCTTGTCGACCGAGCCGACCGCACAGTACTGCTCGACCATCTCGTCCGGGATGGCGGCGGCCACCCCGTCGATGTCGCCCTTGCGGAAGGCCGCGGCGGCGTTGGCCGCGTTCTCGCCGAACCCGTGGAGTTCGTAGAGCGGCATGTAAGTCTTGACGGTCGAATAGAAGGCGACGGTGCGACGGGCGGCATCCATGCCGCGTTCGTAGTCGTCGTCGATCGCGACGCACACGCTCGGCAGGTAGGTGAAGTCGGAACGATCGCGGTTCGACCGGGAGAGGCCGAGTTCGAAGGCCGGGACAATCACCTCTTCGATCCACTGGGCGGAACAGAGAGGGTGGCCGATCAGGCCGTCGGCGACGTCGCCGGCCATGCGGGACATGCCCTGCTGGACGGCGGCGGTGTAGATCGGGATGTCGGCGCGGACCGGCGGTGTCGCCCGGTACCAGCCTTTGATGTCGAGGTCGTAGTACTCGCCCTTGAAGGCCACGGACTCACCGGCGGCGGCGGCGTGGATGATCGCGCGGGTGGACTCGATCGTCTCCCGGAGGTGCGGAGCCGGCTTTCCGTACGGAGCGTTGTGCCAGGTCTCGTTGAGTCGCTTGACCCCGGGGCCGAGGCCAAGGCAGAAGCGGCCGCCGGAGATCTCGTCGATGTCCATCGCGCTCATGGCCAAGGTCATGGGGCTCCGGACGAAGCCCCAGGCGATCGACGTGCCCACCTGGGCCGACTTAGTCTGGCTGGCCAGCCAGGTCGTCTGGGTGAAGGCGTTGCGGAAGAGTTCGATCGCCCAGACCGACTCGAATCCCGCGGCCTCTGCTTTGCGGGCCAGATCCGCCATGTCCTGCGGGGAGTCCCCCATCGCGCCGATCGAGACGCGGTCCATTGCCGTCATGCGAGGCAGGCTAACTGCTACTCAAGTGAGCCGCACCGAAACGATTGCATCAGCGGCGGGTTTGAGGAGGGTGGATAGGGGTACCTCGCTGTGTATGGGCTTCGCCAGACCTTCGTCGGAACCGGCACAGCGGCCCCCATTGGCACGAAGTCACAATACGAAGGGTTAAGGGTGTTTTCAAACGTCAGCAGTGTGCGCGATTCCAGTCACGGCCTGAAAGCCGGACTGTTCGCCGTCCTCATGATCTTCGGCATCGCCCTCGCGGGATCATCCGCCGGGTCGGCCTCCGCCGAACCGGTCAAGTTCAGCCTCGGTGAGGGCGTCATGAATCTCGGCACCGATCCTGGGACCAACGGCGTCAAGATCATCGACCCGAGCGCTTCCCCGCCCGATGCCGCCGCGACCATCACCGGTTCGGTCACCGGTACTAACTTCACCGCGCCTTCGTCCGGGCTCGCTTTCCCGTCGAAGACCATCAAAGACGTACAGCCGAACCTCGACGCCGTGATCAACATCAGCGCGACCGCCGGCCTCACCGGCACGTTCGACGGTACGACTGGAGGCGGTGCCATCGGCATCCCCCTCCGTGTTCAGGTCTCGGTCTACAGCGGCACGACCCTGCTCGGGGAGTGCACCACGAATTTCCCGCTCAACCTGAACACGACCGAAACCCTCGCCGATCCGGGCGATCCCGGCGCCAGCCCGCCGCGACCGGCAGCCAACTACCCTGCTGCGGAGTTCTCCCTTCCCGACAAGGACGGCGCCTTCGTCGCTTCCTGGGCAACGATCCCGGCGACGACTGGAACCGGTGGAGCAGCGCCCGCTCAGGTCTGCCCAGCAGTCGACGGACTGGTCGCCGGACCCGGCGGGCTTTACCTGGCCGGGAACGGAGGCATCGACGATGGCATAAACACCGTCTACCCGGGCGGTGTGGCAACTGACTTTCTCGACAGCATCGGCGGCTGGACCGGTTCGACCGAATATGCCACGGGGTGCACCCCTGGGGTCAATTGTCCGGACTTCACCAATACCTTCGAGACTCCCGGGGGCACCGGGATTGATCCCGACGGGTTCATCCGCACGGATTCCGGCATGGCACCCACCTCGGTGGGCACCAACTCGGCGATCTTCGAGAGTCCTGCTTTCACCTACATCGGCGCTGAGGGCGAGGAGCCCGAAACGGTGAGCTTCTCGCTGGCCCGGAAGAGCAACCTGTCAGCCCTGATCGAGCCTCTTCCGTTGCCACTCCCATTGCCCCTGCCTCTGCCCCTGCCTGATACCGAGACCACCGCCAACTACAAGGTGGACCTGGTCAAGACGTCGGACAACTCGACCATCCCGTTGGTCGACAGTGCCGTGCTGAGCGGTGCCGACGTATGGACCAACCAGCCAGGCGTTGCGCTATCGCCCGGGGACCTCGAGCTGGGAACCGACTACAAGGTTCGGATCACCTCGTCACTAATCACTCCGGGGGTCGATTTTCAAGTTGCCGCCCAGTTCGACTACGACGACGTAGCCCTGGTCGCCCAGAGGCCGTCCGAGGTAGGACCCACCGGTCCCACCGGTCCGACCGACACGATGACTGGCCCAACGGGTGACACGACCGGCCCCACCGGATCGACCGGTGACACGACCGGCCCTACCGGTCCAACGGGTGACACCACCAGCCCTATGGGTCCGACCGGACCTACCGGCCCGGGCGGCCTGATCGATCCCGGGAACTTCAAGACCGCCGTCTTTGACGGCAAGTTCCTCTTCATCCGTCTCAAGTGCCCCAAGCGGTTCAAGCCCCGCTGCAAGGGTTTCGCGGCCGGAGTCACCCGCAAGGCGAAGCGCCATCCAAGGAAGGCGAAGCCGATCACCCGCTTCCGCAAGGCCAACCAGAAGGCCGGCAAGTGGAAGGTCGTGAAGCTCAAGGTCAGGGCGAAGTACCGCAAGCGGGTCAAGTTCTACGCCAAGAAGCGGCCGAACAAAAAGAAGCTGGTCGTGCGTCAGGCGGTCCGGGCAAAGAAGTTCAAGAGGAACAAGAAGAAGTACGTTTTCCACAAGTACAAGGTCCGCACAGCCGGCTAAAGCCCTCTGACGCGGCGCCTCGCCGCACCTCGTGGGAACCGCCGTGCCTGAGCACTGTCGGTTCTCACGAAGCACGCCAATGCTTGGTCAGAGAACTTTTCCGAGCTGCGTGTTGCTGGTTAAAGCTTCTGGAGGAGGGTTCCGGTACCGATGCCGCCGCCACAGCACATGGTCAGCAGGCCGATTTCCTTGTCGTCCCGTTCCATCTCGTGGAGCAGCGTGGTCATCAGGCGGCCGCCGGTCGAACCGAGCGGGTGGCCGAGGGCCATCGCGCCACCGTTGACGTTGACGCGGTCCATGTCCGGATCGAGTTCGCGCTGCCAGGCGACAACGACCGAAGCGAAGGCCTCGTTGATCTCGACCAGGTCGATGTCGTTCATGGTCATGCTATTCCGCTCGAGCAGCTTCTTCGTGGCCGGGATCGGGCCGGTGAGCATGATCACGGGGTCGACGCCGACTGCGGTCTGATCGAGGATCTTCGCGCGCGGCTTCAAGCCGAGTTCGTCGGCCTTCTCGCGGGTCATCAGAAGCATCGCCGCGGAACCGTCGGACACCTGTGACGCGTTGCCGGCCGTGACCTTGCCGTCTTCCTTGAAGGCGGGCTTCAGGCCGGCGAGGGTCTCGACCGTGGTCCCGGGACGGATGCCCTGGTCGGTCTTGAGCACTTCGCCGTCGACAGTAACCGGCACCATCTCGCGGTCGAAGCGGCCCTCTTCCGTGGCCTGCTGCGCATTGGCATGCGAGCGGACGGCGAGCTCGTCGAGTTCGGTGCGGGAAATGTCCCACTTGTCGGCGATCATTTCGGCCGAAATACCCTGGTTGACCAGGTTGTACTTCTCGAGGATGGCCGGCGAGTAGCCGAGGCCGTACTCCTCCATCACCTTGTACGAGTCGGCAAAGGAGATGTGGCCCATGTGTTCGACACCGCCACCGATCATCACGTCGTGGACGCCGGAGGCGATCATCGCGGCGGCATAGTTCACGGCCTGCTGCGCGGAACCGCACTGGCGGTCGATCGTCGTTGCCGGGGTCTCGATCGGGAAGCCGGCTTCAAGCCAGGCGTTCCGTCCGATGTTGAGGCTCTGCTCACCGAACTGCTGGACGCAGCCCGCGACGACATCTTCGACCAGGGCAGGATCGATGCCCGATCGGTCGATCAGCTCGGTGTAAGACTTGGCCAGGAGGGTCGAAGGATGCATGTCCTTGTAATAGCCCTTTTCCTTGTGTCCGCGACCCACCGGGGTCCGGACCGCTTCAACGATTACGACTTCGCGGCCGCCAAACTTCGTCATCGAAAACCTTTCTTCTACTGCTGGTTAAAGTGCCCGGTTAGCCCGGATAAACTGCATCCACGATACCTGATTGACTTGTCAGTCAACCAGGGAACCGCCCACCACGAAATCGAAACGACCCACAGATGCAAGAGAACCCCTACCTCGAGTTGGCCGTGGCCGGAAGTGGCACGATCGCAACCGGACTCGCCGCCCTGGCCTCGGTCCGCAGCGAATCCGTCTGGCTGCTGGCCCGTAGTCAGGACTCGGCCGCCCAGGCGATGACCACGATCACCGAGACGTGCAAACGGATCGATGGTGCCGATCCGGACCGCATCAGGTCAACCACGGATCCGGCCGACCTGAGCGGTGTCCGGCTCGTCATCGAAGCGATCATCGAGGATCACGGCGCCAAGGTCGCCCTGCTCGAGAGGGTCGGGTCCGACGCCCCCGAAGCCGACCTTGCGACGACCACCTCCTCGCTCTCGGTCGCCGGCATCGGGCGTGAATCCGGGTTCGACCGGCGCCTCTTCGGCCTCCATGTCTTCAACCCGGTGCCGGTGATGAACCTGGTCGAAATCTGCGTACCCGAAGCGGTCGACCCGGCGGTCGGGGAGCGTGCCCGGCAGTGGTGCACCGCGATCGGCAAGACCGCCGTCACGGTCCCCGACACCCCTGGCTTCGTGGTCAACCGCCTGCTCTTTCCATACCTGTTCGATGCGGTACGGCTCCAGGAGCGAACTTCGATGCCTGCGGCCGACGTCGACACCTGCATGACCCTCGGGGTCGCCCACCCCATGGGTCCGCTGGCCCTGCTCGACCTGATCGGCCTCGATGTGGCAATGGCAATCGGTGACGCGCTCCACGCCGAATCCGGCAACGCCGATCACAAGCCACCCAAATCGATCAAGGAAATGGTCGCGGCGGGCGACCTGGGCCGCAAGAGCGGCCAGGGCTTCTTCACCTACGATTTGCCTTAGGGTCTCGCCGCCTGTCCTCCGCGCGTCAGCGTGGAGACAGACGTCAGGACCCGATCCTTAGGCCAGCTTTTCGATTTCGCCCGCCAGTTCGAAGTCGGCCTCGGTCAGTCCTCCTTCGGAGTGACTGGTGATCGCGACCTCGACCTTGTTCCACGAGATCGAGAGGTCCGGGTGGTGGCCCATGCTTTCAGCGGGAGCGACCACCGAATCCACGAACTTGACCGAGCCGACGAAGTCTTCGAACTCGAATTCGCGCACGATTTCCTCACCCCGCCGGTTCCATCCGTCGAGCTTGCCCAGGCGCGTTTCGATCTCGTCGTCGTTCAGAAGTGTCATTGTTGCCTCCTATGCGTATCGCCAGCCTTGTTCCCTCTTCCACCGAAATGTTATTCGCACTCGGACTCGGTGACCAGGTCGTCGCCGTGACCCATGAATGCGATTTCCCGCCGGAGGCCACCGACCTGCCCCACCTCAGCGAGACTGCGATCCCCGAGGGCCTCTCCCCCGCCGAGATCGACGCCGAGGTGAAACGGGTCGTCGGCCGAGGTGAACCGCTCTACCGACTGAAGACCGATGTGCTGCGGGAAGTGCAGCCTGATCTGATCGTGGCCCAGGACGTCTGTGCCGTCTGTGCCGTTTCCTACGACGACGTCGTTTCGATCGCGAAGACCCTGCCGAACTCGCCCGAAGTGCTCCGGCAGGATCCGTCCAGCCTCGAAGAAGTCCTGGCCAACGCCGGCGAGGTCGCCCGAGCCACCGGGGTCAGATCGAATGGCGAGAAGCTGGTCCGATCCCTGTGGAACCGGATCGAAGCAGTGACCGGTGCCGTGGCCGGACAGCCACGCCGGTCCGTGGTCGCGCTGGAGTGGCTCGACCCGCCCTTCACCGGCGGGCACTGGGTCCCGGAGATGATCGACTTGGCCGGCGGCATCGACCTGGTTGGCCGCGCCGGCGGCAAATCACTCGAGACCAGCTGGGCAAAACTCGGCGAACTCGAAGCCGACGTGGTCGTGGTCATGCCCTGCGGTTATTACGCCGATGAAGCCGAACGCCAGGCGGTCGAATATCTCGACCTGATCAGGACGATGTCGCCGAACCAGGTTTTCGCGGTCGACGCGGCCGCCTCGTTCTCGAGACCGGGTCCGCGGCTGGTCGACGGGGTCGAGCTACTCGGTCACCTGCTTCACCCGGAATCCGTGCCACCCCCCGAAGGGCTGTTGTCGCATTCGGTACCGCTCGGCTGAGCGGCCGAGGTCAGAAACCGAGCAGGGAAACCAGCCCCAGGAATACCCGGGTCGTGGTCGGCGGCTCGGAGATCAGGACCGCTGCGATCGCCGAGACGGCACCGACCGCGACGATTCCGCCGTACTCGATCGCCTTGGCGCTGCCACCCAGCCGTCCGCGCTCACCGGCGATGACCAGCAGTCCGCAAATGGCACCGCCGACGACCCCGCCGAGGTGCCCGCCGATGCTGATGCCGGCGATCGTGAAGGTCAGGGCGAGGTTGATCGCGAGGATGAAGCCGACCTCGCGGGCCAGGTCATTGAGGCCGCGACCACGGGCGATCACGAAAACCGCGCCGAAGATTCCGAAGACCGCGCCCGATGCGCCTACCGTGACCACATTGCTTCCGGAAAGCAGGATCGCACCGAACGAACCGGCCAGCAGGCAGGCGAAATAGATCATTACGAAACGCACGGTGCCCACAGACGGCTCGAGGATCTTGCCGAGGAAATACAGGGCGAACATGTTGAAGCCGATGTGGATCAGACCGGCGTGGAGGAACCCGCCGGTGATCAGCCGGTACCACTCGCCGTCGGCCACGGCCTGGCCGAGCAAGCCGAAATCACCGATCATCGGCCCGCCCACCGTGCTGAGGCCTCCGGAGCCGGTGGCGATCGTCAGCAGGAAGGCGATCACGTTCGCACCGATCAGGACCAGGGTTGCCGGATAGTTCCCGGTGCCACTGATCGCGGCGGG
>JBBSKC010000020.1:0-31893 GCA_038256675.1 Solirubrobacterales bacterium | reverse complement strand
CCAGTGCCACGTCGCGAGGCACCGATTCGTGCCAGTGGCCCTCGATCACCGTGCGGTCCATTTCGGTGGCGCCGGTCCGGCGGAAGACTTCTTCGACGATGTCGAGGCCGCAGATCACACCCGGCTCCTTCTGGATGACGTGAGCCTGGGCCTGAAGTTCCGCCGGAACGGTGGCCTCGGCGGTGACGTCGCCGGATCCGATGTCCTCCTCCAGCGCCCGGTCGATCAGCTCGTCGGTCCCTTTCGGCAGAGTGCTCATGCGGCAAGCCTATGATGGATCCATGGGTCGCAGCTTCAACCACATCGCCTTCGACACCCGGCTCGGTCCGATCGCCCTCGCCGCCACGGAAAAGGGGGTCGTCCGGGCCTCCCTCCCGGGGTCGGACCCGGATGAACTGGTCGAAGAGGTGATTGCGAGAACGGGCCTCGAACCGGCCGAAGGAGGCGACCTGGTCGACCGCGCGGCCGACCTGGTCGAAGAGTTCATCGATGGCGAGCGTTTCGGGTTCGACCTCGACCTCGACCTGCGGCTGGTCAACGGCTTCAACCGACAGGTCCTCGAGGCAGTGTCGAAGATCCCCTATGGCGAAACCAGAAGCTACGGAGAGGTCGCCGGGATCGCCGGCAGCCCGAGTGCCGCCCGGGCGGTGGGAACGGCGATGTCGGTCAACCCGATCGCCCTGATCATCCCCTGCCACCGCGTGATCAAGAGCGACGGGAGTATCGGTGGGTATGGCGGGGGCAGGCAGGGAGTGAAGCTGAAAAAGACGCTGCTGGACCTGGAGAGTTCACAGGGGTCGATTTAAGATCTCTGAGTGGTTCCGGAGCGGTACGTAGTTGGGCTCCCAAGACTCGGCCTTTCTAAAGTTCGCAAGCGGGTGGTTCACGGCGGAGGCTCTAGGTACCGCTGGCGAGGAGTAAGCGAAGGTGCCGAAGGGGGCGCACTTTTGTGCGTTCCCAAGGCTCCGAGCGTCGACGAAGCTCAGCGGTGCATAGAGGCCCGCCGAGGGCCGCCCGCCACCTCAGGTAACGGTGCGGTTGAGGTACTCCCTGATGAACCCGTCGATGTCTCCGTCGAGGACCTTTTGGGTATCGCCGACTTCGTAGTCGGTCCGGTGGTCCTTGACCATTGTGTACGGGTGCATTACGTACGAGCGGATCTGGGAGCCCCAGGCAACGTCCTTCATCTCACCGCGTTCCTTGTTCATGGCTTCGGTGCGGTTGCGTTCTTCGAGCTCGATCAGCTTCGACTTGAGCATCTGCATCGCCTGTGCCTTGTTCTGTGTCTGCGAGCGTTCGTTCTGGCACTGGACGACGATGCCGGTCGGTTCGTGGGTCAGACGGACAGCGGAATCGGTCTTGTTGACGTGCTGACCGCCCGCACCGGACGCGCGGTAGGTGTCGACCCGGACCTCGGACTCGTCGATCTCGACGTCCACCGTCTCGTCGACGACCGGGGCCACGTCCACTTGGGCGAAACTGGTGTGGCGGCGGGCGGACGAATCGAAGGGTGAGATGCGGACCAGCCGGTGGACGCCACGCTCGGCGGCGATCAGCCCGTAGGCGTTCTCCCCCTTGAGCATGAAGGTCGCCGACTTGAGTCCGGCTTCGTCGCCTTCGGACGCCTCTTTCATCTCGACGGTGAAGCTGCGGCGCTCGGCCCAGCGCAGGTACATTCGCAGGAGGATCTCGGCCCAATCCTGGGAATCGGTTCCTCCGGCGCCCGCGTGGACGGTGACGAGAGCATCACCGTCGTCGTACTCCCCGCTGAAGAGCCGGGCTTCCTCGAGTTCCTCGAGCCGGGATTCGACCGAAGCGAGCTGGTCATCGAGTTCGGCCGCCATTTCGGCGTCGGCCTCGGCCATCTCCGCCATCTCGACGAGGTCGGTCGCCTCGGACTGCAGTCCGCGGAAGCTCGTCAGCTTCTTCTGGGCGCGCGAATGCTCGGCCGAGACCCTGGCGGCCTTCTCCTGGTCGTCCCAGAAGGCCGGGTCCTGCATTTCGTTCTCGAGCCGGTCGATTTCGGTCTGGAGGGCAGACGGATCGAGATAGTCGTCGAGCAGGGTCAGGTTGTCCTGAATAGCCGTCAGCCGGGCCGGAACTGATTCGATGTTTACGGCTTCGGCCATGCATGGAGGTTATTCCACGTAGGTGTTGGACTGAGGACTGGGAGAATCATTCAGATCGCCACTTCAGGAACCCCGGACATAGACCAGATCCCGCCTGACCGGCGGCGAAAGCGCCTGATCAGGGTCATCTCGATCTCGATCGCCGCCGCGATCCTCACGATCTCGATGAAGATGGTCGCCTGGCTGCTCACCGACTCGGTCGGTCTGCTGTCGGATGCCATGGAGTCAGTGGTCAACCTCGTCGCCGCCCTGGTCGCCCTGGTCGTCATTCTCTGGTCAACCCGCCCGCCGGATGAAGACCACTCGTACGGTCACGAGAAGGCCGACTACCTGTCGGCCGGTTTTGAAGGCGCCCTGATCGTCCTGGCCGCGGTCACCATCGCCTACGCCGCGATCGGCCGCCTGATCGATCCCAGCGGCCTGACCGACGTCGGAGCCGGCCTCGCGGTCTCCCTCGCGGCGACCCTGGTCAACCTGGTGGTCGGCCGCTACCTGATCTCCACCGGGCACGAGGAAGGGTCGATGACGCTCGAGGCCGACGGGCGGCACCTGATGACCGATGTCTGGACCTCGATCGGGGTCGTCTTCGGGATCGCCCTCGTCTACCTGACCGGCTGGGACCGGCTCGACCCGATCATCGCCATCCTGGTGGCCGCAAACATCGTCAGGACCGGCCTCTCACTGATGCGCGGGTCGATGGCCGGCCTGATGGACAAGGCCCTGCCGGACGAAGAGCTGAAGGTCGTGACCACGGTGCTGGACGGACACGCCAGTGACACGATCCAGTTCCACGCCCTGCGCACCCGGCAGGCGGGTCGTCGAGTCTTCATCTCCGTCCACGTGCTCGTGCCGGGCGGCTGGAGCGTCCAGCGCGGCCACGACTTCGCCGAAGGCATCGAGGAGGAGATGCGCGGAGCCTTCGACCAGGTCACGGTCTTCACCCACCTCGAGCCGATCGAGGATCCCCTCTCTTTCGAGGACACTGACCTCGACCGCTCATCCGCACTCCACGGCCCGCACGGAAGGGCCGGTTCCTAGAACGTTGCTCAGGGATTGCTGAAGGCCGCGAACGCCTCAGCGGTGTCAGCGAACGGGACCCAGGCCACGACGCCGGTGTCCCGCACCCTGAAGAACCAGGCCATCTCGTCACTTGCGGCGAGGGTTCCATCCTCGTCCCAGTGCCAGTCCCGGCGAATCCTCACCAGCACCTTCTCGCCGATCGTCTCGATCCCGGTGATCACGACGGTCTGCTGGACTCCGCCGCGAGCGCGGGTCGCCCACTTCCGGGCGGCAGGGATACCCGTGACGAGTCCCTTTCGGGAGTGGAGTTCGACCTCCGGGTCGAGCGTCGCTTCGAACGCGTCGAGGTCGCGTTCGTTGAAGCTGCGCACAAACTCCTCGACTGTCGACTCGACGCTCATCGTGAATCGAGGGGTTCAGGTCCTGGTCAGGACCCGTGGCACTTCTTGAACTTCTTGCCCGATCCGCACCAGCAGGGGTCGTTCCGGCCGATGTTCTCCTTGTCCGACTTGACCTTGGTCGCGGTCCCGCCGGTGGCGATCGTCGCCGATGAACCCGCCGAGAATCCGACTGCGCCACGGCCTCCGGCCGGGGACTCGTCTTCGACCGCTGATTCAGTCAGGGCCGACGGCTGGGATTCGAGCGTGCCACCCGAATAGTCGAGCTGCTCGGGCTCGTCGGACGACGGCGCGAACGCGCCTTCGGCTTCGGGCTCGATTTCGATTTCGACGTTGAAGACCAGCTTGCTGAACTCTTCCCAGATCGCGTTCATGAGTTCCGAGAACATCGAATAGCCCTCGTTCTTGTACGCGACCAGAGGGTCGATCTGGGCGAACCCGCGCAGGTGGATGCCTTCACGCAGGTAGTCCATGTCATAAAGGTGCTCGCGCCAGCGGCTGTCGATCACCTGCATCAGCAGGGTGCGCTCGAGGTACCGCATGACTTCTTCACCGAGTTCGGTCTCGCGTTCGCGGTAGGCCTCGTCGGCGTCATCGATCAGGTCAGCCTTGAGGCCCTCGCGGTCGACCGACTCGGGAGCCATGCCCTCGACGTCGATCGAGCAGGGCCAGATCAGGTGAAGCTGGGTGTCGAGTTCCGGCAGATCCCAGTCCTCGACCAGGTCGCCGGGCGTGTACTCGTCGACCAGTCGCCTGATCACATTGCCCAGCTCCTCTCGGGCGATCTCCGACATGTCGCGGCCTTCGAGGATCTCGCCGCGGTACTTGTAGACCACGCGGCGCTGCTCGTTCATCACGTCGTCGTACTCGAGGACGCGTTTACGGATCAGGAAGTTCTGTTCCTCGACCTTCTTCTGCGCGTTCTCGACGGTCTTCGTGAGCATCTTCGCCTCAAGAGGCATCTCTTCACCGTCGTCGCCGACCGGACCGAGCCGGTCGAGGATCTTGTAGATGCGGTCGCCGGCGAAGAGGCGGATCACGTCATCTTCGGCGGACAGGAAGAACCGTGAGGCACCGGGGTCACCCTGACGGCCGGCACGGCCGCGCAGCTGGTTGTCGATGCGCCGTGACTCGTGGCGCTCGGTGCCGCAGATGAACAGTCCTCCGAGCTGGCGGACTTCGTCGCCGTTCGTGGCGCATTCGTCCTTGTACTCGGCCGCGATCTTCTCGACCTCTTCTTTGTAGCCCTCGTCCTCGGGGTTGAGCCCCTGCTTGACGACGTACGGATGGGCCATGCCCTCGGGGTCGCCACCGAGCTTGATGTCAACGCCTCGTCCGGCCATGTTGGTCGCGATCGTCAGGGAGCCTTTGCGCCCGGCCTGGGCGATGGTCTCGCCTTCGCGCTCGGCGTACTCGGGCTTTGCGTTGAGAACCTCGTGCTTGATGCCCTCCTTGTTCAGGGCATCGGAGATCATTTCGGATGTCTCGACCGAGACTGTGCCGACGAGGATCGGCTGTCCTGATGCGTTCCGTTCGACCAGCTCGCGGATCAGCGCCTTCCACTTGCCGTCGCGGGTCTTGAAGATCTGGTCGTTCTGGTCGTCGCGCGCGGTCGGCATGTTGGTCGGCACCTCAACGACGGGGACCTTGTAGATCTTCATGAATTCGGTCGCTTCGGTGAGGGCCGTACCAGTCATGCCGGAGAGCTTCTCGTAGAGGCGGAAATAGTTCTGGAGGGTGATCGTCGCCAGCGTCTGGTTTTCCTCGCGGATCGCCACGCCTTCCTTGGCCTCAACGGCCTGGTGGAGGCCCTCCGACCAGCGGCGTCCTTCGAGGATCCGGCCGGTGAACTCGTCGATGATCATGACTTCGCCGTCGACCACCGCGTAGTCCTTGTCCTTGCGGTAGAGCGATTCGGCCTTGAGGGACTGGATCAGGTGGTTGACCAGATTGCCGTTCTCGGCGAGATAGAGGTTGTCCACGCCGATGAACTTCTCTGCGTTGTTGACACCGCGTTCGGTCGGGGCGACCGTCTTGTGCTTCTCGTCGTACTCGTAGTCGAAGTCGGCTTCCGAGGTGTCCTTCGACTCGCCCATCGACTTCAGCTTGGTCTTGGCCGGCACGCCGTCGAGCTGCTTGGCCATGCGGGCGAACGTGTAATAGGTCTGGGCCGCCTGCTCGGGGGCGCCGGAGATGATCAGCGGGGTCCTGGCCTCGTCGATCAGGATGTTGTCGACCTCGTCGACGATCGCGAAGTCGTGGGTGGTCTGGACCTTCTGCTCGATCGAAGGGGCCATGTTGTCGCGCAGGTAGTCGAAGCCGAACTCGGAGTTGGTTCCGTACGTGATGTCGGCCGCATACTTGGCTCGGCGCTCTTCCGGTTCGTCATCCTCCTGGATCCAGGCGACTTCGACTCCGAGGATGTCGTAGATCGGTTTCATCCAGAGCGCGTCTCGCTTGGAGAGGTAATCGTTGACGGTGACCACGTGGACCGAGCCGCCGGCCAGGGTGTTCAGGACGATCGACAGGGTGCTGGTCAGGGTCTTGCCTTCACCGGTCTTCATCTCGGCGATGGCTCCGTCGTGTACGACCATCCCGCCGATCAGCTGGACGTCGTAGTGGCGCTGGCCGAGGGTGCGTTTAGCCGCTTCCCGGGTCAGTGCGAAGGTTTCCGGAAGGAGGTCTTCGAGCGATTCACCACTGCGGGCCCGCTCGCGCAGGGAGTCCGCTTCTTCGAGGAGTTCGTCGTCCTCGAGGACCTCCATCTCGGGCTCGATCCGGTTGATCGAGTCGACACGCTTCTGGTAGGACTTGAACTTGCGCCCTTCTCCGAGACGGAGAGCGCGATCGATTAGCTGTTTGGCCATGAATCAAGATTAGCCGTTGACCGATACCGGCACCGGACCGGCGGCCGTCAGGCCGATTCCTCTGCCCACCAGACGTGAACGAGGGCCCCTTCCGGGGCCCTCGTGATCACCTCACTTTTCGGTCCGGGCGCCGGAGGCGCGCCGGAGCTTTGTCAAAGACTTGGCGAAGTCCCGTCGGATGGCCGGCCCTGCATCTGGTTGACCAGGTGACGGGTACGGCTCCTCTTGCGACGTTTCTCCAGATGGCGTTTCACCTGGCGGCGCATGTCCTCCGCCAGCTCGTGGATCGTGTGCATCATCTCGGGGCTGGCTTCGTGGGCATGCAGGGTGACGCCCTTCACGTGAAGGGTCGCTTCAGCCACGAACTTGTCGGTGATGGCGGGATTCCGCTCCTCGGACACGACAACTTCGACGCGGGTCAACGGAGAGAGCTGCTGCCCGATCCGTTTGAACCTCTGGGCCACCTGCTCGCGCAAATCGTCAGTTACTTCGACGTTGCGACCACGAATATCGATTCGCATGGGACCTCCTAGCGGGTTTTCGTACCTTCACACGATGGTAGCCACCTGACATGACGGTGACAAGGGGATGGGCTAAATATTCCGGTCCAGCTCCTGTCCCGTCGTTCAAATGCGCCGGGTGAACGTCACGGCCAGAACGCGGCGCGCTCCGCTCGCACGCAGGGTTCGCGCGCAGGTGGAGAGGGTTGCGCCAGTGGTGACCACGTCGTCGACCAGCAGGACCACGCCGTCATGTTTTTTTCGGGATTCGATCATCGGCGGATCGGCCAGCCGCGTGCTCCGGCCCCTCCCCCGCTGCCGGCCGTTGCCGATCCGGACGAGCGATCCGGTCCGGAGCGGCCACCCGGTCCAACGCGAAAGCCGACCGGCGAGATCCTCTGCTGTGTCGAATCCGCGAAGTCGCCGGCGCAGGCCGGCCGCCGGTACGGGGATCACGCAGCCGGACTCGCCACAGACCGGCGCCACCTCGCTCATCCGGGACGCGATGAACGGGGCCAGGCCGAATAGCCCGTTGAACTTGTAAGCGGCGAGGATCGTCCGGCCGACCCCGCTGTGAGCCGCGACCGAGCAGATCGCGTCAACGCCCGGCAGTTCCGGTTCGTGAATCGGTCCCGACAGGTCGAGGTCCCGAAGGCAGGAAACACAGACCGAACGGCCGGACTCGCAGGGCGACCGGCAGGCGGCACAGGCCGGTGGAACGAGGAGCCGGGCGAGGCGGGTTGCCTTCATGCGGCCAGACTGGCCCGAGGTACGCTCGCCGGGTGCAAACCAAGTAACCAAACAGGAATTTCCCAGTTAAGGAACATTCCTGCTTTATTCAGAACTGTGAAGTCTCCGAGAGGGAAAACCGAAAGTCTTTCCCTTATTCCTGTTTTTCCGCCAAGACGGTAGACCGATACCCAGTGGTCAGCGGCCCAGAACGCCGCCCACCGCGAATGCGCCGGCAGCCACTTCAGCACCATCTAGCAAAATCGCTTCCTTGACCCGGGCGCCCTCGCCCACTCTGCAGTTCCGGCCGAGGACGAGCGGCCCGGTCAGTTCGGCGCCGGCTGAGATCTCACAGCCCTCGGCGATCAGGACCGGTCCTTCGATCCCGACTCCGTCGGTCTTGACGCTGCCGTCCACCCAGACGCCGGGACCGACTTCGGGTTCGTCGATCGACAGGTCCACGGCCCCGGTCAGGCCGTCGAAGCTGCCCTGAAGGAACTCCGAGACCGTGCCGACGTCGTTCCAGTAGGAGTCGAACTCGTGCGAATAGAACGGGCGGCCCGAGTCCATCAGCGCCGGAAATACGTCCAGCGCCCAGTCGGCAAAGCCCTCCGGCTGTCCCGGCTCGGCCAGCTTGCTCTCGGCGGGCCCGGGAAAGAACTCGAAAATCTCCCGGTCGAACATGTAGATCCCGCAGTTGGCTAGATCCGAAAGTGCCTCCGCCGGCTCGGGCTTCTCCTGGAAGCCCTGGATCCGGCCATCGGCATCGGTGATGATCACGCCGAACTCCGAGGTTTCCTTGACCTTCTTGGTTGCCAGCGTGGCAACGCCGTCGTGAGACTCGTGGAATGCCTTCATCGCGGTCAGGTCGATGTCCGTGAGCGCGTCACCGGAGATGACGAGGAACGAGTCACCAAGGAACTCGCGGGCTTTGAAGACGCCACCGGCCGTGCCGAGGAGCTGCTCTTCGCGGCTGTATTCGAGTTCGACTCCGAAACCGGATCCATCACCGAAGTGGGTCGTGATCGTCTCCGGAAACCAGTGGAGGTTGGCGACGATCCGGTTGAACGAATGCCCCTCCAGCAAGCGGACGATGTGCTCCATCACCGGCCGGTTGAGCACAGACACCATCGGTTTCGGCACCGAATAGGTAATCGGCCGAAGCCTGGTGCCGAGGCCGGCGGCCAGCACCATCGCGTTCATCCGGCTTTGCCCAGCCTTCGCTTGAAATCCTGGATTTCATTGACGGGCAGCGGGTCGATGCCTCGCTTCTCGGCCACTGCAACCGAGACCAGGTCGCCCAGCATGACCGACCAGAACAGCCGGTCGGCCCGGGTTTCGCCGACGCTCTCGATCGTGAACACGGAGGCGCCGGTGCGCTCGATCGATTCCGCGGTCAGCTCCATGCGACGACGTTCACGCGGGCTCTGCCCACGGTCGGTCAGGAAAATCGCTCCGAGGCCGCCGGTGCCCTTGTCCCAGGCCTCCATCAGGTTGTGGTTCGCCTCCGGGATGTCTGCGGAAAAGGCTAGCTGCTTGGCGTTCTCGTTGAACTGGTTTGCCCAGCGCTTGGCCACCGAGCTGGTCACGCCGGCGCCGTGGACGACCAGCGGAGTCTCGTCGATCTGGGACGCCAGGTCGACCGCCATCGGGCGGAGCACGTCGCGGCAGCTCTCGAGGTGGTCAGCCGCGCCTTCGAGCTCCAGTCGAATGTCCGGCGCAACGCCGGCGAGGTTCGCCGCGCAGGCGGCGACGACCGTCATGTAAGCCACGGTGACCCGCGGCTGGAAGAAGCCGGGGAGCCCGACGATGCCGATGTCGGACTTGCGGGCCTCTTCGCCGAGCTTGCCGCCGGTGCCGGCCACCCAGCGATGGCTTCCGGCTTCTCCGGCCTGCTCGAACGACGAAAGGGTCTCTTCGGTGTCGCCGGAATAGCTCGATGCGAGCACGGCCCATTCCTTATTGATCCACTTCGGCAGGTTGTAGCTGCGGACCACGACCATGGGCGCGGTCAGCCGGAGGCCGATGATCCCGCGGGCCAGTTCGGCGCCGATCGCGGAGCCGCCCATCCCGCAGACGACGAATCCCGATGAAGGCCTCGCCTTGAGTTGTGCCGAGTCGACCCTCCAGAGTGCATCGCGAATGTGATTCGGGATATCGAGGACGTCGTTGATCATCTGATTACCTCATTCTTACCAAGAACCGCATCCCCTACTCGTATATTTGAAGTTACCTTTACCCCGGCGGAAAGAATCGAGTCGCTGACAACGGCGTTTTCCCCTATCTCACAGTCCGAGATCAGCACCGATCCGGTGACCTCGGCTCCGCGGCCAACCCTCGAACGGTCACCGATCACGGCCCGCGGGCCGATCCTGGACCCGGGATCGATTTCACATTCCGAACCGATGAAGATCCCTTCTTCGTTGGTCCTCACCCCGGTCTTGACCCGGCCTTCGATGATGTCCCAGCAGGCTTCGGAGTATCGCCCGGGCAGGCCGATGTCCTTCCAGTAGCCGTCGAGGCGCAGTCCGCAGAGGCCGTGGCCGACCAGGCTTGGGAACACTTCGCGCTCGATCGAAACGTTCCGGTTCGCTTCGACGGAGTCGAGGACGGATTTTTCGATCACGTAAGTCCCGGCATTGATCAGTCCGGCACCGGCGTGACCCGGCTCCGGTTTTTCGTGGAAGTCCAGCACGCGGCCGTCGGGGTCAAGGTCGACCAGGCCGTAACCGGTCGGGTCATCCACCGGATAGAGGCCGAGGGAGGCGCTCGCCCCGCGCTCCAGGTGAGAGTTCCAGAGTGAGGTGAGGTCGAGGTCGCTCAGCACGTCGCCGTTCAGAGCGAAGAACCGGTCCTCAAGATGCGCTTCCGCGAACTTGATCGCGCCGGCCGTGCCGAACGGTTCGGGTTCCACGACGTAGCTGAGCTTCGGGCCGCCGTCGCCTCCGACGCCGAGGACGGCCTCTAGCTGGTCCGGCAGGAAACCGCAGGCGAACACGATGTCGTCCACCCCGTGCGAGGCCAGCCATTCGATCATGTAACTGAGAAAAGGACGGTCCACGAGAGTCAGGACCGGTTTGGGGATTTCCGTGGTCAGCGGCCTCAGCCGCGTGCCCTTGCCACCTACGAGAACCAATGCTTGCAATTTCTACTCCGTATCAGCGCCTACCCCCGGGCGACCGATCCCTTCATACGTGAAACCGGCCCCATGAACTGCGTCAGCGTCGAGAAAGTTTCTTCCATCAATTATCAGGGGGCGCTTCATCCGTGCTGCTGCCCCGGCCCAGTCAATTTCCCGAAATTCCGGCCACTCGGTAACCAGCACCGCGGCGTCCGAACCTTCGAGCGCTGTCAGCGCCGTATCTCTCATTTCCACCCCGGGCAGCAGACTCCTTGCCTGGTCCATCGCAACCGGGTCAAACGCAACAACTTCTGCACCTTCGCCGCGCAGCCGAGCCGAGAGCACCAGGCTCGATGCCTCGCGCATGTCGTCGGTCTCCGGTTTGAAAGCAAGTCCGAGCAGAGCGACCCGTTTGCCGACAAGGGAGCCGAGGTGCTTGGTCAGTTTGCTCACCACCCGCCGCTTCTGGAGCTCGTTGACCTCGATCACCGAATTGAGCAGCTGGAAGTGGTAGCCGGAGTTGCCAGCGAGCAGTTTGAGGGCGTTAACGTCCTTGGGGAAGCAGGAGCCACCGAAGCCGATGCCCGGACGCAGGAAGTGCGGGCCGATCCGTTCGTCGAGGCCCATGCCCCGGGCTACCTCCCCGACGTCGGCTCCGACCTCCTCACAGACGTTCGCGATCTCGTTGATGAAGGAAATCCGGGTGGCAAGATAGGCGTTGGAAGCCAGCTTGATCATCTCGGCGCTCGAGATGTCGGTCATCACGATCTCGCCGCCAAGCGGGGCGTAGAGCGCCGCCACTTCTTCGGCGGCAGCACCGTCTCCGGGGTCCGCGCCGACGACGACACGATCGGGATTCAGGAAGTCCTTGACCGCGGTCCCTTCCTTGAGGAACTCGGGGCACGATACGTAAGCCATGCCCGGCAGTTCGCGCCGGATCGTCTCGCCGGTGCCGGCCGGGACGGTGCTCTTCATGATCAGAACGTGATTGCCGTCAGCGCGCAGGTCGGCGACCACCGAGCGGACCCGGGAGAGATCGGCGTCGCCGGAATAGGTGGGCGGGGTGTCGACGCAGACGAAGATCAGCCGGGTGCGGGAGAGGACGTCGTCCATGTCCGTCGTGAACTCGAGTCGCTCCTTGTTCTTACGGATCAGCTCGGACAGGCCGGGTTCGTGAATCGTGACCTCGCCCCGGTTCAGAGCTTCGACCTTTTCCGGGATCACGTCGCGGGCGACCACCGGATGGCCCAGCTCGGCGAAGCACGCGGCTGTCACCAGACCGACCCAGCCGACCCCGATCACCCCGACCGGCAACTTGCCGGGATCGCCAGTACCCGTCGCGGGGCTTCCGCTCCCGGACGGAGTTTGATCTGAACTATTCATATGCCCCCGGTTCCCGACGTCAGTCGGCCGTGAATCCTCTGGTCGATCTTGCCATGCCGAGCATCTGCTCGTTTTCGAGCGTCAGAAGAATCGAGTTGGATATCCAATAGGTGTCGCCGTCCTCATACCAGGCGATCCGGTTGATCCGGTCCCCTTCGTAGTAGACGTCGAAGTCCCGGTCATCCATTTCGATGCCCTCGTGTGGGGCCTGGAGGATCGGTGGATCCTCCCACTTGCGAATTCCCTGGAGACCGAAGTAGTGAAGGCCGTCATCGAGCTGCAGCGCCATCACCGTGCGGAACGCCGAATACGGGTTCTTGTCCGGGTCCCGCAGGTGGTAGGTCCGGCTGCCGTCGGCATAGACCGTGCCTTCCGGCAGGCGCTTCGGGTAATAGACCGGGAAATCGCGGCGCTTGAAATCCTTGTCCAGCGACTTGGCGACCTCGAGTCCGCCTTCGGCAGCGTCGACCAGGCCGTCCCCTTCTTTGCTCGGCGCCGCGGTCTTCTGCTTCTCCTTGTCCCTGTCCTTCTTTGCTTTCTTCAGAGCCTTCTTGTCTTTCCCGGACCCGCCCCGTTCGTTGAGGGTGCCGACCGGCCCGGCCGAGTCCTCGAAGCCGAGGAACTGGTCGACCGCGACCTGAATCTCGTCCGGGGTCGCTTCAACGTAGGAGATGCCGTTGTCCAGGGTGAAGGTCGCCGGGAACTTCACTTCGACGACGCTCGACTCACGGGAGTCGAAGAGGAGCTTCAGCAGCTCGAGGATTTCGTTGCCGCCCTCGATGTCCGACTTCGTATTTTCGGCAAACGCGTCGATCAGCTCGTTTCGCTGACTGAGAATCTCGTTGAAGGTGAGGCGGTTCCGGATTTCGCCGACCAGATCCTGTTGGCGGGCCGCCCGGGCCAGGTCGCTGTCGCCGTACCGGTACCGGGCGAACTCGAGCGCGTCGGGGCCGCAGAGCTTCTGGTAGCCGGGGTCGATGTCGATCTCGGCGTACTGCTCCACCGATTCGGCGTTCGAGTGGTAATAGTCCTGGTCGACGTCGACGAAGACGCAGTTGATCGCGTCGACGACTTCGGCGAATCCCTGAAAGTCGATGTTGATGACGTGGTTGATGTCCAGGCCGGTCACCGACTTGATCGTCTTCAGGGTCAGCCCCGGCCCTCCGTAGCTGAAGGCCGCGTTGAACTTGTCGGTTCCGTAACCCGGGATTTCCACTTTGAGGTCACGGGGAACGCTGAGCATCGCGATCTGGCCGGAATCCGGGTCGAGCCGGAGCAGCAGCGTCGTGTCCGAACGGCCCGGATCGTCGGACGGGGCGCCCCCGCCTGTGCGCACGTCCGAGCCGAGGATGGCAACGGTCTGCGGCCCGCCGTTGCTCGCCGGAAGCACGCGGTCAGGCAGATTGTCGAAATCCGGGCTGGTGATCTTGCCGGCAAAATCATTGACCTCGTGGAGGATCGACGCCGAGGTCGCCGCGGCAAAGGAGACGACGATGATCACTGTGGCCAGCGAGAACCGCCACCAGTACCGACGGCGCTTGCCCGGCTCCTCGAAGTCGCCACCGACCGGAGGCCGCTTGGGCTCCCAGGGCTCACCGCTTCGCCGCGAGGCTTCGATCGCCTGGTGAACTTCGCTCTTTGCTGCCGCCGCGAGCACCGCGGTCTGCTCGGCGGTGATGTCCGTCTCCGAGGGCGGTTCCCATTCGGCGGTGCCCTGTTCGACCTCGCCGGTTACCGGGACGTCGTGCTCGGCGGTGTAGTCGCCCGTGTGCTCACCGGTGTGCTCGCCGGTTTCGTCGACGGCCGGCTTGGCGGTTTCGGGGCTTTCGAGCAGCGCCGCCCGGAAGACCGGGTCCAGGTCGGGCACGTCTTCGCCGCTCAGGAGGCGGGCCTCAAGCGCGAACATCTCTTCGGTCCCCTGCTCGACGTACTCGCCCGGATCGGCGGCGGCCGGTGGTTCGGGCGAAGCCTCGGCCGGAGGTTCCGGCGCGGGCGGGTCTTCCGGCGGCGGCACGGCCCGGTGTGACGGCGCTTCGGCTTCGGCGTCCTCGTCAAGTCCCCCCAGGAGGTACTCCTCGGTTGAGTCGGCGGGCTTTTCTTCGTTGTCGTCGCGGTCAGTCATCAGTTGGACCGGCCAGACTTGCACCCATTCCTAAAAATTCCCGAAGTGTGCCGAGATAGGAGTCCAGCGATGTGATCGAAACCCATTCTTCGGGCCCGTGGTGTCCGGCGCCGACCGGCCCGAACTCGACCGCCGGGATCCCCACCCGGATGAACGAGACCGCGTCCGAGGCACCGTCGCGACCGACCGACACGGACGTTCCGTCGTGGTGGGCGTCGGCCGCCGAGATCAGGCCCTTGACCCAGGACGAGTCGAGGCCGCTGTCGATCGGCGGCAGAGCGAAGATCGTCTCCATGCCGGCAGGCTCCAGCCCCTGGATCTGTCCGAGTATCTCCTCGGGATCCTGATGCGGCAGGTAGCGGATGTCGACGTCTATTGCGCAATGGTCGGGAACCTTGTTGATGGCGTCTCCACCCTGAATCCGGCCGAGATTGATCGAAGGGCGGTCGAACAACTCAGAGCTTTCTCTCGCAAACGGTAGCGATTCCAGGCCCCGGAACATGTCCACAGCCCTGAGAACGGCATTGTCGCCGAGCCAGGGGGTGGAACCATGCGCCGCCCGGCCACCAACGCCGATTCGCAGTGCGAGCACACCTTTGGCGGCTACGCCGACGTGAAGGTCGGTCGGTTCCCCCGTGATCGCAAAGTCGCCGGTCAGGCCGGAATCGACCAGGAAATCGCTCCCCCGATCCTTGTCCACCTCCGATTCTTCGTCGGAGACGATGCCGAGTACGACCCGCAGCCCTTCCGGCGCCGAGCCGGGCTCCGGTAGTGCCAGCATCATCGCGGCAAGCGCCGCCTTCATGTCGTAGGCACCCCGGCCGATCAGTCTGTCGCCCTCGATCCGCGGCTCGAACTGGCCGGCCTCGGCCGGCACTACGTCCATGTGGCCATGAAGTATCACCGCCGGGTCTGATGCCTCGCCGACTGTCGCCGTGATCACCGGGAAGCCGCGGCACTCATCCTGGGTCGCCGCTATTCCCCGCGCTTCGAGCCAGCCCTTGATGAAACCCGCCGCCTCGTGGATGCCTTCCGGCTGTGAGGTGTCGTAGGCGATCAGGCGCTGCGCGAGGGCGAGCAGATCGGAGACTCTTACGCCTCTCGGCTGATCTCGAGGAAGGTCTCGGCCCGTTCCAGGTCGCGCTTGGCGTCCAGCCGGGCCGCATCACCGAGGTCGCTGTCGGCCAGCCGGGACTCGGCGCCCGCCTTTTCCTCTTCGAGGGCGCTCACGTCGAGGTCCCCCGGTTCAATCGCCTGCTCGAGCAGCACCTGCGCGTGGTTGGCGAACACCTGAAGCGTCCCGTGGGACTGCGCGTACCGGATGGTCTCGGAATCCGAGACCTTCAGCCGGAGGAGGCTCGGGTCGAGCGCGGCCAGGATCGGCACGTGCCGGGCGAGGATGCCGATTTCGCCGGTGACCGTCTTGGTCGACAGCTGGACCACATCGCCGCTGAAGACCTCACCTTCCGGGGTGAGGACCTCAACTGAAAATGTCGACTCTCCGGCCAAGGGCTACGCAGCGCTCTTGGCTTCGGACGTCACCTGATCGATGCCGCCCTTCATGTAGAAGGCGCTCTCCGGATACTCGTCGAGCTCGCCGTCGAGGATCTGGCGGAAGCCGGCAACGGTATCGGCGACCGGCACGTACTGGCCCGACGTGCCGGTGAACTGCTCGGCCACGAAGAACGGCTGTGAAAGGAAGCGTTCGATCTTCCTGGCCCGGAAGACGAGGATCTTGTCTTCATCGGAGAGTTCGTCGATGCCGAGGATGGCGATGATCTGCTGGAGCTCGCTGTAGCGCTGCAGGATCTCCTGGACCTCGGTCGCCGTGTTGTAGTGCTCCTCGCCGAGGATGTCCGGCTTGAGGATGGTCGAGGTCGAGTCGAGCGGGTCGACGGCCGGGTAGATGCCCTTCTCCGAGATCGAACGCGAAAGCGCGGTCGTCGCGTTCAAGTGGGCGAACACCGACGCCGGAGCCGGGTCGGTGAAGTCGTCGGCGGGCACGTAAATGGCCTGGATCGAGGTGACCGATCCGCGGGTCGTCGACGTGATCCGCTCCTGGAGCGTCCCCATTTCCGTTTCCAGCGTCGGCTGGTAACCGACGGCGGAGGGCATGCGTCCGAGCAGCGCCGAAACTTCGGAGCCAGCCTGGACGAAACGGAAGATGTTGTCGATGAAGAGCAGCACGTCCTGGCCACCCTGGTCGCGGTAGTACTCGGCCATGGTCAGACCGGAGAGGGCGACCCGGAGGCGCGCTCCCGGAGGCTCGTTCATCTGGCCGAAGACCATCATCGTCTTGTCGATGACGCCGGACTCGGTCATTTCGATGTAGAGGTCGGTGCCCTCACGGGTCCGCTCGCCGACGCCGCAGAAGGCGGAAAGTCCGCCGTGCTCCTGGGCGATGTTGTGAATCAGTTCCTGGATCAGGACGGTCTTGCCGACGCCGGCGCCGCCGAAGAGGCCGATCTTGCCGCCCTTGGCGTAAGGCGCGAGGAGGTCAACGACCTTGATTCCGGTCTCGAGGATCTCCTGGGTCGGGGTCAGTTCCGTCGCGTCCGGCGAAGGCCGGTGGATCGGCCAGCGTTCGATGTCGTCGCTGAGCGGGTCGCCGCCGTCGATCGGTTCGCCGAGAAGGTTGAAGATGCGGCCGAGCGTCTCGTCGCCGACCGGAACGGTGATCGGACCGCCGGTGTCGACCACGCGGTCACCGCGCTGCAGGCCGTCGGTGGCGTCCATTGCGACCGTGCGGACACGATCATCTCCGAGGTGCTGCTGGACTTCGCAGACCAGCTTGACTTCATCGCGATCTTCGGTCTTGTCGACCTCGATGACGATGGCCGAAAAGATCTCGGGCAGCTGATCGGGAAAGACGACGTCGACCACGACGCCGGTGATCTCTTCGATCCGTCCTGTGTTTTTTCCGTTGTTCTCTGACATATCTCCAGTTTCCAGTTTCGGGGCTTGGGGCGTCCGTCTAGCCGAGCGCTTCCGCGCCACCGACGACTTCCAGAATTTCCTGCGTGATCTCCGCCTGCCTGACCCGGTTCATCTCGAGGGTGAGGTCATCGATCATCTCTTCAGCGTTGTCCGCGGCGCTGCGCATGGCGGTCATGCGCGCGCCGAGTTCGGATGCAGCCGATTCGAGCAGCATCCGGAAAAGCGAAGTATTGATGTAGTCGGGAATCAGCCGGGCCATCAGCTCTTCCGGCTCCGGCTCGTACTCCCAGGAGGCGCGTTCGTGGGCCTCGGCCAGATCGCCTTCGGGCTCCACGCCGGTTTCGTCCTCGGAGCCTTCACCGGTGATGTTGGCCTGCTGGACCGGTAGCAGCGTCTGGGTGTAAACGTGCTGGGTCAGCGGCGAGACGTAGCGGTTGTAGACCACCTCGACCCGGTCTACGTCTTCGTCGACGTAGGCGGCGGCGAGAGACTCGCCGATGTCGCGGGCGTTCTCGTACGCCGGCCGGTCGGTGAAGCCGGTCCACGAGTTGGCGATGTTCTGCTTGCGGAAGGTCATGGCTCCGTCGCCACGACGGCCGACCACAAAGAAGACGACCTCGTTGCCTTCTTCCACGGCCTGGTCGCGCAGCAGCAGGCCTTCGCGGATGATGTTCGCGTTGAAGGCGCCGGCCAGGCCGCGGTCGCCGGTTACCAGCACGATCGCCAGGGTCTTTACGTCTTCGCGCTCGGTCAGGATCGGCAGGTGGGAAACGTTGCCGGCTTCGGCGGCGGCCCGCTGGGTGAGTCGCCTCAGAGCCTGTGCGTACGGGCGGAGGTGGGCGATCCGGGTCTCGGCCCGACGCAGCCGTGCGGCCGCAACCGCCTCCATCGCCCGGGTGATCTGGCGAATGTTCTTGACGCTGGCAATCTGATTTGTGACTTCTTTGCGGTTAGCCATCTGCTTTTAGCGTTTCGTTCAAGGGTTACTTCGGATCAGGCCGGGGCCGGAGCCTCTTCTTCTGCTTCGTCGCCGGCGGCGTCATCACCATCGTTGTCGTCGCCATCATCGTCGGAGTCCTTGCCGTCGACCGCGATCTTGTCGACGGAATCCGATTCGCCGGCGTCTTCCGCTTCCCCGTCCTCGTTGAAGTCGGGGCCGAAGTCGTCGACGTAGCCACTGATGATGTCGGAGAGTTCCTTTTCGTCCTCTTCCGGGAACTGGCCGGTCTCGTTGATCCGCTCGCAGAGTTCCTTGTTCTCCGTGTGGAGCCTGGTCAGCAGCCCTTCGAGGAACTCCTGGACCCGTTCGACCTTGATGCGATCGAGGAAGCCGCCAGTGCCCGAGTAGATCGAAGCGACCTGGTCGGAGACCGAGAGGGCGTTCCGTTCGTTCTGCTTGAGCAGCTCGACCAGGCGCTCGCCGCGGGCGAGGGTCTTCTGGGTCTCGGCGTCGAGTTCCGACCCGAACTGAGCGAAGGCTTCGAGGTCGCGGTACTGGGAAAGCTCGCCCTTCATCTTGCCGGCGACCTTCTTCATCGCCTTGGTCTGGGCGTCGCCGCCGACTCGGGAAACCGAGATACCGACGTTGATGGCCGGGCGGATGCCCGAGTTGAACAAGTCGGACTCGAGGAAGATCTGGCCGTCGGTGATCGAGATGACGTTGGTCGGGATGTAAGCCGACACGTCGTTGGCCTGGGTCTCGATGATCGGCAGGGCCGTCAGCGAGCCGCCTCCGTGATCGTCACTCAGCTTGACCGAGCGCTCGAGCAGGCGCGAGTGCAGGTAGAAGACGTCACCGGGGTATGCCTCGCGCCCCGGCGGGCGCCGCAGAAGCAGCGACATCTGGCGGTACGCGTAAGCGTGCTTGGTGAGGTCGTCGTAGACGCAGAGCGCGGCCTTGCCGTCGTAGAGGAAGTACTCGGCCATCGCGGTGCCGGCGTACGGGGCGATGAACTTGATCGGCGCCGCCTCGTCGGCGGGGGCGGCAACGATGATCGTGTTCTCCATCGCGCCGGCTTCCTCGAGCACTTCGCGGACCTGGACGACGGTCGCCATGCGCTGCCCGATGGCCACGTACACGGAGATTACGCCGGTGTCCTTGTTGTTGATGATCGAGTCGATGCCGACCGTGGTCTTGCCGGTCTGGCGGTCGCCGATGATCAGCTCGCGCTGGCCACGACCGATCGGGATCATGCCGTCGATCGACTTGATCCCGGTCTGCATCGGCTCGCGCACGGGCTGGCGCGCGATGACTCCGGGGGCCTTGAATTCGGCCGGACGGGTCTTGCCGGTGTTGATGTCACCTTTGCCGTCGAGCGGGCGACCGAGCGGATCGACCATTCGGCCGAGGAACTCCTCGCCCACCGGGATCTCGAGCAGGCGCTTGGTGCGCTTGACGGTGTCGCCTTCGACGATCTTGTCCCACTCGCCGAAGAGCACGGCACCGACGTTGTCGGCTTCGAGGTTGAGCGCGAGGCCCGTGACGCCGTGGGGCAGTTCGAGCATCTCCAGCGACATGCAGTTGTCGAGGCCGTGGATGCGGGCGATCCCGTCGGCGATCGACAGGACCGTGCCCACTTCGGACAGGTCGGCGCTTCCGGGGTCGATGCCCTCGATGCGCTGCCGCAGGATGCTGGCAATCTCGTCTGGCTTGATCTGCATACGTCCCGAACCTCCTTATGCCGCCCGAGCGACGCTCTGGCGGAGTTTCTCCAAGTTATTTCTGATGCTGCTGTCGAGAACCATGTTCCCGACCTGCAGCACGATCCCGCCGATGATCTTTTCATCGACGCGGCTGGTCAATTCGACCTCTCGGCCGGTCTGGCGCTCGACCTCGGCGCCGACTTCTTCGGCCACAGCGGGGTCCAGCTCGACTGCGCTGATCACAGTCACGTCAAGTCGCTTGTTCTCCTGCTTCCAAAGGTCTTCGTACTCGCGCCGGATCCGGAAAATCGCCGGCATGCGGTGCTTCTCTATCAGGAGCTCGAGAAAGTTGAGGAACTCCGGATCCGCGTCCTCGACCGACTTCGTCAGGCCGTCGAGCTTCTCCTGAGAGGAGAAATACGGGCTGAAGAAGAAGACCTCGAGGTCACGATCCCCCTCGAGGGCCTCCGTGAACTGCATCAGCTGGTCCCGGACCACGTCCAGGCTGTCTTTCTCTTTGGCGACGCCAAAGAGGGACTCGGCATATACGCGGGCCAGTGCTTCCATCAGTCCTTGCTGTCTCCCGCCAGTGCGGAAAAGTCGACCTCACGCAGGGCGTCTTCGACCAGCTCTTTATGAGCGGCGTCGTCGAGCGACCGGCGAGTCACCTGTTCGGTGGCGAGGATCGTCAGGTTGGCAACTTCCTTGCGGATATCGTCCAGGGCGCGCCGGGTTTCGGCTTCGATGTCCCGCTTGGCCGCTTCGACCAGTTCTTCACGCTTGGCCTGGCCCTCGGCCGTGGCTTCGGACTTGGTCGAGTCGGCCGCTTTGCGCGCCCGGGTCACGATGTCGTCGGCCTGCTCACGCGCTTCGTTCAGGCGCTGGCGGTATTCCTCGAGGACCTTCTCTGACTCGGCCTGCTGCTTCTCGGCCGATTCCAGGCTCTCGCGGATCGTCGCGGCCCGCTTGTCGATCGCCTCGGTGATCGCGGGAAACGCGAACTTCTTCAGGATCCAAAGGGTGAACGCGAAGACGGCGAGGGTCCAGATCATCAGACCGATGCCCGGCGTCACCAGGAAGCTGCCGCCCTCTTCTTCCGCTGCTTCAGCGGCGAGAGGTATGAACGCGACTATTTGTGCGAAAACCGGCTCCATTGGGGCCTAAAGGAAGAACGCGATAAGCGCGAAAATGAAGGTGTAGAAGGCGACGGCCTCGGTCAGGGCGAAGCCGAGCCAGCGGATCGACTGCAGCTCGGACTTGAGCTCGGGCTGACGGGCTACCGATTCGATCTCCTTGCCGAAGATGAAACCGATGCCGATACCGGCGCCGATCGAGCCGAGTCCGGCACCGACGCCGAGCGCGATCGCCTTGCCGGCGGCAGTGACACCGTCGTCGGTTACTTCGGCCAGAATTGTCGGATCCATGTTTGGTGACTCCTTTGGTCAGTGACTTTCGGCGGTGGCTCCGCCGATGTAGATAGCGGTCAGAATGGAAAAGATGAAGGCCTGCAGTGTGGCCACGATGCCAACTTCGAACACGTAGAAGGCAAAGGCCATCGGGAATGTGAGCACGCCGAGTGACGCGATCCCCAGCAGGACTGCCAGTCCGCCGCCCATGAACAGCAGCAGCAGGTGGCCGGAAAGGATGTTGGCGAAGAGTCGCACGGAGAGCGAGATCAGGCGCACGAAGTGTGAGACGACTTCGATCAGGAAGATCAGCGCTTTGCCGATCGGGTTCATCTCCTCGAGGCCTGCCGGCAGCCAGCTCGCGAGGTACTTGACGATGCCTTTCGCCCGCACGCCTTCGTAGTGGTACGAGACCCAGACCACCAGCGTCAGAGCCAACGGGACCGCGATGTTCGCGGTGGCCGCATAGAGGGCGAAAGCCGGGATCTCAACTCCGAAAATGCTGATCATCTCGTGCGTATTGGTCGGCAGCGGCAGGTAACCGATCATGTTCGAGAAGAAGATGAAGAAGAAAAGTGTCGCGAGGAACGGGAACCACTTGCGGGCCAGGCGATCGTCCTCGATGTTGCCACCGGTGATGTCCACCTTGACCACGTCATAGGCGACTTCGACCGCGGTCTGGAGCCGGCCAGGCTTCTGTTTCATCCGGCGGGCAACGTAAAGCATGATTCCGATCGTCGCGGCCGAAGCGAGGACCAGGTAGAGCACGGCCTTGTTGACCGAGAGGTCGATGCCGCCGATGTTGATCGGAATCCAGGGATCGAGCTTGAATTCGTCCTGGGGCTTGAACGATTCATTCTTGCCGTCGCTGCCGAACAGGATGCCGACGAGGATCGCCAGTGCGAAGAAGCCGGCGAAGCCGAGCAGGACCTTGGCCTTGGTCGTCAAGCCGCCCTTTTTCGCATCGGTTTCGACTTCTTCTTCGATCCCGGTCTCCACATCCGCTTCCATTTCTCCGGGTGCGTTCATGCCGTCTGGTCGTCCAGGTCTGATTGGTAGAGGTGGACGAGTCCGCGGGAGACGAGGTTCAGCGTGAAGACGATCACCAGGAGGATCGCGGCGTAGAGGCCGACGTCCCGGGAGATGACCCCGGCGACAAGGACGGCGAGTGCCATGACCCAGGCGCTGCCGAGCGAGGTCGCGGCGATCGTGCCCATCGCGCTGTTGCGCTTGCCGGCCTGCAGGTTTTCCTTGGCCTTGCGCTCGGCGACCGCATGGACCAGCCGCGAGAGCAGCCACATGCCGGCGGCCACCAGATAGGCCATAAGGGTCAAGTCCAGAACTATGAAAATCGGCAGCGCGATCGCCAGGGCGATCAGGTCCAGGTTTGCAAGAATGTTGAGGCTGCGTCTACCCATGTCCCCTTCAAGGGATCTCTTTGCGGCGAGCGTCGTCAAGGGGGCGGGACTATATCCGAACAGTCCTGCTCACGCGGCCACCCAAGGCAACGTGACAAGTGACACGAGAGTGCTTGCCTAAGCCAAAAACCCGCCTATTGGCCGGGGCCGCTTTTGGCGCGCGGGCCCTTGATGATCTCGAGTATGTAGACGAGATAAATCGTGACCCCGACCGCGGCCAGGATGACCGCCACCATGAAGATCGTCCAGGGTAGGTCGAAGTTGCCACGATCGTCGCTGTAAGGGACCAGCCTCAGGGCCAGCGCCAGCCCGGCCAGGACCAGGGTCCAGCCGTAGAGGTAGGCGAGCGTCCGACGCTGGGAGAAGCCGATGTTCGCCATGCGGTGATGGAAGTGCCAGCGGTCGGCCTGGTAGATCGGCTGGTGGTACTTGAGGCGCTTGGCGACCACGAAAGCGGTATCGAAGATCGGCACAGCAAGGATCACCAGGGGGAAAGCGAGCGCGACCACGGCGTTCGTCTTCAGCGCTCCCTGGATCGAGACGATCGCGATCATGTACCCGAGCAGGTTGGACCCGGTGTCTCCCATGAAACTCGAAGCCGGCGGAAAGCCGTGGCGCAGGAAGCCGAGCGCACCGCCGGCGGTGATCGCGGCCAGAACTCCGGCCTCGGTGCGGTCCAGGGAAAGTGCGATCACGGCCATCGCGGTCGCCGCGATCGCGATCACCCCGGCCGCGAGCCCGTCGATCCCGTCGATCAGGTTGGTGATGTTGATCACCGCGACGATGCCGATGATGGTCAGCGGGAAGGCGGTCCACCCGAGTTCGAACCCGCCGATGAACGGGATCGTCAGGACGTCGGGCCGAACACCGGCGATCACGGGGATCGAGGCGCCGGCTGCCTGTCCGATCAGCTTGACCAGCGCCGGCAGGTCGAAGATGTCGTCGAGCGCGCCGACCAGGGCGACCGCGACCGCACCTAGCAGGATCGAGGTGGCCTCATTGTTGGTCGGCAGCCAGATCCAGCCGGCGATTTCGATGCCGGCGAGGATCGCCACCCCGGACATGGCCGGGGTCGGCGCCAGGTGCTGGCTGCGCGGGCCGGGGGTGTCGATCGCGCCGACGCGACGGGCCAGCCATTCCGCGGCCGGAACAGTCGCCCAGCAGATCAGCGCCGCCGAAAGGAAGGCAAATATCGCGTCGGAGGTCCCTTCCATTAACGGAAGGGTTTCATATAGGGAATCCAAGTCGGCTTCGCTCGATAGAAGTCAAGAATGGTTTCGCTGTGCGACCTGGATTTCGTGATCCGAAGCTTAGTGCGGTTCAGGCGGCGTCCAGTTCGGTCCCAGTGCTCCCAGGACGCCTTCAACCAGGATTTCCGGTTCACGCGGTTCCCGCGCTCCCGGGCTGCCGGTTCGCTTGACCAGTTCGAGCTGATCGGGGCTCTCGAGGACGAGCAGCTTGCCTTCGGCGATCAGAGCTTCATCGACGCCGCCCATGCGCCCCGCAAAGGTCGTATAGACCGGTGTTCCGAGAGCCACCGCCTCGCGGTTCATCGTGCCACCGGCGCTGACAACGAGGTCGGCGTGAGCGATCAGGCTCTGGGCATCGACCGCGTGATCGGGCACGATCAGATTCGGCGAGTTCCGTCCCCGGGCGGCCGCCGCCTGGGAATCGGTCCGCGGGATCACTACCGCGGTCACCCCGTCGGCCCCGGCCAGGCGTTCGATCACCTGCTCATAGAGGGGGTTGTCGGCGTGGTACTCGGAAGTCTCCGGCGGTGGCCGGACCACGACCAGGACGCGCTCCCGGTCGATGCCGAGTTCTGCGATCACCGCCGGGCCGGGCTCGAATCCGGCCAGGTAGTAGTCCTCTTTGAGGCCGGGGTACTGGACCAGCTTCTCGCCCTTGGCGCCAACCTTGGCCATGCGCTCCGGCGGGATCGTGTCCGGCACCAGGACCCGTTTGGCGATGCGAAAGGCCAGCTGCCTCTGGAGTCCGGCGAACTCGTAGTCCTGAAGCTGGGCCGAAGGGATCAGAAAAGTCGCCGAAACCAGTGCCAGATCGACCGAACCGTGGCCCACGGCCAGGTCGGGGCGGAACTTCCAGACGATCCGTCCCAGCCGATAAGAACGACCGGCGAGCGCCCGTCCCTTGCCGAGCATCGAACCGCCGCCGTGCGCCCCGACCACGGTGTGCTCGATGCCGAGCAGGTCGAGGATGCCGACCGTCTGGCCGTACTCGCGGGCGGTCACCAGGACTTCGTCCCCCCGTTCCTTGAACCGGTCGATGACCGGCTTGAGGACCAGCGGGTGAGCCGCCGCGGTGCAGTCGAACCAGACCTTCATCGCCTTCCCGCCGGATCTCGGGGGAACTCGAGCCTCAAGTACTCAACCGAGGCCGGGATAAAGCGGATGCTTGTCAATCAGCGCGCGGCTGCGCGAGATCAGCGATTCCCGCTCACCTTCGAAGCGGTCCGACAGCGCGGTCGCGATGATCGCGGCGATCTCGGTCATGTCTTCGGGCGTGAAACCGCGTGTGGTCAGCGCCGGCGTCCCGATTCTCAGTCCCGAGGGATTCATCGGCGGGCGCTCGTCGAAGGGGATCGCATTGCGGTTGACGGTGATGCCGACCTGGTCGAGGCGGTCCTCCCCGGTCTGCCCGTCGAGACCGGTCGAGGTCAGGTCGACCAGCACGAGGTGGACGTCGGTGCCTCCGGTGAGCACGTCGATGCCGCCGTCGATCAGTCCGGCCGCGAGCGCCTGCGCGTTCTCGATCGTCCGGCGCTGCCGCTCGGCGAACTCGTCGGTCGAAGCGAGGCCGAGCGCTACCGCCTTGGCGGCGATCACATGCATCAGCGGCCCACCCTGCTGACCGGGGAAAACCGCCCGGTTGATGTCGGCCTTCAGATCTTCGGTGCTGAGGATCATGCCGCTGCGCGGACCACCGAGGGTCTTGTGGATGGTGGTGGTGACCACGTCGGCATACGGCACCGGGTTGGGATGCTCGCCGGCGGCGACCAGGCCCGCGAAGTGGGCCATGTCGACCATCAGCCTGGCGTCGACCGAATCGGCGATCTCACGGAAGGCGGGGAAGTCGAGCTGCCGCGGGTACGCGGACCAGCCGGCGACGATCAGGTCGGGCTTGGTCTCGGCCGCCAGGCGGGCGACTTCGTCCATGTCGACGCGCAGATCCTCGCGGGATACGTGGTAGGGCACCACGTTGTAGAGCTTGCCGGAGACGTTCAGCTTCATTCCGTGGCTGAGATGGCCGCCGTGGTCGAGGGCGAGGCCCATGATCGTGTCGCCGGGGTTGATCAGCGCCATATACGCGGCGTTGTTCGCCTGCGCGCCCGAATGGGGCTGGACGTTTGCATGACCGGCGCCGAAGAGTGCCTTGGCGCGGTCGATCGCGAGGGTCTCGACAATGTCGACCTGCTCGCAACCGCCGTAATACCGGCGGCCGGGGTAACCCTCGGCGTACTTGTTGGTCAGGACCGAACCCGCTGCCTCGAGCACTGCCCGCGGAACGAAGTTCTCCGAGGCGATCATCTCCAGGGTGTCCCGCTGACGGGCCAGCTCACCGTCGAGCGCGGCCGCCACTTCGGGATCGACATCAACCAGTTCGGCGTCGAGCATCTGCTCGGAGACGGTGCTCATAAAGTTCAAACGACCTTTCGGCTCTGACCAGCCGTGAGGACTGGTACCACGAGGGCAGGGACGGAAGTTCAGCCTAGCAACGCCGGTGGTCCCGTCGGGACGTCTCGCTTACTTTCGGCCGCCTTCGATCCGGTCGAAATACTCGTCGCCCTCGATGTCGATATTCGGAACGACCCGCTCGAGTGGTTTCGGGAACCACCAGTTGTAGCGCTTCATCAGAACCATGACGGCAGGCACCAGCAGGCACCTGACGATGGTTGCGTCGATCGCCACCGCGAAAGCGAGGCCGACGCCGAACTGCTTGGTGGTCGGATCGCTGCTGAGCACGAAGCTGAAGAAGACCGCGACCATGATCAGGGCCGCCGAAGTGATCACCCTGCCGGAATGGGCGAGACCTTCGATAACCGCGGCGTCGTTGTCCCGGGTCCGCTTGTAGGACTCCCTGATCTGGGTCAGCAGGAAAACCTCGTAGTCCATGGACAGCCCGAAGAGGATCGCGAACATGACCAGGGGTAAGAAGCTCACGACCGGAACCGCCCCTTCGAGGCCGATCAGGCTGGCGCCGTGACCCTCCTGGAAGACGAAGGTGACCAGCCCGTAGGCGGCACCGATCGAGAGCAGGTTCATGACGGCGGCCTGAAGCGGAATCATGATCGAACGGAAGGCAAGTACCAGCACCAGGAACGAAAGCACGACGACGAGAAGAATCACCTGCGGCAGCTTGTCGCCGATCTCGGCAGCCAGGTCCACGTATCCCGCCGTTGCCCCGCCCACGTGGGCCACGGACTCAGTCCCCTTCAGCGCCTTCGGGATCGTGTCATCGCGGAGGTCGTTGATCGTGTCTTCGGTGGTCAGCGACGATGGCGACGTGGTCGGGATCGCGTTGAAGATCGCCGCGTTCCCTGACTCGTTGAATAGCGGTGGGGTGACCTCGGCGACGCCATCGGCCCCGCCGATCGCCTTTGAAAGGGTCTGGACGTCGTTCTTGCTGTTCACGTCCACGGCAATGAGTAGCGGGCCGTTCTGTCCCACGCCGAACCCATCGGAGGTGAGGTCGTACGAAGCACGGACCTCGGTGGACTTGGGCAAAGCCGCGTCGTCCTGCTGGCCGAGGTTGAGATTGAGCACGGGCAGCGCGATCACGACGAGCAGCAGAACGCTGACGATCACTGCCGGCAGGGGGTGACGGGCAACGCCTTCCGCCCATCGCTGCCAGCCGCGGGTCGAATGCCGGGCCGAGGTGTCGTGCGGCAGGGGGATCTTCAGCCTGTCGATCCCGTGCCCGATGAGTCCGAGCAGGGCGGGCAAGAGCGTCACCGCAGCCACCATCGCGACCACCACCGCGATTGCCGCCGAGTATCCGAGGGTCCAGACGAGCGGGATGCCGGCAAGGCCGAGCGATAGCAGCGCGATGACGACGGTCGTGCCGGCGAAAACGACCGCTCCCCCTGCAGTGGCGGCAGCGCGTGCCGCTGCTTCATCGGGCTCATGTCCATCGTGCATCGCGGCCCGGTGTCTGGTCAGAACGAATAGCGAGTAGTCGATGCCGACTCCGAGTCCGATCATCGTCGCCAGGGTCGGAGCCACAGTGGAAACCGTGGTCAGGTTGCTGAGCATGGCCAACAACCCCATGCTCGTGACCAGGCCGAACACCGCAGTGAAGATCGGCAACCCCATCGCGACGATCGTGCCGAAGGTGAAGAGCAGAACGATCATCGCCACCAGCAGCCCGACTGCCTCGGCCGATTCATCCGAGGAGGTGGAGACCTGCTGGGCAAGCGACCCGCCGACCGCGACATCAAGTGAAGCGCCGGCCGACAGATGGATCGCGTCGACCAGGTCATCGGCGTCCTTGTCACTGATCTGGCCAGGTGGTTCGTCCAGGATCATCGACGCGTACGCGACCCCATCCTCGCCGACCTGCGCCGCGGTCTGCTTGGTGAATGGACTGTTGATCGAAGAGACCAGCTCTTCCTTCGAGATCGCCTTGATCGAACTCGTGACCGCCTTCTCGTTGGCCGAATCGGTGACCTTGCCCTGTTTGGCCTTGTAGATCACCGGGATCGAGCCGTTGGCCTGACTCGGGAACTTCGCGTCGAGGAGATCAGTTGCTTCCTGGCTGTCGCGACCGGGCAGACTGAGATTGTCAGCGAACTGCTTACCGAGCGAGCCGGCCAGGATGGATACGACGATCGCGACGGTCAGCCAGGCCGCTACGACGATCCGTCGGTGCCGGATGCAGAACGCCGCGAGTTTGTAAAGGCGGTTGGTCATCTGATCGCGGACCAAATCACGACGCGGTCCTTTCGACGTCGGTGATCTCGTTGACCCGGCGCTCGTGGCGACCGCCTTCGAATTCTTCTTTCAGGAACTCGTCGACGATCGGCGCTGCTGTTTCGCCATTGAGGCGTTGCCCGGAAAGAGTGAGCACGTTGATGTCGTTGTGACGGCGGGCCATCTCGGCCTCGGCCACGTCGTGGGCATTGACCGCCCGGATCCCGCGGATCTTGTTGGCGACGATCGCGACCCCGTTGCCCGAACCGCAGACGATCACTCCGCGATCGGCCCCGCCACCGGCAACCAGACTCGCGGCCTCGGCGGCGAACGGCGGGTAGTCGGTCGATTCGGCGGAATGGGTGCCGACGTCGGTGACCACATGGCCGGCGGCTTCGAGCCTGCCCTTGACGGATTCCTTCAGAGCGAAACCAGCGTGATCAGCCCCCATTGCTATTCGCATCGGGCGACCATACCGTTCGGATCGGACTGGGTTGGTCGATAATGCTGCCTGTAACCAAAGGAGGAAGACTAGGCTCCCTTGGCGCGGTTATCGCCACCGGGGTTGTTGAGCAGTCGGTCACCGCGATGGCGAAAAAACTGGAACCAGGTAAAGACTGTTTGTTTTTCCCTCCCTCAGCCTCCAGGGTTCTGAATTAGGCACCGAATTTTTCCAACTGGAAAATTCGGTGTTTGCTGCAGTGGAACCCCTACCCGTGAGCGGTACGTAGTTGGCCTTACCCGGTGCCGCTCACGGGTAGGCCGTTCAAATCTCTAAACAGGGTTTTCCCGAAGGGGACAACCCTGCTTTATTCAGAACTCAGCGAGTCTCGGACAGGGCAAGACAGAAAAGGCTAGTTCTCCTGTTGCCAGTCTTGCCCGCCCTTGCGGTAGACCGATATTCAAAGCCCCAGAGCGGCGATCAGGTCACCCCTGCTCATTCCGCCATCGCGCAACACGGACCACACACCGTTCTCATCCAGCTCGGTCAAATCGACCACCGTTGAAGGAAGCCCCGTGAGGCGTCCGCCGTCGATCGCCAGGTCCACTGCGTCCTTCACCTCGGGTACGACTCCGGCGAATGACGATGGTGACGGCTCGCCGCTGAGGTTGGCGCTGGTCTGGAGGATCGGGCAGCGGGCCCCGGAGAGCGGACCTTCGATCACCCGGATGCCGAGCCGGGCTGGATCCTCGCGGCAGGCCAGCGGGTAGCGGTGCCGGGGGTTGGGCACGACCAAGGTCACCGGCCCGGGCAACAGCTTGCCGGCCGCCTCCCCCACCTTCTGGCCGAGGTCGCGGATCAGTTCGCGCATCGCCAATGGCGAGAAGTACATGACCGCCGAAGGCTTGCCGTCGTCGCGGCCCTTGATCTCGTGAATGCGGTCTATCGCCTTCTCGTCCAGGGGGTCGCAGGCCAGTCCGTAGATGCCATCCGAGGGGAACAGGGCGACCCCGCCCTTGCTGATGCAGCTTTCGAGTGCCTGCCGGGCGGCGTCGCCGGCGTTGATATCGGTCGTGACCACTTTCACGACCAGATCATCTCAATCCGCGGACTCCGTCGGGGCGATTCGGCCCTTGCCGACCACGACCCGGCCGATGCCGGCGAGGTCCGGCCAAAGAGTCACGTCCGGGAAACCGGCCTGCTCGACCAGCTCAGAGACGACCTCGCCCATACCGTGTCCGATCTCGAGACCGATCACCGCGCAGTCGATGCCGCTGGCGGGCAGTTCGCCCAGAACCTCTTCGAAGATCTCGTACCCGGATTTGCCCCCGAAGACGGCGACCTCGGGCTCCCAGCTCCTGATCTCGGGCGGCAGCCCGGCGCCGTCGGCGACGTACGGCAGGTTGGCCAGGATCAGGTCGAAAGTACCGCCGTCCGGCAGCGAGCCGACTTCGAACTCGACCCGGTCGTCCAACTCCAGGTTGACCGCGTTGGCACTGGCCACCGCGATCGCTTCCGGCGAGATGTCGGTAGCGACTACTTCGCATTCGGGAATCTCGTCGGCGACGGCGAGGGCGATGGCTCCCGACCCTGTGCCGATCTCGAGGACGGTCTTCGGCTTCAGCTCGAGGGCCAGCTCGACCAGCATCTCGGATTCGGGACGCGGGACGAGCACCCGGGGATCGACGATCAGGTCGATGTACCGGAAGCCCTTGCTGCCGAGGATGTAGGCCACGGGTTCACGTCGCAGCCGACGCCGGACCGCGGTCGCGAACGACCTCGACTGGGCCGGGGTGAGCGCCATGTCCGGCTCGCTGATCAGGTTGGCCCGGTCACGACCCGTGACCCCGGAGAGCAGGACCTCGGCGTCGAGCCGCGGCATCTGGATTCCGGCCGCCTTGAACGATTCGATGGCGGAACTCAGGGCATCACCCTGCGGGGCGCCTTCGGCGATCGGTGAGTCGGCCATCAGACCGCCTGCGCTTCGAGCAGCTGGCGCTTCTCTTCACCGGCGAGCGCGTCGGTGAACTCGTTCAGGGAACCGTTGAGGACTCCGTCGAGGTCGTGTGAAGTGAACTTTATGCGGTGGTCGGTCACCCGTCCCTGCGGGTAGTTGTAAGTGCGGATCTTCTCCGCCCGCTGACCGGTTCCGACCTGGGCCTTGCGTTCGGACGCGATCTCGGCGTGCTGTTCGGCCAGCTGGCGATCGTAGATCCGGGCCCGCAGGACGCGCATCGCCTTTTCGCGGTTCTGAAGCTGGGATTTCTCGTCCTGCATTGACACCACGACTCCCGTCGGCTTGTGGGTGATCCGCACCGCGGAGTCAGTGGTGTTGACCGACTGACCACCCGGCCCGGATGAGCGGTAGACATCGATCTGAAGGTCGTTCTGTTCGATCTGGACTTCGACCTCTTCGGCTTCCGGCAGCACAGCCACGGTGGCGGTGGAGGTGTGGATGCGTCCCTGGGACTCGGTCTCCGGCACCCGCTGGACCCGGTGGGTCCCGCCTTCGTACTTGAAGACCGAATATGCCCCTTCGCCCTTGACCGCGATCGTCACGTCCTTGAAGCCGCCGTGTTCGGCCGCCGATTGCGAAAGCACCTCGTACGTGTAACCGCGCTCGCCAGCGTACCGGGTGAGCATCTTGAAGAGGTCCCCGGCGAACAGCGCGGCTTCGTCCCCGCCGGTGCCGGCCCGGATCTCGACGATCACGTTCTTGTCGTCGTTCGGGTCGCTGTCGACCATCGCCAGGCGGATCGCTTCGTCGAGCTCGGCCATGCGGGCCGGTGCTTCGTTCACGACTTTCTGGAGCTCTTCGTCGTCGCCCGTCTCTTCGAGCAACTCGCGT
>JBBSKC010000019.1:0-32039 GCA_038256675.1 Solirubrobacterales bacterium | reverse complement strand
TCTGTTTCCACGCTTCGCGCGGAAGACAGGCGGCGAGACCCTGAGGATCGGGTCCTGACGTCTGTTTCCACGCTTCGCGCGGAAGACAGGCGGCGAGACCCTGAGGATCGGGTCCTGACGTCTGTCTCCACGCTTCGCGCGGAAGACAGGCGGCGAGACCCTTGCGGCAGGTTTAGTACTTGCCGGGGTGGCGGACCTTGAATCGGCCTGCGGTTGAGGTCAGGCTCTTGCTCCAGCGCGGCCCGTCACTGCCGGTGTTGGCGGTGTCGAAGCGCAGGCCGGCGACCACCATGTACATGTGGCCTGGGTTCGAGTACACGGAGATCCACTTGCCCTTACCGCGCTTCTTCCAGTTCATGTACCCGCTCGAAGCGAGCGGGATCGAGACGAACTTACCGCCGCGCAAGGCGTAGCTTACGGCGCCAGAGCAGTCGTAGCCCCGAGAGCGGAAGCTGCCGTGGCCACCGCCGTATACGTACGGCTTGTTGCGGATGCGGTTGGCGTACTTGATGACGCGCTTGACGCGGGCCGGGGCCGACGCGGGGGCGATCGCCTTGCCGTTGACCAGCCTGGCCTTCTTGAAGGGCTTGCATTCGTTGCTCTGCGTCGCGATGCCGCCGGACGTGTTCGCGCAACTCGCACTGGCGGTGCCGAGGCCGAACACACCGGTCAGCAGCAGGGCGAGCCCGAAGCTGAGCGTGAGGAAGAGGCCACAGGTTTTGATCGAACGTTGATGGTGCGTCTTGAACGTGTTGATACCGACTCCTTTTTTGGCCTACGGGGTTAGCTGACGGACTAGCGCTGAAGAAGTGCACGCTCTCACCTGGTCTGGTGAGTTAGCCCCAAAAACTTGGGTCCCCCGTTTCTCGTCGCTTGGCACGGCGAGAACTCGGCTTTACGGTTTACAGACTTTACGGATAGTAGGTCATTTGCTAATACATTGCTCATAAACCTGCCTGGTCGGCAAAGTTGCGGTCGGCTCAGAGGCGACTGTTTGGCTTTGTGAGTAGTGAATCAGTCTGACGTGTGAGGAGTCGCACAGCCGACCACATGAGGGCTCGTGTGACCCCATTTGACACCGATGGTGGCGTTGCGGACCTTTTCGATATCGAACCCCGCGGCTTCGATATTGCCGACCGTATCCCGGCCGCAGCGGCATCCGCCGGCTATTGCCGGCCAGACGCGGGAGCCGTCGAGAGTCTTCTGGACCCTGGCCTTAACCGGGGTTCTGGCCCGGACATGTTCGAAGAAATGAAGCTCTCCGCCCGGCTTGAGCACGCGCCGGGCTTCGCGAAGTGAAGCGACGGGGTCATCGATCGAGCAAAGCACCATGCAGTCGACGACGTAATCAAACGAGTCGTCTTCGAACGGGAGCGATGTCGCGCTGCCGTCGACGATCGTGACCTTGGGTGCGACCCCGCGCGCGGCGGCTGCAGCTTTCTCCCGCATATAGGGCTCCGGCTCGAGTGCCACGATCTCTTCGACGCCGGGGCCGTAGTGGCCGAAGTTCATGCCGTTTCCGGCACCGACCTCGAGTACGCGGCCGGAAAGTCCGGAGACCAGCTCGGAGCGGTACGGGCCGAACTCGGGCTCCATCTTCTCGCTGAACCAGGTGAAGAAGCGGGCGAAGAGGGGATGGGTCACTTCAGAAGCCACGCGCATGATCCTACGGACTGCCCGAGCCGTCGCGCAGGCATCGCCATTGGCAGGACTCCTAGACCATGTGGTCGAGCGTCAGGTGCGGCTTGTCGCGCACCAGACGGTCGTGCTGGAACTGGCTGGTGAAGAGGGCGAAAAGCACGCCGTCGCTCCTGGTCCGCAGTTCCGCCAGGTGCCCTTCGCGCATTTCCCGGGCGCTCTCCTCATCGGTGCGGCGCGCGAGCTTCCAGTCGGTCTCGTCGACCTTCACCTGCACGTTGAACTCGGTCTCCATGCGCTCGGTCGCGACTTCGAACTGAAGCCGGCCGACCCCGCCGAGGATCGGCATCGGATCGCGGCCGCCGTCCTGGGTCAGGACGTGGATCACGCCTTCTTCCGCCAGTTGGTCCAGTGCGCGGGTGAACTGCTTGTGCCTGCGTGCGTCGGCGTTTCGCACCCGGATGAACTGCTCCGGTGCAAGGGTCGGCAATGGTGGGTATCTGAGTTCGGCGCCCTGGAAGACGGTATCGCCGACCTGGAGGTCGGCCGCACCGACGACCCCGACGATGTCACCGGGAAATGCCTCTTCGATCGTTTCCCGCTGCCGCCCGAAGGTGCCCGAGGCGTAATTGAGCGTGAGCGGCCGTCCGGTCCGGGCGTTGACCACCTTCATCCCGCGGGTGAACTTGCCGGAGCAGATGCGGATGAAGGCGTTCCGGTCGCGGTGGCGGGGATCCATGTTCGCCTGGACCTTGAACACCAGCCCGGAGAACTCGCTCTCCAGTGGACGGGGAGTGCCCGTGAGGTCAGTTCGGGGACTCGGAGGAGGCGCCAGTTCGATGATCGTGTCGAGCAGGAGTTCAACGCCGAAGTTGGTCAGCGCCGAGCCGAAGAGGACCGGGGTGGAGATCCCTTCGGCGACCGCGCCGGGATCGAACTCGTGGCCGGCGGCTTCGAGCAGGCTCAGTTCTTCGGTGGCAGTGTTCCAGGCGGCCCCGCCGTCCGGTGCCTTCTCCAGGTCGATGATCGTCTCTGACGCCGCCGCGAGTCCGCCTGGCGCCGACCGCTCGAATTCGTGAAAGTTCCCTTCCCGCAGGTCGACGATCCCCTTGAGGTCTCCCGGTTCGCCGACTGGCCAGGTGAGGGCGGTGGGCAGGAGGTCGAGGGTCGATTCGATGTGGTCGAGCAACTCCAGGGGCTCGATGCCGGGACGGTCACACTTGTTGATGAAGGTGATCAGGGGGATGCCGCGGCTGCGCGCCACCTCGAAGAGGCGAAGGGTCTGGCTCTCGATCCCCTTGGCGGCATCGATCAGGATCACCGCGCTGTCGACGGCGGACATGACCCGCAGCGTGTCCTCGGAGAAGTCGCTGTGCCCGGGGGTGTCGAGCAGGTTGATCACGGTTCCCTTGTGCTCGAACCGCAACACCGTGGAAGAAACGGAGATCCCGCGGCGCTGCTCGAGGTCCATCCAGTCCGAGGTGGTTGCCTTGCGCTTCTGGCGTCCCTGGACAGAACCGGCTTCATTCAGAGCCTGCCCGTAGAGCAGCAGCTTTTCGGTGAGCGTCGTCTTGCCGGCGTCCGGATGGGAGATGATCGCGAAAGTACGCCGCCGCCCGGCCTCCTCCAGCAGGGGGTTGCCGATCGCTTTGGAGTCGATCTGGGTGGGATTGCCAACGGCGGTCACGACCCTTCAGGGTAGAGGGTCCGGTTTACCCCGGCCCGGTGGCGGTTACACACACATAGTGATCTTCGTCGGAAACAGCGCCTGATGCCCGCACTCGTCCTCGGGCCGATGCTGCGGTACGCGGATCCGAATGAAGCAACCGTATGGGTCGAGACCGATGAAGCCTGCGAAGTGGAAGTACTCGAACAGAGCACCACGACCTTCTGCGTGGCCGGTCACCACTACGCCATCCTGATCCTCGAGGGACTGAGGCCAGGTAGCGAGTATCCATACACAGTGAAACTCGACGGCCGACTCGTCTGGCCGGAGCGCGGCTCGAGGCAAGGTCTGATCCGCACTCCCGACAAGGATGATCGCCTCAAGCTCGCCTTCGGCACCTGCCGGGTCTCGGTGCCGCACGAGCCGCCTTACACCTTGCCGAAAGAAGATGATCCGGAGGGGCGTGAGGTCGATTCCCTGGCGGCTCTATCGGTCCGCATGGAGGACTCGCCCGAGGCCGACTGGCCCGACGCATTGATGTTGATCGGCGACCAGGTTTACGCCGACGAGGTCTCGCCCAAGGTGGCCGAGCGCATCGCCGATCGACGGGGACCGAAGGAGGGCGCGGGAGAGGAGATCGCCAACTTCGAGGAATACACCTGGCTCTACCACGAGACTTGGTCCGACCCGGCAATACGCTGGCTGCTCTCTTCACTGCCTAGCGCAATGATCTTCGACGACCACGACGTGACCGACGACTGGAATACCTCGGGCGCCTGGATCAGCGAGCAGCGCCAGAAGGAATGGTGGCGCGAACGGTTGCTGGGCGCGTACATGTCGTATTGGCTGTACCAGCACCTCGGCAACCTTTCACCGGACGAACTCCGGGAAGACGACGTCTTGCGAAAGGTGCGCGAATGTGACGGCGACGCCGAAGAGATCCTGAGGGATTTCGCCGGTCATGCGGCCGACGAGGTTGAAACCACCCGGTGGAGCTACATTCGGGACTTCGGACGGACCCGCCTCGTGGTGCTCGACACCAGGGCGGGGCGCCTGGTCGAGGACGACACCGATCGCCGCATGCTCTCGAGGACGGAATGGGACTGGGCGGCCAGCCAGATCACCGGCGACATCGAGCACCTGTTGATCGCGAGCTCGTTGCCGGTGCTCATGTCGCCCGGCCTGCATCATGTCGAGGCCTGGAACGAAGCCCTCTGCGCCGGCGCCTGGGGCAAGTGGGCAGTGCGGCCGTCGGAGCACATCCGGCGACTGGTCGACCTCGAGCACTGGGCGGCGTTTCAGCAGTCTTTCCGGGACCTGACGGACCGGCTGCGGGCGGTCGCCGCCGGAGAACACGGCAAAGCGCCGGCTTCGATCATCCTGCTCTCCGGCGACGTGCATCACGCCTACGTCGCCAAAACCGAATTCCCCGACGGCAGCGGCGTCACTTCCGCCGTTGTCCAGGCGGTTTGTTCACCGATGCGCAATCCGCTCGACTCGCGGGAGCGACACGTCATGAAAGCCGCTCTGAGCAAGCCGGGCGCCGCCTTCGCCCGGCTTCTCTCGAGCACCGCCGGAGTTCCGCCCCCGGCACTCCGGTGGCACTTCGTCGACGACCCCACCTTCGACAACCAAGTCGGCATGGTGCTCACCGATGGTTCGACGTCAAGGATCACCATCGAACGGACCGACCCCGATGACTGGAAGCGGCCCGGATTCAAGCTCAGCCTCGACTACGAAGTTTCCGGCTGACCAACATGGTCCTCGTCGGGATAAGCGCCTGATGCCCGCACTCGTCCTCGGGCCTATGCTGCGGTACGCGGATCCGAATGAAGCAACCGTATGGGTCGAGACCGACGAAGCCTGCGAAGTGGAAATACTCGAACAGAGCACCACGACCTTCTGCGTGGCCGGGCACCACTACGCGATCCTCATCCTCGAGGACCTGGAGCCGGGCAGCAACTACCCGTACTCGGTGAAGCTCGACGGCCGGGTCGTCTGGCCGGAACGCGGAAATCGTCAGGGCCTCATTCGAACTCCGGACCGCGATGATCGCCTCAAGCTTGCCTTCGGCTCCTGCCGGGTCACGATGCCGCATGAGCCGCCTTACACCCTGTCCAAGGACCAGCATGAAAAGGGCCGCGAAGTTGATTCTCTGGTGGCGCTCTCGGTCCGCATGGAAGACACCCCCGAGCCCGACTGGCCCGACGCCCTGATCCTGCTCGGTGACCAGGTCTACGCGGACGAGGTTTCACCTGAGGTAGCGGAGCGGATCGCCCAGCGGCGCTCAGCCGACGAAGGGGCGGGGGAGCAGATAGCGAATTTCGAGGAATACACCTGGCTCTACCACGAGAACTGGTCAGATCCGGCAATTCGCTGGCTGCTTTCGTGCCTGCCGAGCGCAATGATCTTCGACGACCACGACGTGATCGATGCTTGGAATGTCTCGGGATCCTGGATCCGGGAGCAGAACGAAAAGGACTGGTGGCGTGAGCGCCTGATAGGCGCCTTCATGTCTTACTGGCTCTACCAGCACCTCGGCAACCGGTCTCCGGGCGAGCTGCGCGAGAACGAAACCCTGCGCCTGGTTCGCGAATGCGACGGTGACGCCGAGGGTGTCCTTCGTGAATTCGCCGAACGAGTCTGCAATGACGTCGAAGACACCAGGTGGAGCTTCACCCGTGACTTCGGTTCGACCCGGCTGGTCGTTCTCGACAGCCGGGCGGGGCGACTGGTCGAAGACGATGCCGATCGCCACATGCTTTCCGGCCGGCTGTGGGACTGGGCCCGCGAGCAGATCACCGGAGACGTCGAACACTTACTTGTGGCGAGCTCGCTCCCGGTGCTTCTGTCTCCGGGTCTGCACCACTTCGAGGCCTGGAACGAAGCACTTTGTGCCGGCGCCTGGGGACGCCGGGCCTCCCGGATTTCCGAGCGCATCCGGCAGAGCCTCGACCTCGAGGACTGGGCCGCGTTCCAGCATTCGTTCCGTCATCTGACCGAACGCTTGAAGGAAGTGGGTGCCGGTGAGCACGGAAAGGCACCGGCTTCGATCATCATGCTCTCTGGCGACGTACACCATGCGTATGTGGCCGAGGCCGAATTCCCCGAACGAAGCGGCGTGACCTCGGCCATAGTCCAGGCGGTCTGTTCCCCGATCAGAAATCCGCTCGATTCGAAGGAGCGGCGCGTCATGAAGGCCGCGCTCAGTAAACCCGGGACCGCGATTGCCCGGCTTCTGTCACGGTCTGCCGGAGTCTCGCCGCCCAGGTTCCGGTGGCGGTTCGTCGACGAACCGACCTTCGATAATCAGATCGGAACCCTGATGATCGACGGCGAGCGGGCATCGATCAAAATCGAGCGGACCGACCCCGAGGACTGGCGCCGACCGGGTTTAACCCTGAGCCTCGAACACGAAGTGACGGACTGACCGCCAGCCGACCAAAGTCAGTCGATCAGGCGTTTGCTCAGCTGGCGTACGGCGATCCGCCACATGACCAGGGCGAACACGATCAGACCGAGCAGCCGCAGAACGTCGACCGTCTCGAATCCGAAAGCGGCCCCACGTACCAGCTCGACCAGCTGGTAGAGCGGGTTGAGCTGGGCAGCGACCTGGAATCCTTCGGGCAGCTGGTTGATCGGGAAGAAGGTGCCGGCGACCAGGAAGAGGGGGGTGATCACGACCGTGGTGACGTAGTTGAACTGGTCGATCTTGGCGACGGTCCCGGCGACGGCGATGCCGAATGCCGCGAAACCGCAGGCGGTGACGAAGCCGAATAACGGAACCAGCAGCATGCCCCAGGTGGGGTCAAGTCCGAAGGCGAAAGTGACGAGGAGGGGGAAGCAGCCGAAGATGGCGGCGCGCAAGGCGAGCCACAGCATCTCCGCGGTGACCAGTTCCTCGACGTCGACCGGCGCGGCAAGGATCGCGTCATAGGTCCGCTGGAACCGGTGCTTGACGAAGGTGCCGAACATCGCCGGCAGTGCACTGGCGAAGATCACCGCGGTCGCGACCATCCCGGTCCCCACGAACTCGACATAATCGACGCCTTCGACGTTGGTGACGATGGTCGTGCCGAGTCCGAGGCCGAAGGCAAGCAGGTAAATGGTCGGCTCGAGGAGACTCGAGAACGCCGTCGCTTTCCAGAAGGTGCGGAAATTCGCGACCTCGCGACTCATCACACCCATAATGGCGGCCGGCTCGAGGCGGCGCATGGCCGCGGGATCCTTGCTCATTCGGCCTCCTCTCCGGTCAGCAGGACAAATACGTCCTCGAGTGTCGCGGCGCGCCAGATCGCTTCGTCGGGGATGAACGAATGCCGGTCGCGGTCGGCTCCCACGATCGCGACGGCGGGGCCGGCCGGGCGGGACCTGAGCCCTTCGGCGTCGGCCTGGGAGCGGACCTCGGTCAGATGGTCGGGCGGGCCGTAGACCTCGGCGGTGAGCACGCCGGCATGTTTCGTGACCAGGTCACGCGGCTTGCCACGCGCGATGATCTTTCCGTGCGCCATGACCGCGATGTCGTCGGCCAGGCGTTCTGCTTCCTCGATGTAGTGGGTCGACATGAGCACGGTCTTGCCGCGGCTTCGCAAATCGTCGATCAGCGTCCACATCTGGGTCCGGATCTGGGGGTCGAGCCCGACGGTCGGTTCGTCGAGGAGAATCAGGTCCGGGTCGTGGATGAGTCCGCGGGCCAGCAGCATCCGGCGCCTCATGCCACCGGAGAGTTCATCCACGGCATCCTTTCGCCGGTCGGTGAGCCTGGCCAGAGCCAGGGCGCGATCGACCGCCGTCGGGACGTCCTTGACGCGGTAGAGGCGGGCCGAGACCTTGAGGTTGTCCTCGACCGTGACGTCGACGTCCAAGTTGTCGAGCTGTGGCACGACGCCCATTCGGGCGCGCGCCGACTTGCTCTGCCGGGGAAGGTCGAAGCCGAGGACCTTGAGTTCGCCGGAGTCGGCGATCGCCTGGCCGGTCAGCAGCCGCATCGTGGTCGACTTGCCGGCGCCATTCGGGCCGAGCAGTCCGAGGCAGGTCCCGGCCGGAACGTCGAGGTCGAGGCCGTCAACGGCCTTGATCGAACCGAACGTCTTGACGACGTTGCTCAATCTGATCGGACAATCCAGGGGAGGGTTCTGCGTCATCGGAGTCAGGGTAGTGGGGAACGTCGCTTTTCGACCCTCGGATAAGCTCGGCCTACCAGTCAGTCGCGAGCAAGTTGGAGGATGAAAGATGAACGTCACAGGAGTCGACTTCACGATCGTGCCGATTCAGGACTTCGAAAGAGCGAAGGAGTTCTACCGGGAAGTACTCGGACTCGAGGAGTCGAAGCAATGGGGCGACATGCCAGCCCAGGAGTATGAGACCGGCAGCCTCACCATCGCCCTGATGCAGCCCGATGCGTTCGGTCAGACTTTCGCGGCGCACAACTTTCCGATCGCCCTCCACGTCGACGACGTCGCCGAAGCCCGGGCCGAGCTCGAAAGCAAAGGCGTCGACTTTCCTGCCGACACGATCGACTCCGGGGTTTGCCATATGGCCTTCTTCCACGATCCGGACGGCAACGCCTTGATGCTCCACAGTCGGTACGCGGACTGAGGCAGGCGGCCCGGACTGTTGCGATCGCTTCGGTCCACGAGGCGATCGAAGCTGAACTCCCGTCCTGATCCGAAAGTGGCCGAACCGGGTAACTCCTGAGCCATGGAGAAGAAGACCGACACCAAAAGCGATCAAGGCTGGCTTTCCGGCGCTGCAGACGTGAGCGGAAAGCTGCTGGTCGTCACCTTCGCGGTCGTCGTGTCGCTGCTCTTCATCTGGTCGCTGCGGGCAGTAGTGATTCCCATCTTTCTTGCCCTCCTGATCGCGACACAGCTGGCTCCGGCCGTTGCCTGGCTGAAGGCCAGACGGGTCCCGCCGGGGCTCGCGGTGGCGGCAGTCGTCCTGCTCTCGCTCCTCGTTTTCGCCGCCGTTGTGGTCGGCATCGTCGGGCAGTTCGTGGGCCAACTCGACGGGCTCCGCGAGCAGCTCTCGGACGGGACCGACGACGCGGCCGGGTGGGTGGCCCAGCACTCGGGACCGCTTGACTGGAATCGCGCCGACGTCAACCAGGAGATCGACAGCCTCGGCGAGCGGCTCGAAGACAGCCGCGACTCGATTTTCCGGGGGTTCCTTGGCGGAGCGTCGGCGATCGCCGGAATCGGGATCGGTGGGCTGCTGGCGTTCGCCTTCCTGATCTACATGCTGAGCGACGGCGGCAGGGCGTTTAGCTGGTTTCGGGCCCGATTCGAAGACGAGTCGCGGGGTGAAGCGGTGGGACGGGTCGGTATGCGGGCCTGGGACACACTCACCGACTACGTGCGGGGGGTGAGCATGGTGGCCACGTTCGATGCCGTGCTGATCGGCACCGTGCTGTTCATCCTCGGGGTGCCCCTCGCGGCCGCCTTGACGGCGATGGTCTTCCTGCTGGCGTTCATTCCGATCATCGGCGCGTGGGTTTCGGGCGTAATCGCGACCCTGGTGACGCTCGCCGGGAACGGGGTGGAGGCGGCGATCGTCGTCGCGATCGTCTCGCTGGCGGTCCAGCAGCTGGAAGCCCTGGTCGTGGCGCCGCAGGTCTATCGGCGCATGGTCCGGCTGAATCCGATGGTCACGTTGACCGCCGTGGCCATCGGAACGATCCTCGCCGGTGTGCTCGGCGCGTTCATCGCCGTGCCGGTCACCGCCACGATCTGGGCTTCGATCGAAGAATGGCGGGCAATCCGCAGCGGTCACGCGGCCCCGCCGGGCCGGGATGCCGTTCCTTCCGAACCCGCGCCATCCGAACCGGCCCCTTCCAATTCCGGTTAGATCGCCCGGCGGATGGCGGAAACGGAAACAACCGAGGAGACACTGTGAGCGACCTTACGACGATGACCTATGAGGTGGACGGGCGCATCGCCCGGATCACGCTCAGCCGGCCGGATCGCGGCAACGGGATCACGCGAACCCTGGTGACCGAGCTGGAACGCTGCGTCGAGCAGGCCGACCTCGATCCAGAGGTCCACGTGATCCTTCTGGCGGGCAACGGCAAAGGCTTCTGCGGTGGTTACGACCTTGTCGAATCGGCCGAAGGCGAAGGTCGCATGGGCGAGGACGCCGCGGCTCCGCCCGGCTCGCCGCTCGACCCCGCGGTCATGGGGGCGAATCACGACCCCGGTGGGACCTGGGACCCGATGGTCGACTATTCGATGATGAGCCGCAACGTGCGCGGATTCATGTCGCTTTTCAACTGCTCGAAGCCGGTCGTCTGCAGGGTGCACGGGTTCTGCGTGGCCGGCGGCACCGACATGGCCCTGTGCAGCGATCTGCTGGTAATCGCCGACGACGCAAAGATCGGCTATCCGCCGGCCCGGGTCTGGGGCAGCCCGACCACGTCGATGTGGACCTATCGTCTCGGCCCGCAGAGGGCCAAGCGACTGCTGTTCACCGGAGACAGCCTGTCGGGTGCGGAGGCCGTTGAGTGGGGCCTCGCGATCGAAGCGCCCGCGCCCGACCGGCTTGACGAGCGCACTGAGGCCCTGGTCGAGCGGATCGCCCGCAATCCCCTCAACCAGCTCCAGATGATGAAGCTCCTCGTCAACCAGTCATTGCAGGCCCAGGGCCTTCACCAGACCCAGATCCTCGGCACCGTCTTCGACGGAATCGCACGCCACACCGAGGAGGGTTTCACCTTCCAGCAGCGTGCTGCGGAAAAGGGATTCCGTGACGCAGTCAGCGAGCGGGACGAACCATTCGGCGACCAGGGACCCTCAACCTTCAAGGGCTGATCAGGCGTTCCTGAGTTCCGAAGTTGACGAATATTTTACAGGGCACGCCTCGTAACCGCCGGACGGAGTACGTTGAATCAGTACTCAGTACTCAGTACTCACCCGGGCGGTGGCCGATACCGTAGACACGGCTACGACCCGAGGGGATACTCCTCAATATGAACCTGGATGAAGACACTCCGGCGGTTACCGTGGTCCTGGCTGACGACCACGTCATCGTGCGCGACGGAATCCGCCTGGTACTTGAGGCCGAGAAGGACATCGAAGTGGTTGCCGAGGCCGGAACAGGGGAGGATGCCGCCCGCTACGTCCTCGGGCACAAACCTTCGGTGCTCATCCTCGACCTGAACATGCCAGGTGAACCGAGCCTGGAGATCCTTCCCGTGATCCAAAAGACGTCTCCCGACACCAAGGTGATCATCCTGACCATGCAGAGTGACCCGGTTTTTGCCCGGATCGCCCTTCAGGCCGGAGCCTCCGGCTACGTCGTGAAGCACTCGGCAGCGCGCGAGCTGGTCGATGCGATCAGGGCGGCGATGAACGGAGATACTTACGTGAATCCGGTACTGGGAGCGAAGCTGGCCTCGGCCCCGGCGATCGACGAACGCCCGGACGACCTCACCCCGAGGGAGGTTGAAGTCCTGGGACTCCTGGCGCAGGGGTTCATGAACTCGGAAGTCGCCACCAAGCTGATGCTCAGTGTGAGGACGGTGGAAACCCACCGTGCCAATATCCAGCGAAAGACCGGTACGTCATCCCGAGCCGAGCTGATCTCCTACGCCCGGGAACACGAACTGGGACGCCGGTCAGACTCAGCGATTTTCTGACGCGGACTGCTGCCGCGACACCGGGACCCGGATATCGATGTTGGTCCCTACACCTTCCGTGGAATCGATCTCCAGACTGCCATTGACGAGTTCAACCCTCTCGGTCACGCCGTTGAGTCCGAACCGGTGCCCGAACCCTTTCGCCGGGTCGAAGCCCTTGCCGTCGTCTTCGACGAAGATAGTGATTTCGTCGTCCGCTTCGACGATCGAGACTGAAACTTTGGTGGCTTCGGCGTGCTTGACAATGTTGTTCAGAGACTCCTGAACGACCCGGTAGACTGTCGCTTCGAGATGGGGTTCGAGCCGGTATGGTGAGTCGCCGCGTTCGTGAGCCAGGTCGAGGTTGGTGGTGGCGACGATCTGGCCCCGGTCGCTCGTCCGTTGGACCAGCGATTCCACCGCTGCGGACAGTCCAAGGCTGTCCAGCGAGGCGGGCCTGAGTTCCTGGATGAGTGACTCCAGGGAATGGATCATTTCGGTCAGCTGGGAGGCGGCGCTGGACAGGGTGGCGCGCATGGTGACCGGGTCGCCGCGAGTCAAGGCTCCTTCGGCAATCAGTTTGAGTGCTCCCAGATCCTGAAGAGTGTCGTCGTGAAGTTCCATGGACCAGCGCCGGCGCTCCTGTTCGGATGCGTCGATCCTCATCCGCAGGCGCTCTCGCTCCACGTCCCGGGCCGTCGCGAGTGAACTCGCAGCGCTGATTGCGAATGACTTGAACAAAAGTTCGTCGTCGGCGTTGAAATCGTCTCGGTCCAGCGGGTCCAGGGCCACCAGGTAGCCCTGGCTGTGTCCGCCCAGATCGAGGTTGACCACTAGAGCGGTGGATGCGGTGATCTGTCCGTCAGTCGAGAGGTCCAGGATGTCGCCGTGCGCTCGATGCACAAGCCCGTCGCGACTCGTCGCCTGAAGCAGTGTGTTGCCATCACGCACGATCTGGTCCGGTGAAAGGGAGATCTCTCCCGAGAAGGACCCTACGTTAACGTCGAGATCGGCCCCGGGAAGCAGAAGGATCAGCGATTTCGATTCGACCAGCGCTCTGGCTCGCTTGGAGATCAACTCGCAAAGCGCGTCGAGATCCGTATCGACGGCCCTGACGATGGACAGCGCAACCGATGCTTCAAGGCCTTTGATCGCCCGCTCGCACTCCCTCCGCCTCGACTCGTTCTCTTCATACAGGCGGGCGTTCTCGATCGCCGCGGAAGCCCAGCCGGCCAAGGTCGTGAGCATTGCCTCATCCAGTCCACTGAATCTGCCGTCAGTCTTTTCGGTGAGGTAGATGCTGCCGACGGTCTTTCCGCGGATCTGGATCGCTACCCCGAGGAAAGATTCCATCGGCGGGTGTCCTGGCGGGAAGCCATAGGAACGGGGGTGGTCTCCGATCTTGTCGAGGCGCAGCGCCTCGGGGTGTTTCAGGACCTCTCCGAGGACTCCTCGCCCAGCCGGAAGGGGACCGATGTCGCGGCGGGTCGTTTCGTCGATTCCGGCAGTCAGAAAACGGTCGATCTCGGAGCCGCTCTCGTCGAGCAGTACAAGGGCGCCGTATTTGGCGCGGGTCATCTCCTTGGCGGCGCCGAGGATCTGTTCCAGAAGGGCCTCGATGTCGAGCTCCGACATCAGCCAGCGTCCGACCTCGTGAAGCCGACGTAGCTGTGATTCGCTGAGTGATTCAACCGCCATGGCGTCTTCCAGAAAAGGTACGGCTCCAGTTAACACACAGACTAACCTGCTTTGCTCCGGTCGAAGGAAACTCGCCCGAAGCTTAGGAGCGCAAACCACGATTAGGACTGCCCACTGGGGGTACAACTGCCACAGTAGGTGCGGGTCACGAAAAGTGTCGCCGCTGCCGCCTCTCCTTTCCACGCAATCAATCAGGAAGTCCCATGCGGATCGTCAATCACAAATCGACATCATGAACGCTGAACACCCCGACTCCAGCAGCGCTTCGGTTACCGACCGCATTTCCGCCGCAATCGTCGATCTTTACCGCGCGATGTACGGCGATGAACAAACTACGGCGGTCACCTACATCAACGACAAGGTCGTGGTCTGCGTGCTCGAGAACATCCTTACCGCAGAGGAGGCCGGCCAGACTGCCAGCAGTGAAGGCGAGGACGAGAAGTTCAGCCGAATCGAGTTTCAGCAACGCACCGAAGCAGACTTCAAAAGGGCGGTCGAGCAGATCACCGGTTGCAAAGTGACGGCTGCCCTGACGACCAACCAACCGACTCCGGACGTTGCCTGCGAACTCTTCTTCCTCGACGAGGCCCCCGCAGCCGATCGTTGATCGAGCGGGATCATCTGGTCTTCCGGACCCGACGCGGCAGTCGGCACACTGCCCTGCATCAGCACTGACTGCGTAGAAGATTCGGCCATTTGTACGGATGCCCGGTAGCAACTACTGCGGGAAGCTTCCCTCCTGACCACTAACGGGGAGGGAAACATGAAGCAGCGAGTGATGATTGCGTACGACGGCAGTGAAAACAGCAAAAGCGCCGTGTCCCTGGGCGGCCGGATATGCGAGGCCTTCGATGCAAAGCCGGTGATTGCCTACCGCGGTGGTGCCGTTATTGCGGAAATGAAGCAGGGGTACTTCAAGAACACCAACAACAAGTCGCCGGCCCGTGGCCTGCGCATGCTCGCTGAACAGGTCCGCCCGATGGCGGTCGTCGTCGGTTCACCCACATCGGTCAGGTCAAGCCAGGCCAAGCCCGGCAGCGGAGGCCGGAACTATCTCATCAGCAACGAGTTCCCGGTCGCAGTGGCCCCTCCCGGAGTCGGTGTCGAGGATCGTGGCCCCCTCGCCAGCCTCTGCGTTGCGGTGGATGGACAGGCCGCGTCATACCGGGCACTCGACGAGGCTTCGGCCATGGCGAGCTTTCTCGGAGCCACCCTGAAGATCGTCAGTGTGCTCGATGCCGCGCCGACCACCCGGCGCGGCATCGCGTCTCCGCGCCACCAGGACCGGGTTCGGGCCGCCCTCAAGATCCTCGAAGATGCTGCCTCCCGGGTTACCGGCGGAGTTAAGGTGGAACTCGAAGGGCTGGTCGGAGAGCCGGCTTCGGTTCTGAGCGAGTACTCGAAAGGTTTCGACCTGATGCTCGTCGGTTCGGAGTGCCAGGGACGTTTCAGCCGTCCGCGTCGCCGCAGCATCTCGGCCAATCTTCTCGACCACGGCCAATGTCCGGTCCTGCTCACCCCCCGCAAGACCCCGGACCGTTCGATGGTCTTCGCCTGAAGTGCAGGGCCCTCGGCCAGTAAGGGCTGAGGACCCACTTCAGTTCCGGGACTCGAGCCATTCCGGGACCGCGCGATTTTACGGAAGTAAGGGAACGGCAAGAACTCCATGAGAGGATGGACCGATGCCGAGCCAGTACCCCCAGCCGACGACGTCGGTCGACCACATCGAGCCGGTGCCGCGTCGGGTGCGGGCAAAGCTCGGTGGCGAATTCGTGATCGACACCGTCCGCGCTCTGTATTTCTGGGAGTGGCCGTACTACCCGCAGTTCCTGATCCCCGCCGAGGACGTCGTTGCGGGCTCTCTCATCGATGAGCCAGGTACCCACAAGCTGAGCCGTGGTGTCGTCCAGGGCGTCGGCCTGAGGGCCGGAGACGTCGAGCGCACCGGCGCCGGACGCCGGTACCTCGAGTCGAATCTGGAAGGCCTCGCCGGCACGATCCGCTTCGACTGGGACGCGCTCGACGCATGGTTCGAAGAAGACGAGCAGATCTTCGTTCACCCGCGCAATCCTTACGTGCGGGTCGACGCCCTGCGTTCGACCAGGACGGTGCGGATCGAATTGGAAGGCCTCGTGCTGGCCGAATCCGCGGCCCCGGTGATGGTCTTCGAGACCGGGTTGCCGACCCGTTACTACGTAGACCGGAGCAAAGTCGACTTCTCGTACCTGCGGCCCAGCGAAACGGTCACGTCCTGCCCGTACAAGGGCCAGACCACCCACCACTGGTCGGTGGACACGTCTCGTGGGCTTCAACCGGACCTGGGCTGGTCATATGACTTTCCGACCCGACAGCTGCTGCCGATCGCCGGGCTGGTCGCCTTCTACAACGAAAAGCTCGACGTATTCGTCGACGGAGAACTCCAGCCCCGCCCGGAAACTCATTTCAGTTGACGGGTCATCCGGCAGCATCGGGCCGCGAGTAGCATGGCCTGATGCCCACGACTCGCCAGCGCGTTCGTTTCCAGTTTGCTTTCTCGATGATGGTTGCCGGGCTTCTGGTGCTGCTGGCGTCAGCTGCCGATGCCTCGATCGGTCCGCGACTCACGGTGCCGCGCGCGGACCTCAAGGAGTCACTCGCCTGCAGCGACGGATTCGCTGACTCGAAACGGGCGCCGGTGCTGTTGACACCTGCTTTCTCCAGCGCCGCCGAGTCCTACGGGTGGAATTACATACCTCAACTGACTGCGGACGGAACTCCTTTCTGTTCGATCTCCGTGCCCGACGAGGGTTACGGCGACCTGCAGAAGACGGCCGAGCACGTCGTCTACTCAGTACGCCGCATGTCGACCGAGACTGGTCGCAAGGTGACGCTTCTCGGCCATCAGCACGGCGCCCTCGACGAGCTCTGGGCCCTGAAATTCTGGCCCGGCATGGCGAGGTCCGTCTCCGACCTGGTGGCGCTCGAGACTCCGTTCCAGGGGACGTCGTCGAGTGGTCAATGCGGGGAGGGGGGCCACTGCACGGCTGCGCTCCGACAGATCACCAAAGGGTCGCGCTTCCTGAAAGCCCTGCGCTCTGCGCCGCGGCCCAAGGGTGTGAGGATCACTTCGATCACCTCGCTCGACGACGCGCTGATCACCCCACAACCGGGAGCGTCGCGCCTTCGCAAGGCAACGAATATCGTCCTCCAGGACGTCTGTCCCGGGCGTAAGGTCGATCATTTCGCCGCCCTCGCCGATGCCGTGGGATACCGGCTCTACCGTGACGCCCGTTCGAACCGCGGCGGTGCGTCGGTCAAGCGCCTGCCGGCGGATGCCTGCGACGAGCAGTACATGCCGGCCGCCGACCCGACTTTCCTCTCGTTCACGGGGCTGTTCCTCCTCGGTTTCTACCAGCGCAATGCGTCGTCCGAAGACGTGGAGCCGGCTACGGCCGGTTACGCCCGCCGCCACAAGTAACCCGGCGGAAGATCCGCTCTTGACCAAGGGTGCGACGGGCTAGACTCGAAGCCCAGCTACGCTGACCCGAAGGAGTCTTTCTGTGCTGACCGAGAACCAGCTCGCCACGCTGACCGCCGTCTGCAACACCGTGGTGCCTTCCATTGAGCGTGACGACGACGAATTCGGGGTATGGACACGATGCTCGACAGACCTCGGGGCGGACAAAGCGGTCGTGCAGGCGATCGAAACGATGGAGCCGGAATCGCAGGCCGGGCTGGCCGAACTGCTCGACGTTCTCGAACTCCAGGGCTTCACGAAGCTGTCGCAGGCTTCTCGCGAGCAGACCTTTACCACGATGTCCCTGGCTTCCCGGGACGCGGCATTCGGTATCGGTGCGCTTACCGGACTGACCCTGTTCTTCTCGTACAACCTGCCGCCGAACCCGGCCTGGCCGCAGTTCGGGTTTCCCGGGCCCGTCTCCCCGCCACCACAGGTTGAAAAGCCGATCACCCCGCTGACGCCCGACGACCGGGATGTGCTCGAAGCCGACGCGGTGATCGTCGGTTCGGGAGCGGGGGGTGGGGTCATCGCGGCCCGGCTGGCCGCGGTCGGCCTCAAGGTGATCGTGCTCGAGGCCGGTGGCTACTTCAACGAAGCCGACTTCGGCCAGACCGAGCTCGGCGGCTACTCCCGCCTGTATTGGCGCGGTGGCCCGACGCCGACCGCCGACTTCAACGTGAGCCTCCAGGCTGGTTCCTGCCTCGGTGGCGGGACCGTCGTCAACTGGACAAATTGCCTACGCACGAAACCGTGGGTCCGCGAAGAATGGGCCGGGCACGGACTGAGCGATGTCGCGACCCCTTCCTTCGACGAGCACCTCGATTCGGTCTGGCGGCGCATCTCCGCGAACGGCGACTGTTCCGAACTGAATCCGGCACACGAGTCATGGCGACGCGGTGCGGAATCGCTTGGATGGTCCTGGGAGACCGTCGACCGGAACTGGGACAGGGACCTCCACGACCCGCAGATGGCCGGCTTTATGGGCTGGGGCGACCAGTCGGGGGCGAAGCAGTCCACTTTGAAGACGTATCTGCAGGATGCGGTCGACGACGGGGCGGAAGTCGTCGTCGGATGCTTCGCCGACCGGATCCTGGTCGAGGGCGGCCGGGCGGCCGGAGTGGTTGCTCACATCGGCGAGGACGAGATTACGGTCCGCGCGCCGCGGGTCGTGGTCGCGGCAGGAGCCCTGGAGTCCCCGGCCCTGCTGCTCCGCTCGGGCATCGGCGGACCGGCGACGGGTAATTATTTGCGGCTCCACCCCTGTACGAGTGTCTTCGCCGATTATGGAACCGACCAGAAGGCGTGGTGGGGAGCTCCCCAGGCCGGCATCGTCGACGAGTTTTCGACCGGACTCGATGACGACGGATACGGCTTCCTGCTCGAAGGCGTCCAGTACACGACCGGCCTCGCGGCTTCGGCAATTCCTTTCACCACCGCGGCCGAGCACAAGCAGGCGATGGCCGACTTCAGGAACGCCGCAACCACGATCGGTCTGATCCGCGACCACGGGCATGGCCAGGTAATAATCGACTCCGAGGGCCGGGCCCAGCCCATGTATGCCATGACCGACCCCCGGGACACCGCGACCACCCGGCGGGCGCTCGAGGCCCAGATTCGGATGCACGTCGCCGGCGGGGCCCGGGCACTTCAGATTCTCGCCGAGGGCCTGCCGACCTGGCGGATCGGAGATGACGTCGAGGCTTTCGTCGCGCGCAGCTCGCGCATTCCGCTACGGGCCGGTGGAGCCCGAATGTTCTCGGCGCACCAGATGGGCACCTGCCGAATGGGTGCGGATCCGCAGACCAGCGTGGCCGATCCGCGCGGCGAGCTTCACGACACCCCAGGGGTCTGGATCGGAGATGGTTCAGCGTTTCCGACATCTTCGGGCACCAACCCGATGGTCTCGATCATGGCGCTCGCCTCCCGCACGGCAGAGCAGATAGTCGCTGCGTCAGAACAGGCATTACCCACGACCGATCGGGAGACCGTCGCATGAACCCAGCCACGATCGAAAAGACTTCACGGCACTTCATCGGGGGAACCTGGACCGACTCGACATCGGACGAGACAATCGACGTGATCAATGCCACGACCGAGGAGGTCATGGGTTCGGTGCCTGCCGGAACCACGGCCGACGTCGATGCTGCTGTCGCCGCGGCCAACTCGGCTGCCGGACCGTGGCGGGAGCTTTCACCGAATGACCGGGCGGCGGTCTGCACCGGTATCGGGGTCCGTCTCCAGGACCGCGCCGAAGAGATTGCTGCGGTGATCTCGAAGGAGCTGGGCAGCCCGCTCCAGCAGGCGCTGATGATCCAGGCTGGTCTACCGGCGATCACTTTCATGTCGATGGAACACCTGGTCGAGCACCTGCCGTGGGAGCAGACGCTGGGTAACTCCCTGATCGTGCGTGAACCGGTCGGCACGGTCGGCGCGATCACCCCGTGGAACTACCCGCTCCACCAGATCGCCGCCAAAGCCGCTCCGGCGATGACCGCCGGCTGCACCATCGTGGCCAAGCCGAGCGAAGTTGCTCCGCTCAGCGCTTTCATCCTGGCCGAGATCATGGAGGAGATCGGAGTGCCCCCAGGGGTCTTTAATCTGGTCACCGGCACCGGAACTGAGGTCGGGGAGGCAATCGTCACCCACGCCGGGATCGACGCAGTTTCTTTCACCGGTTCAACCGTCGCCGGTCGCCGGGTCAGCGAACTGGCCGCCGCATCGGTCAAGCCCGTGACACTCGAGCTGGGCGGCAAGTCGGCCAACGTCATCCTCGACGACGCCGACCTCGAAACCGCGGTGGTCGACGGCATCCAGAAGTGCTTCATCAATTCCGGTCAGACCTGTTCCGCCCTGACCCGCATGCTTGTACCGCGCGAGTCCATGCCGATGGTCGAGGCGATCGTCCAGGCGGCGATCGGTGAGGTGAAGGTCGGCGATCCGGCGGATCCCGAGACGACGCTCGGCCCCTTGGTCTCTGACATCCAGCGCGAACGGGTACGCGGCCTGATCAACAAAGGCGTCGAAGAGGGCGCGAAGCTGGTCTGCGGGGGCGCCGAAGCACCAGACGGCCTCGACCAGGGGTACTTCGTATCGCCGACCGTCTTCAGTGATGTCACCCCGGGAATGACTATCGCCCAGGAAGAAGTCTTCGGGCCGGTCCTCGTAATCATGGCCTACGAGGATGAAGAAGACGCGGTCAACCTGGCAAACGCCACCCGGTACGGCCTCGCCGGCGGGGTCTGGTCCGCCGACGAGGAGCGGGCCAAGCGGGTTGCCCGCCGCATGGATACCGGTCAGGTCGAGATCAACGGCGGCGTGTTCAATCCGCTCGCCCCGTTCGGCGGCCGCAAGATGTCCGGGCACGGCAGGGAGCTCGGTCCTTACGGGATCGAGGACTACCTGACGCTGAAGTCGATGCAGCTCTAAAGCGGCCGACCGGCGCGCCGCCTACTTCAAAACGCGAATCAGCTTCTTGTTGACGAACTCGTCCATTCCGTACTTGCCGAGTTCGCGTCCGAAGCCGGACCGCTTGACACCGCCGAACGGGAGCTCCGCACCGTCGAGCAGAGTCCCGTTGACGTAGACCATTCCTGCATCGATCCTGTCGGCAACGCGCGCCGCCTGATCGGGATCCGACGCGAAGACGTACGAGCCGAGGCCGAACGGGGTGTCGTTGGCGAGTTCGATCGCTTCTTCTTCCGAGCCCACCTTATAAACAGAAGCCACCGGTCCGAAGAACTCCTCGTGGTAGGCGTCGTTGTCCTTCGAAATGTCAGCCAGGACCGTGCTTTCGATGAAGTTGCCGGTCCGTCCGCCGCCGGCGACGATACGGGCGCCATTGGCGACCGCCCGGTCGAGCTGATCCTTGAGACGGTCAGCTGCGGCTTCGGAAGAAAGCGGCCCCATCGCCGTATCCTCCGAGGTCGGATCGCCGGTTTCGGCCTCGACCATCTTCGCGGTGAGACCTTCGAGGAAGTCGTCGTAAAGCTCGTCGGCGACGATGAAACGCTTGGCCGCGTTGCATGACTGCCCGGTGTTGTCGAGGCGGGCATCCGCCGCTGCAGAGATCGCTTCGTCGAGGTCATCGGTTCCGAGCAGGATGAACGGATCGGATCCGCCGAGTTCGAGTACCACCTTCTTCAGGTTGCGACCGGCGATCTCCGCCACGGCCGCACCGGCCCGTTCCGAGCCGGTCAGTGACACGCCGCGGACCCGGGGGTCGGCGATCACACCGGCGATCTGGTCATTCGTCGCCAGGATCGTCTCGAATGCCCCTTCGGGGAAGCCGGCATCCTTGTACATCTGCTGGAGGGCCTCGGCTGACTCCGGGCACTGCGGCGCCGGCTTCAGCAGGACGGTGTTGCCGAGGGTCAGGTTCGGTCCGGCGAACCGGGCCACCTGGTAGTACGGGAAGTTCCAGGGCATGATGCCGAGTAGCGGTCCGATCGAGGTGCGGCGGATGATCGCCGTGCCCTCTCCCGCGAGCAGGTCGATCGGTTCGTCCTTCAGGAACTCTTCGGCGTTGTCGGCGTAGTAGCCGTAGATGTCGCCGCAGAAGTCGATCTCGCCGAGCGCCTGCTCGACCGGCTTGCCCATTTCGCGAATGATGATCTCGGCCAGTTCGTCACGTCGTTCGATGTGGAGTTCACCGACCCGCTTGACCATCGCGGCCCGCTCGGCCAGCGTGGAGTTCTGTGACCAGCCCCAGTACGCGCCATCGACTTTGCCGATCGCGCCTTCGAGTTCTCCGTCCGAGATTTCCGGGTACTCCTTGACCTTCTCACCGGTTGCCGGGTTCACGACTGCATAGCTGCTCATGTGGCTCCAATCCAAGTAAATGGGACGCGAAACTCAGCTTCGTTCGAAGCCGAGGGAATTTCCCCGAGTCTACCCGGCAACCAGACCGGGCCGAAGGATTAAGCTTCGCGGCGATGACCGACTACGAAGAGACCCGAAACCTTTCCGGCCAGACGATGCTGATCTCCGGCGGCAGCCGCGGCATTGGACTGGCGATTGCCCTCAAGGCCGCGGCCGATGGAGCCAGCGTAGCCCTGCTCGCCAAAACCGCCGAGCCGCACCCCAAGCTCGAAGGCACGATCTTCACCGCGGCCGGAGAGATCGAAAAGGCGGGCGGAAAGGCGCTGCCGATCGTCGGTGATGTGAGGAGCGACGAGAGCATCGCGGACGTGGTCGCCCGGACCGTCGAGGAGTTCGGCGGAATCGACATCTGCGTGAATAACGCCAGTGCGATCGACCTTTCGGGGGTGGACGACCTCAGGATGAAGAGCTACGACCTGATGCAGAACATCAACGTGCGTGGCACCTACGCGCTGAGCAAGGCCTGCGTTCCGCACCTCAGGAAGAGCGACAACGGCCACATCCTGACCCTCTCGCCGCCGATCACGCTCGAACCGCGCTGGCTCGCACCGCACACCGCCTACACGATCGCCAAGTACGGAATGACCCTGAGTGCTCTCGGCCTCGCCGAAGAGCTCCGTGAAGACGGTGTGGCCTCGAACGCACTGTGGCCCCGGACCCTCGTCGCGACGGCGGCGGTCCAGAACCTGCTCGGCGGCGATGCCGCCATGAAGATGGCAAGGACGCCGGCGATCTATGCCGATGCCGCGTATTCCGTCCTGACGCAGGACAGCCGCCGGTACACCGGCCAGGCGCTGCTCTGCGAGGACGTCCTGAAGGCCGCGGGTGTGACCGACTTCGGTCCTTATGCCGCCGACGGTGAAGGCGCCGAGCTGGCGGTGGACCTGTTCGTGGATTCGGTCGACCCGGTGTAGCCAGCTGTTTTCGAGTCACACACTCCCGACGATCACCGAGGCGCGGGACCGCCTTGGGCGGGGCGAGTTGTCGGCCGCCGAGCTGATGGAGTCAGTGCTCGGACGGATCGACGAAATCGAGCCCGAAGTAAACGCCTGGATCCACCTGGACCGGGAAGGGGCGCTGTCCCAGGCAAAGGCGGCGGACAAACGCAAGCGGCGGCCACCGCTTTTCGGGATCCCGATCTGTGTCAAGGACGTAATCGACGTCGCCGGCATGCCGACCACGGCCGGCTCGGCGAACTGGTCGCGAACGCCGGTGACTGATGCCGAGACGGTCGGGCGGCTGCGTTCGGCAGGGGCGATCGTCGTCGGCAAAGGCCATACGAACGAGTTCGCCTTCGGTATCGACGGCCGCAATTCGCATTGGGGCGACTGCCGCAATCCGTTCGACCCTTCGCGGCTTGCCGGAGGCTCCAGCTCGGGCCCGGCTGCGGCCGTCGCGTCGGGCATGGCCCTGGCCGGTCTCGGAACCGACACAAGTGGATCGATCCGCGTGCCGGCCTCGCTCTGCGGCCTGGTCGGAATGAGGCCGACCTTGAATTCGGTCCCCATGAACGGCGTCTTTCCGCTGGCCCACTCCTATGACGTGGTCGGTCCGCTGGCTCGAACCGCCGAGGATGTGGCGATCCTGATGTCAGAGCTGACCGGTGGGTCGAAGACGAAACCGAAACTGCAGGTCGATCTGTCCGAGATTCGGATCGCGATCGCCGACGACCTCCTGAGCAGGGCCGCGAACGATGTCACCGACCTGATTGTGCGGGTCACGGAAGATCTTGAGAGTCAAGGAGCGGCCGTGGTCCATGTCGCCATGCCGGAGATCGACCTGGCTGACGAGGTTCATCGCACCATTCAGCTCTACGAAGTGGCGAAGGTCCATGCGGGCTGGTTCGAGACCCTGAAGGACGAGTACGAAGATCAGGTTCGAGGCCGCCTGGAAGAGGGCCGAAAGATCACCGCATCCGAATACGAAGAGGCGCAGGATGGCCGGGTGAGGGTTATCGCCGGGTTCACTGAAGCGATGAAGGACAGTGACGTACTGATCGCGCCCACGGTTCCCGTCGCGGCCCCGCTGCTCGCGGCTGACACGGTGACGATCGACGGCCAGGAGGTTTCGCAGCGATCGGCCATGCTCTCCTGCGTCACTCCCCTCAGTCAACTCGGATGGCCGGTGATCACGGTTCCGGTCGGCCAGGCCAGTGGGCTGCCGGCCGGGATGCAGATCCTCGGCCGTCCCGGCACGGAGTCATTGTTGTTCGGCGTGGCCGGCGAGCTGGAAGCCGTCCTGGGCTAGGTCCCTTGCACCGCATACAATTCAGGCATGGGGAAGGTCCGCGCCAACCAGAGTTCTGCCGCCTGAGATGCCTGGCAACGAATGGAACGCACAGGAGTATGCGACTAGTTACCTGGCCGCCGCGGACGACTTCCCTCACCGCGCGGAAGGTGAGGGTGTGCTGCTCGAACTGGTGCCGGAACAAATTGGCCGGGTACTCGACCTCGGGACCGGCAGCGGTCGGCTGCTGAGCCTCCTCGGTCAAACCCGCACGGGCTGGACGGGTGTGGGTCTGGACGTCTCGCCACCGATGCTCGAGATCGCGAACGAGCAGTTCAGCGACGACCCGGATATTCAGATCATCGAGCACGACCTGGTCGACACGTTGCCCGAGCTTGGCAACTTCGATCTGGTCGTGTCGTCGTTTGCGATCCACCACCTGGAACACGAGCGCAAACGGTCGCTCTACGCCGAGGTCTTCGGCCTTCTCGAACCCGGCGGTGTCTTCATCAACTTCGAGCACGTTGCCTCGACCTCGCAGCGGAGACGGCTCGAGTTCATCCATGCGATCGGCGAAACGCTCGAAGACGCCGATCCGTCGGACCGCCTCCTGGATGTCGAGAGTCAGCTCGAATTTCTCAGAAAAATCGGCTTCGAGGACGTTGACTGCTACTGGAAGTGGCGGGAAATGGCTCTGCTCAGCGGCGTCAGATCCTGATTCCACCTCAAGTACGGCTTTTCCGCCGATCGCCCGCCTAAAGTCGTTCGGGCTATGAGCGAAAAGATGACAGTCATCTGCTTCACCTGCGAAGTCCCGGTGTTTCACGGCCAGCCGTGTCCGTGGTGCGAATCCACGGAGACCGCCGAGATAGAAATCGAGACCGACACCCGGGCCGCCGAGCCGGCCAAGCTCCGCGTCCTCTCCGGCGGCCGCTGCGACGAAGAACGCCGCGCCGCTTAACGCACCGGTGCCGCCAAACAGTCTTTCTGCACTTCTGAGGGACCTGCGTCCCGAAACGTTGCCCGGCAGTTTCGTGTTCGTGGCCGCTCCCGACGAAGGACTCGGGGAAGTTGAGTTGCTCGCCACAGTGCGTGAACCCGAGGGGGTGAGCGCCGTGATCACCGAAGCGGACGCTGAAGGACTCGGGCTCGAGTACGACTTCGTCGCCGCCTGGATCACGCTTCGGGTTTATTCAGCGGCGGCGGATGTCGGGCTGACCGCGGCCGTGAGCACTTGCCTCGCCGCCGTAGGGATCAGCTGCAACGTTATTGCCGGCCTCCGTCACGACCACCTCCTCGTCCCGGCCCATCGGGCCGACGAAGCGATGGCCGCCCTGGTGGCCCTTTCGAAATCGGCGGATCCGGCTAGCTGACCGATTCGGCGCGGTGGGGCAGCTTCCAGTCAGGGCGGACGAAGTGGCAGGTATACCCGTTGGGGAAGCGCTCGAGGTAGTCCTGGTGCTCGGGCTCGGCCTCCCAGAACGGTCCAGCCGGTTCGACTTCGGTGATGACCGTGCCCGGCCAGAGACCTGACGCGTCGACGTCGGCGATCGTGTCTTCGGCGACCTGCTTCTGCCGGTCGTCGAGGTAGTAGATCCCGGAGCGATAACTGGTCCCGGCGTCGTTGCCCTGACGGTCCTTCGTCGTCGGGTCGTGGACCTGGAAGAAGAACTCGAGCTGGTCCCGGTAAGAAGTCACTTCCGGGTCAAAGACGATCTCGATCGCCTCGGCGTGCGTGCCGTGATTGCCGTAAGTCGCGTTCGGAACGTCGCCTCCGGAATATCCGACCCTCGTGGAGATCACACCGTCCCGCTTGCGCACCAGTTCCTGCAGGCCCCAAAAGCATCCGCCGGCGAGAATTGCGGTTTCAGTCGTTCCGGTCATATCTTCCGCTCCTTCTGTAGTCCGCTGGGCATTCAGCGGGATATACAGACCTTAACGAAGCGGTCGAGCCGGCCGGATCACTTTTGCTTTCGCTGCCAGTAGCGGTCGAAACCCGACCACATTCCCTCGAAGGGTCCGGCACGCCAGTAGGAGTCGATCGCCTCCGCTCCGGCGCGCTCGGCGACCCAGCCGCGGATCCAGTCGGTCATTTCTACGGCGTCGGTGATCCGGGATATCTCCGTGAACTCGTCAAGCGATTCGTGCATCATCGCGATTTGCTCCTGCACGTCTGTCGCCTGACCGAAGTGCATGAACGCGATGCGATGCGGATCCCAGGCGGACACCGTCTCGAGGGACTGATGCCAGAGCGGCGGATCGATGTCCGGTGGCGGGGTCGGGGGGAAGGCCGGGCCGCCGTCGATGCGGACCCCGGTCACGTCGCCGGTGAAGGCGGTGCGCGTCGGGAGGTGGAGATAGCAGACGTGGTGCTGGGCGTGGCCCGGGGTATAGGCGACCTCCCACTCGCCCTCGCTCTCGCCGCCCTCAAGGACCCTCACGTTGGCCTCCGGCACCGGAACCACCTCGCCCCAGAGCCGCCTGAAGTGTTCGCCGAACACCTTGCGGGCGCTGGAGACGAGTCGTTCCGGATCGATCATGTGCGGCGCGCCGCGTTCATGGACCCAGACTTCGACGTCCGGATACCGCTCGACCAGTCTGCCGGTGCCACCGGCGTGATCGAAATGAACATGGGTGAGGAGGATTGCCCTCGGTGCGCGGCCGTCGAGCGCTTCGATCACGCGGTCAATCGTCTTCTCGGACCCTGGATCCACGATCACGTCGCCCATCAGGTGCGCACCCATGGATTTTGGGAAGTCCAGGTGCATGAGGTCAACGGTGAGGGGTTGGCGGGAGTTCATCCTGTAGCTCTGAGGAAAGACGGAAGCCGCATTCTAACCGTGGTACCGGTAGTCATCCGAATCAAACGGTAGAACCATAGCCATCGGAATCTCCCCGACAACCAGCTTCGCGAAGCTTCCCGGCATGCGCATGTTCGACGAGTTCCGTTCCACTCAGCGCGAAGCCTCATGGCCTGAGCCACCGGACGGGGAAGGCAGGCCCGTCACCCTGATTCCGGGATTTCTGGCGGGCGATCCCAGCCTGACCCGAATGGCCAAGTGGCTCAGGTCCGGCGACTTCCAACTCGTGCGCAGCGGCATTCGCTGGAACGTCGACTGCATGGAGAAGACGGTAAGCGCGGTCGAGCGGCGCCTCGAGGTTGCCGTGGAAGCCGATGGACGCCGGGCGCTGGTCGTCGGCCAGAGCCGCGGCGGTGCGATCGGCAAGGTGCTCGCGATCCGCCGGCCCGATCTGGTCGAGACACTGGTCACGCTCGGTTCGCCTCTTCGCAATCAGACGGACGTTCACCCCCGCGTGTGGCCATCCATCGGAATCGTCGGAGGTCTCGGCACGTTCGGCGTACCGGGGCTCCTGAGCCGCGAATGCATGAACGGCGAGTGTTGCCGGCAGTCGAGGGCCGAGTTCTACCGCCGCTTCCCCGAAGATGTGAGGTTCATCTCCTTCTACTCGCGCAATGACACCGTGGTCAAGTACGAGGCTTGCCTCGACCGGGCTGCTGAAACCATCGAAGTGGACAGCAGTCACCTCGGGATGGGTGTTGACGCCCGGCTCTGGCGCATCCTCGCCGCCGAACTCACTCCAGGCAGGGTATGAGCCCGGGCATCCAGCAGCTGTCGGGCCTGGACGCGAACTTCCTGGCGATCGAGAACGACCGGAACTATGGGCACGTGGGTGGCCTGTCCATCCTCGACCCCTCGACCGCACCCGGCGGAGTTCTCACTCTCGCGAAGCTGATTGAAGTCGTCAGCAGCAGGCTGCACCTCGTGCCGCCCTTCACTCAGAGGCTGGCGGAAGTCCCGTTCAACCTGGACTGGCCGTACTGGGTGGCCGACCAGCACTTCGACATCGGGTACCACGTCCGCGAAATCGCTCTTCCGGTTCCCGGAAACCGCGAGCAGCTGCTCGAGCAGGCCGGAAGGATCTACTCACGACGGCTGGACCGCTCGAGGCCGCTCTGGGAGGTCTACCTGATCCAGGGGCTCGAGGGTGGCAAGGTCGCCCTGCTCAGCAAGACTCATCACGCGGCCGTTGACGGCCTGTCCGGAGCCGAAATCATGTCGGCGCTGTACGACCTGACCGTGAAGCCGCGGAAAGTTGACCCGCCGGGAGACACCCGGAACGAAGCGGGCATTCCCGACGGAAGGGAGCTACTGGCTCACGGCATCAAGTCTCTGCCGCGCTACCCCGTGAACCTGGCATCGAGACTGGGGCGTCTGCTGCCACACGTCGACATCCTGCCGTCGGTCGTCGGTCTCCCCGGCTCGGAGCGGATCAGCCGGTCGCTTTCGAAAATCAGGTCGACGATCAACCGGGAAGACGATGCCACCGTGATCGAAAGACCGCCGATCAAGGCGCCCCGCGGTCCGTACGGGGGGCTGGTTTCCCCTCACCGGATATTCGGCGTCGGTGCGGTGTCACTGGATGACGTGAAAACGGTGAAGAACGCATTCGGGGTCAAGGTGAACGACGTCGTCGTGACTCTGGTCGCTGCGGCCCTGCGGACGGATCTTCTCCGGCGAGGGGAACTGCCCGAGGAGCCGTTGGTCGTGCTCGTGCCGATCTCGGTCCGGACCGAGGAACAAATGGGAACTTTCGGCAACCGGGTCTCGGGCATGATCGTTCCGCTTCCGACGCACATCGACGATCCGGTCGAACGCCTGATGTTCAGCCACGAGACGATGAGCATCGGCAAGGAGAACCACGGCGCACTGCCGGCCGAGGCGATGCGTGACATCTCCACGTTCATCCCGCCCGCGCTCCACGCCCGCGCGGCCCGCATGGCAACCGAGCTTTCGGGACGTTTCACCCGACCTCCGTGGAACACGATCGTGTCGAACGTTCCCGGCCCGCCGGTGGACCTCTACTGCTGCGGCGCGAAACTCGAAGCCCTGTATCCGCTGTCGATCATTTCGGACGGCATGGGTCTCAACGTGACGGTGATGAGCTACCGCGACTCGGTGGACATCGGCATCACCGCCGACCGTGAGCAGAGTCCGGAGGTGCAGGGGGTGGTCGAAGCGATGCAGGACGATCTTGCCGCACTGGTAAAGGCTGCGTCCGGCATGGGCTGACGCTGCATCAGCTCCGCGGAGCCCGGGAGGTCATCACGACCGGCGTGCCTTCTTTCGGCGAGAAAGTGATGTTGCGGCGTCCGACCCTTTGCGGCCGGGGGTCGGCAAGCTGGAGGTCACACCGGTTGAGGACCTCGGTCAGGACCACCCGCATCTCGAATTCGGCGAAGGCCGCCCCGAGGCAACGGCGGACACCGCCTCCGTACGGGATCCACGAGTATGTCTCCGGGGGGTCGTTGAGGAATCGCTCCGGCCTGAAAGCGAGCGGGTCGGGGAACGAATCGGCGCGGGTGTGAGCCATCCACATCGACGGCGCGACGTTGTCCCCGGCCTCGAGGCGGATGCCGTCGACCTCGATCGCTTCGTCGAGGATGCGGCCCGCGATCGGGATCACGGGGCGGAGCCGGAGCGACTCGGTGATCGTCGCCCGCAGATACTCGTCGCCTCCTTCAGCGAGTTCGGCCTTCAACCGCGCCAGAGTGCCCGGGCTGCGTAGCAGCAGGTCGAAGGTCCAGGCCAGGGCAGTGGCGGTGGTCTCATGGCCGGCCATCAGCAGGGTCATCAGCTGGTCGCGCAGTTCGTGGTCGTCCATCCGCTCACCATCCGCAAACTCGGCGGACGCCATCATCGAGAGGATGTCCTCACGCTCTTTGAGGCCCGGGTCCCGGCGTCGCTCTTCGATCAGGCCGGCAAGTTCCTGGTCGACCTGGGCCAGCGTGGCTTTGAATCCCGGTGTGCCGACGTCCCGCCCGAAGCGCCGGCCGATGATCGTGATCAGCTGGAGGCCGAGTGAGGCGGTGGCATCGAGAGTCTTGCCCAGCAGTTCGCGCAGCCGGTTCAGGCGGTCGACGTCGGTGACTCCGAACACCGCGCGAAGGATCACCTCGAGGGTGACCGCCTGCATGCGGCCGTGGATCGGAAAAGCGGCGCCGGGTGGCCAGGAATCGATTTCACGAGTGATCGCTTCTTCCATCACCCGCTGGTACGAGCGCATGCGCTCGCCATGGAAAGCGGGCAGCATCAGCTTTCGCCGCGCCAAGTGCTCCTTGCCATCGAGCAGGAGCACCGATTTGCGGCCAAGGGTAGGTTCGAGCAAAGCGATGCGTGACGCTGGCAGCGAGTTGGCCGGGTTGGAATAGACGGTCTTGACCAAGTCCGGGTCGGAGACCATCACCATCTTTGAATTGAAGCCGGTAAACCTCACGCTGAAGGCTTCCCCGTAGGTGCGTCTCGCCTGCTGCATGAACGGAATCGGCCGCAGGATCCAGCGCATTGTTTGGACGACGGGTGGTGCGGTGGGTCCCGGGGGAAGGGTCATCGCGACAGATCATGTCGCATCGGTACTACCGGAGTGAAGTAGAATCAGGGATCTCACGTCTCAGCTTCTCGAGGCCGAGGCGCATCCGGCCTTTGACGGTGCCGTGAGGCAGGTCGAGAAGGTCCGAGATCTCCGACTGGGACAACTCACCGAAGTATGCAAGAGTGATCACTTCGGCCTGGGCGGATGGCAGGCGTTTGAGCGTATCCCGCAGGCTGGCGTTCTCGATCCGGGCGATCGCTTCGTCCGAAGTCGACCGGCCCGCTTCATCCGGCAACGGTTCCGACATTTCAACGTCCTGGGGACGAACGGCCCGGGCCCGAACGGAATCGATTGCGCGGTTCTTGAAGATCCCCATTGCCCAGGCCTGAAAATTCCCGCGCTGGAGCTGAAAGGTATCCCGCTTCTTCCAGATGATGAGAAAGCCTTCCTGGACCACTTCTTCAGTCTGACTCACGTTGTGGCAGATTGAACCGACGACCCTGAAGGCACGTTTGACGTGGCGGTCGTAGAGCTCGGCAAAGGCGTCGGCCTCGCCGTCCTGCGAACGACCCATGAGTGCCGCGTCTATCCGGTTCGGGTCAGGCGGTGCCGACGTCAAATCTCAGTCCGTACCTTGAAACGGTTCTGAGCTGAGGAAGAAGAGTTCGCAAGCGACCCCGGGAACCGTCTGGTTGGCGCTCAGGAAGGCCGTGACTGACCGGCCGGTCAATCGTTCGACGGCGGCCGTGAATTCATCTTCAGTGCGATCCTGGAAAGCGACCCGTTTGTCGATCACTTCACCGGAATTGCCGACGTCGATCTGCTCGTTCTCGTGGGTCGTCAGGATGTTTTCAAGCACGCACACGACAACCTTGCCGTTGATGTGGGTGGTGGCGGTGGTCCGGCTGTGCTCGTAGAAGTCGGCATAAAGGTCGATCATCGCCGCTGAGATCGCCTCGGTGAGGTCGGTGCCGAAAAGCTGTTTATCGCCCGTGCGGGTACCGCGCATGTGGGGCCCTTGATTGAGGAAGCTCCGTAATCCGGGGGAGTAAATGAATTGCTCCGATGACCGAATCCCAAAGGGATGACTTCCGTTTAACGACAGTAGCACGGATAGCCCCTGATTACTGAATCCTTCATCAAAAGAGTCGCAGGGTGTGACGGCATGATTGAGGTTGGGAGACCAATATCCGATCTGGAGCTGAACGAGAAACGGCGCCACACCCGGATGGGTCCGACGCCGTTCCCGTCAAGCTGAACTGCCGGGCCGGCCTTGCGACTGGCCCTTCGGGCGACTAGCCCTTGACCGTGATGGCGGAGATGCCGATCACGAGACCACCCTCGAGATCCGTGATCCCGAAGGTGTCGTTGAGCAGGCCCGCGGCGTCCTCGGAGAGTTCGACTGTGGTGCCTTCCAGAGTGGCCGATCC
>JBBSKC010000018.1:0-32455 GCA_038256675.1 Solirubrobacterales bacterium | reverse complement strand
GGCCCTCGAGGTCTTCGAAGAGGCGGTAGAGCAGGTCGCGGCCACGCTCGGGGTGAGCCTGCTCGCGACCGCGGAACATGATCGTCACCTTGACCTTGTCGCCGTGCTTCAGGAAACGGGTGACGTGGCCCTTCTTGGTGTTGTAGTCGTGGACCGCGATCTTCGGGCGCAACTTGATCTCGCGCACGTTGACCTGGGTCTGGTGCTTGCGAGCCTGCTTGAGCTTCTGCTCCTGCTCGTACTTGTACTTCGAGTAGTCGAGGAGGCGGGCCACGGGCGGTTTGGCGCCGGCGGCGACTTCGACCAGGTCGAGGTCCGCGTCGCGGGCCATCTCCCGGGCGTCGTCCGTCGTGACGATGCCGACCTGCTCGCCGTCGGCTCCGATGAGCCGGACCTTGGGCACACGGATGCGCTCGTTGATACGAGTCGAATCACGCTCGGGCGGACGCCGATCGAACCTGCGAGGAACCGGCACTAGTTAGCAGCCAAGCGGAGGTTCAAGCGGACGGACAAACTGGAAATTGGTTCGCGGAGGCGAACTGGAAAGGGTTCTGTTCAATGCGAATAATCAAGTGTCAAGCAGCATACAGAACTTTTCCGAAGTCATAGAACCGAGTTCGCCCTCGTCGTGGGAGCGGACCGCGATCTGCCCCGCTTCGACCTCGCGATCACCGACGACCAGCATGTACGGATAGCGGCCCAGTTCGGCGGCACGGATCTTCTTGCCGACCGATTCCGAGCGCTCTTCGACCTTGACCCTGGCGCCCGAGCTGCGCAGGTCTTCAGCGACCTGCCTGGCATAGTCGATGTGCCGGTCGGCGACCGGCACGACCATCGCCTGGACCGGCGCCAACCAGGACGGGAAGCGCCCGGCGTAGTGCTCGATCAGGATTCCGGCGAAACGTTCCATCGACCCGAGGAGTGCGCGGTGGATCATCACCGGGCGCTGGCGCTCGTCGTCGGCGCCGGTGTAATCGAGCTCGAATCGCTCCGGCATCTGAAAGTCGAGCTGGCAGGTGCCGAGCTGCCAGGACCGGCCAAGCGCGTCGGTCACGTGAAAGTCGATCTTCGGGCCGTAAAAGGCGCCGTCGCCCGGATTGATCCTGTAGTCGCGCTTCTGGCCGTCGAGCGCTGCCTTGAGCTTTGCCTCGGCCTTCTCCCAAAGGTCGTCGCTGCCCATCGCCTTGTCCGGCTTGGTCGAAAGCTCGACCGAGACGTCCTCGAAGCCGAAGCGTCCGTAGAGCTCGTCGATCGCCTCGCAGATGTCGCCGACCTCGGCCTCGATCTGGTCCTCGGTGCAGTAGACGTGCGCGTCGTCCTGGGTGAAGGCCCGGACCCGCAGCAACCCGTGAAGCACGCCTTCGCGTTCGTTCCGGGTGACCCGGCCGAACTCGGCGAGACGCAGCGGCAGATCGCGGTAGGAATGCCGGTGGGCGCCGTAGACGAGGCAGGCGCCGGGACAGTTCATCGGCCGCAGCGCGTAACGCCGGTCGTCGACTTCCATGAAGTACATGTCGTCCTTGTAGTTCTCCCAGTGCCCTGACCGGTGCCAGAGCGCTTCGTCCATCACCTGCGGGGTCGCGATCTCCTGGTAGCCGCGCCGGTCGAGCTGGTCCCGGACTTCCTTCTCGATGAGGCCGAGCAGCACGGTGCCGTTCGGCAGCCAGAACGGCATGCCGGGGGCTTCTTCGCGGAGCATGAACAGGTCGAGCTGAGGCCCGAGACGGCGGTGGTCCCGGGCTTTGGCCTGCTCGATCTTCTCGAGGTACTCGGCGAGGTCCTTTTTGTCGAAGAATGCCGTGCCGTAGATCCGGGTGAGCGTCTCCCGGTTCTCGTCGCCGCGCCAGTAGGAGCCGGCGACTGAGTTCAGTTTGATCACCTTGATCTTCTTGGTGCCGGGACCATGCGGGCCGCGGCAGAGGTCCTCGAACGGGCCGTTCCGATAGAGCGAGACGGTCTCCGCGCCATCGTTTGCGATCAGGTCCTCGATCAGTTCGACCTTGAAGTTTTCGTCCTGCTCCCTGAAGATCTCGATCGCTTCTGCCACGGACACATCACGGCGCTCGAACTTTTCGTCGGCCTTGATGTGCTTCTTCATCTCCGCTTCGATGCCCGGCAGGTCGGCGTCGGTGATGGTCACGTCCTCGGGGAACTCGAAGTCGTAATAGAAGCCGTTCTCGATCGCCGGGCCAATCGTTACCCTGGTCCCCGGGTAGAGCTCCTGGACCGCGGTCGCCATCACGTGGGCGGCGTCATGGCGGATCAGTTCAAGCCCTTGCGGGTCGCGGGAGGTGATGATCGAAATCTCCTCGCCGTCGCTGACCGGAGCTGACAGGTCACGGACTTCGTCCCCCACCTTGAGGGCGAGCGCGGCCCGGGCCAGTCCTTCGCCGATCGCCATCGCGGCATCGGCACCGGTGGCTCCGGGCTCGAGCTCGAGAGCGGTGCCATCGGGCAGGCGGACGGTCAGGTTTTCAGTACCGGCGGGCATCGCTCCATCGTATTCAGTCGCCTGAATTCAAAGTGGCCGGGTCCGGCACCTCGGCCAGGTAGCGCCTGATCTGCTCCGCGATCACGTCGTGCCCCTTGATCGAGCTACGCGAGATCGTGATGTTGAACCAGGCGTGGACCATCGGCATGCGGTCGAGCCGGACCGGCACCCCGGCCGCGGCCAGCCGGTGGGCGTAATCCTCGGCTTCGTCGCGCAGCGGGTCGGCAAGTGCGGTCGTGATGTACGCCGGAGCGAGACCGGAGAGGTCGTCGGCCAGCAATGGCGACGCCCTGACCTCACGGCCCAGGTCCCCCGGGCAGTACTGCTCGTCGTACCAGTCCATGCGTTCGGTCGTGAGGTAGAAGCCGGTGGCAAAGTCGACTTTCGAACGGGTCTCGGCACCGATGTGGACCACCGGATAGATCAGCAGCTGGAAGATCGGCTGGGTTTCCCCCATCCGCTTCAGGTCCTGGCAGAGCACCGCCGCGAGGTTGCCGCCGGCGCTGTCCCCGCCGACCGCCACCCGATCGGGATCGGCCCCGAAGCGGCCGGGATCGTTCTGCACCGTCTGCCAGGCCGCAAGCGCGTCGTCCGGTGCCGCCGGGAAGGGATGCTCGGGAGCAAGGCGGTAGTCGACCGCAAGGATGCGCATGCCGCTCGAGGCGGCCAGCCGACGGCAGGACCGGTCGTGGGTGTCGAGCGAACCGACCACCCAGCCACCACCGTGGAAATAGATCATCAGCGGGCCGACTGCCGGTGCGCCAGTTGGCACGAACAGCCGTGACCTGAGGATTCCGACGTCCGACTCGAGGTCGATGTCCCGGGCGTCGACGCCCGGTTCGGGTTCGGTCGTCACTACCCGGGCCAGGTTCTCGGTGTCGATCCTCGTCTCGAGCGGACCGACGCCACCCGCGTCCTTCTCGACGATTCCGGCGATCCGGCATAGCGCCCACGCGTCCGGGCGGAGTTCGGCCGCCACCGCGGGCGGGCGGCCGAAGATCCTGGTCAGCAGCGGGTCGGGCAGTGCGAAGACCAGCCGGGCAGCCACGGTCAGAGCCGCGGCACGAATCGAATCGAGAAAGGTGCGTGACACGGTCAGCCGACTCCCTGGAGGGCGGTGCCGATCAGGTAAGCGACCCCCGCAGCAGAACCGCCGAGCGCCAGGGTCTGAATGGCACCCTTCCACCACGCTTGGTGGACTATCTTCGACTTGGCGATCCCGACGCCAAAGAACCCGACCCCGGTCAAAATCGCGCTGACCAGGAACGGGTGATCAATCAAACCCGGCGAGAGCAGGTTGAGCAGGAAAGCAACCAGTGGCAGGCTGCCAATGATCACGAAGGCGGCGAAAGTCGCAAGCGCAGCCTTGGCTGGCTCCTCGGCGTCGGAGCCGTAGCCGAGTTCGTCGCTCATCATCGTGTCTACCCAGCGGTCACGGTCGGAAGTGATCACTTCGACGGCTCGATCCAGATCCTCGCCCTCGAAACCCTTCGCGGCAAAGATCTCGCGAACCTCTTCCCTTTCGCCCTCCGGCACCTCGCGGACATGACGCTCCTCGGTCGACCGGGCGAAATTGCGCTGGTCACGTTCGGCACGGATCCCGAGATAGTTACTGATCGCCATGCTGAAGCCGTCAGCAAAAAGGTTGGCCAGGCCGAGGATCACGACCACGGAATCACCGAGGCTCGCTCCGGCAACGCCTGCCACGATCGCAAACGTCATCACCGCCCCATCGATCGCCCCGTAGATCAAGTCCCGCAGGTAGCGGGAACCCGGTGGCTCGGAAAGCCGCCGTCGAATGGCCTCTGGCTCGTGTCCGAGTCTGAGACGGCGATCGCGGTCGGCGATCCGTCGATCGATTGCGCGACTGATCACTGGTCGGACGATACCTGTGTTTCACTCGACCCACCGCGCTTATAGTCAGCTCATGGAGATCATCGACCTGTCCTGCCCGATTCAGTCAAGTCCCCCGGAGACCCCGGACGTGCTCCGCACCGAAGTCGAATTCAGCGACCACGCGGCCGGCGCCGCCGTGATCAAGGAACTGTTTGGCGTCGAACCGGAGCTGCTGCGTGACGGCGAAGGCTGGGCCAACGAGTTTTTCACCAGGTTCGGTACCCACAACTCGACCCACGTCGACGCGCCGTGGCACTACAACTCGACGATCGGCGGCGAGCCGGCCCAGACGATCGATCAGCTGCCGCTCGAGTGGTTCGTGAATCCGGGGGTCGTCCTGAACTTCGACGGCCGCGCCGACGGCGAGGTGATCGCAGTGGCCGACGTCGAAGAAGCGCTGGACGAGGCCGGCCATGACCTGAAGCCGTTCGACATCGTGCTCGTTCGCACGGGCTGCGACCGGTGGATCGACACCTCCGAGTACATGGCCCACGGACCCGGAGTCAGCGGCGCCGCCACCGAATGGCTTTACGAGCGCGGCGTGCGGGTGATGGGCATCGACGCTTGGGGCTGGGACCGCCCACTCTGGATGCAGGCCCAGGAGGCGATCGAGAAAACGGAAACCGGCATCTTCTGGCAAGCCCATCAGGTCGACCTCGCCTATTCGCAGATCGAACGGCTGGTAAACCTCGACCGCCTGCCTTCGACCGGTTTCACCGTGTCCTGCCTTCCCTTGCCACTGGTCGGCGGCAGCGGCGCTCCGGCCCGAGTCGTCGGCATCCTCTGAGCGCAACTGAAGCACGGCGACGGGGTTTATTCAGGCATGGGATCATCAGGAATGTTCGCTTTCCGGGGAAGAGTCGTCTGGATAATCGCTGCGCTGGGGCTACTGCTGCTCGCGCCTTCCTTCGCGAGGGCCGCGGACGAAAACCCGTGCAACGGATCTGACCTGCTGTGCAACCGGACCCTGGACAACGTCGTCCTGCCCGGCACTCACAACTCGATGTCGGCGGCGGAGAACAATTGGTCGCTTCCGAACCAGACCTACTCGATCACCCACCAACTCGACCGCGGTGCGAGGGCGCTGCTTTTCGATACGCACTACGGCGAAGCCGACGAAAATGGCACGGTCACCAGAATCCCCAAGGGTGAGGGTCGGAACACCGACGCCGCCACCTACATGTGTCACGAGTTCTGCCAGCTGGGTTCGGTCGACCTGACCGCGGAACTTGGCCGGATCGCCCAGTTCCTGGCGGCGAACCCCCGCGAAGTCATGATCTTCATAAACCAGGACGGCATCTCACCGGAGGGCTACGCGAAGGCCGTAGAAGACAGCGGGTTACTGACTTACGTGTACACGGGCTCCCCAACCTCGTTCCCGACCCTCGAACAGATGATCGATTCCGGCCAGCGGGTGGTGATGTTCAACGAGCAGGAAGAAGACACCGCCAACATTCCGTGGCTGCACAAGGCTTACGACGGAACCGTGATGGAAACGCCCTACACCTTCCCGTCGACCCCCGAAAGCCCGAACGGTGGCCTCGATGATCCGGCCCAGCTCAACGAGGCCTGCCGGCCGCTGCGCGGCCCGGCAACTGGCGCGCCCCTGTTTCTGATGAATCATTGGGTGACAACAGGCGTGACCCCGGACATCGAAAAGGCCAAGATCGTCAACACCAGGGCAGCGCTCGTCGCCCGGGCCAGGGCCTGCGAGCAGCGGCGGGGAAAGTTGCCGAACATCCTCGCGGTCGATTTCTTCGGCGCTGGCGATGAAGTCGGGGCGGCCCGGGAACTGAACGGAGTCCCGGACCCGGTGGACCCGCCAGAGGCCAAACCGGTACTCCGCCTGAAGAAGCCCAATGCAGTCAAGGTCCGGTCGAAACGTAGAGCCATCTTTCGGGTGAAGGTCAGCAACGTCGGCGACGCCGAAGCCACCGCGGTCAGGGTCTGCGCCTCGGTGCCGCGCCGGCTCGCGCGCAAGCCGCGCTGCGTCACGGTCAAATCGATCGCCGCCGGCAACTCGAAAGTGGTGAAGCTGCACATGGTTACGAAGAAGCGTTACCGCAAGGGATTTGGTGGCGTAAAGTTCATGGTCTTCTCGAACGACTCGGACCAATCAACTCTCGGCGCTTCGGCCCGCCTCACGGTCAAGCCGCTGAGGAAATCGACGAAGCACCGGAAGCACAAGCGGGACAAGACGCGCGAGCGAAATCACTGAATCGCACAAGAACGCGAGAAGCCCCGCGGGAAGCGGGGCTTCTTACTTGAGTGGGCACAACTGGGCTCGAACCAGTGACCTCCACGATGTCGACGTGGCGCTCTACCAACTGAGCTATGCGCCCGGGATCGAGGAGCCTACCAACGCGGCAGATCCTTTGACGCAAAGCAGGGTGACCCAAAGAGGCGCCTGCCGGAGCGAACCGGTGTACACGGCTTTGCGGGAAGGGCCAGAACGAGAGGGCTCCTGGGTCCTGCGATTCGGGGCAAGGCGAGTGGGTGACCATTACCGCCCATCCCTGCCTATCTACCGCTCATCCCCAGGAGCCGGCCGATCCCGGCCAGCACCTGCATCGGTATGCGGTCGCGTTTTCTTGACAGCTGCAGGGTTTCGGGGAACGCCATCATCGCCATTGACGTGTAGATGAGGGCTCGGGGGTCGCGCGGGCGTTTGGCCCCGACACTGTCCATGCTCTCACACATCTGCTGGATGAAGTCCTCGAACTGCATGGCGGGCTCGTGCCAGTTCTGAACTCGGACCAGGCCACCTGAACTGTTGCGAAAAGTGTGGTTCACCCCGGCCGGAACGGACGCCGAATCACCCGGTTCCAGCGTACGCCAGGTTTGATCGACAAGAATCCCTAGGCTGCCTTCGAGCACCTTGTAGCTCTCGACTTGGTGAAGGTGCACATGGGGCGGGGGTGGCTGGCAGCCAGACGGGAGGACGAATTCCATCTCGACCGAATCGCCGCCTGACTCGCTGGAAGCGCGGCTCAAGATGTACGTGCTGCCGTCGGAAAATTCGAATCGATCGCCTGACTCTGCCAAGATAACTTAACCCTATACGGAGGCGGCAGACCCTCGGGAGCTGAAAGCCGCCGGAAAACAACTCAAGGCCGCCAAAAAAATGCTCAATCGCAAGAAGATTGCCAAGGTCAAAATGAAGCTCAAGGCGGCGAAGAAGAAGGCCGGCGATGCCAAGCGGCGTTTCGCCTCCGCTCGTAAGGCCCGAGTCGCGCAGTGCGGCTGACGGCTCCCTACTTGTTGTGCTGACCATTCCGGGCTTCGACGAAGCCAGGCGTGCACTGGTACGCCCCGTGCGCCGTTCGCGCCCCGGCGGATATACTCCGCCGACTTCGCGGCTGTAGCTCAGCTGGCTAGAGCGTCTGCTTGCCATGCAGAAGGTCGTGGGTTCGAATCCCATCAGCCGCTTGCGAGGTGCCGGTCAACCGGTCGGCACCTCCTTTAGGCGCCTTGGCGGAGTGGTTACGCAGAGGCCTGCAAAGCCTTGTACGCCGGTTCGACTCCGGCAGGCGCCTTACCTCAGCCGTCCAGCGCCTCGTTGACCAGGCGATCGGCGTCGGCGTTCATTTCCCGGCGTACGTGGTTGATGGTCCAGTCGTCGAAATCGGCCAAGGCGGCTTTCGCTTCGGCGTGGAGTGGCTTGATGCCGGCGTTTTTCACCTTGTATTCGCCGCGGACCTGCTTGACGACCAGTTCCGAATCACCGATCAGGTGGACTTCGTTCGCCCCAAGCTCCTTGGCGAGGTTGATGCCGCCGATCAGGGCCTTGTACTCGGCCACGTTGTTGGTCGCGTCGCCGATCTTCTCGGCGCGCTCGAGCAGGACTCCCCCGCTTTCGTCGCGCACGACCATGCCGATCGCGGAAGGGCCGGGGTTGCCCCTCGCCCCACCGTCCACGTTCACGGTCAGTTTCATCGAGGCAACTTTAGGTCAAGCCCGCGGATGGCTGCCGGCGTAAGCGTCGCGCAGGCGGGCTGCGTCGAGGTGCGTGTAGACCTGAGTGGTTGAAATCGAGGAGTGACCCAACAGCTCCTGGATCGTTCGCAGGTCCGCCCCGCCCTCGAGCAGGTGCGTGGCGAAGGAATGGCGCAGGGCGTGAGGTGAGATGCCACCGGTACCCGCGGCCTCACGGACCCAGATGGCGAGGCGGCGGGTGACGTCCGAAGGCGACAGTCGGCGGCCGTTGCGGGAAAGGAAAAGCGCCTTCTCGCTCCGGTCGGAAACGAGGCAGGGCCGGCCCCGGGCCAGGTAGACCTCAACTGCCCGCTGAGCCGGCTCGCCCATCGGCAGGCGACGGTGGCGTGAGCCCTTGCCGACGACGTCGATCTGCTCGGAGTCGAAGTCGATCGAATCGGTTTCGATCGAGATCACCTCTTCCGAACGCAGGCCACACGAATACGCGAGTTCGAGCATGGCGCGGTCCCGCATCTCGAGCGGAGTCCGGGCGGGGACGCGATCGAGCAGGGTCTCCATCTGCTGGGCGGTCAGGACCGTGGGCAGCTTCGAATCGGCTTTCGGGGCCGAGACCAGGTCGGCCGGGTTCTGCGTCACCCGCCCGGTCCTGAGCAGGAAAGCGTAGAAACCGCGGATCGCCGCGAGCTTGCGCGCGATGCTGGTCGCGGCGAGGTCCTGGCCGGAAAGGGACGCGGCGTAACGCCTCAAGTCACGGTGGCCGACTTCATCCGGGGCAAGCCCGGCCCGGTCGGCCCACTCCGCTGTCTGGAGCAGGTCGTGGCGATAAGCCTTGATCGTCTTCGGCGACGAAGCGGTCGCCACGAGATCAGCCTCGTACAGTGCCATCGCCCTTGACCAGCGCGGATCGAGTTCGGGCGCGGCCTTGCTCTGCTGAGGCAAGTCAGCCGATGTAGATCGGAGTGCCGACATCGACCTGGTCATAGAGATCGATCACGTCGGGGACGGCCATACGCACGCAGCCGTGCGAAGCGGCCGATCCGAGCGAACCGGTGTCGTCCGTTCCGTGGATGCCGGCGCCGTCGAAGATGCCCATCCAGCGAGCCTTGAGCGGGTTCTCGGGAATTCCGCCGGGTACCACTTCGCCCGCCTGGTCGCCGGCCCAGTCCGAGTTCGGCACGGTCCATACCGGGTCCACCTGCTTGCTCTGGAGGTTGTAGGTGCCAGCCGGTGTCTCGAGGCCGACTTGGCCGACCGCGACGGTGTAGGTCTTGGCGAGCTCGAGGTTCTTCCAGAGCTTGAGCTGGTAGTTGGCGCGGTCCAGGGTGAGGTAAGTCGGATACTTGGACGCAACATCCTTGGTCGTGACTGCGGGCTTGGTCACGTTCACCTTGGCGGGCAGGGTGCGATTGCCCTTCCCGGAATCGAGCAGGGCTGTCAGCTGGGTTTCGAGCAGGTTGTCGCGCAGTTTGTGACCGTCCTCGGCCTTGACCACGCTCAGCGAGTCCGGGCCGGCGGAAACGGAAGCGTCGACCGGGTCCTCGTTCACCCCTTCGGCGACCTCGCGTACGAACTTGTTGACGGCCGGCCTCGAATAAGTCACTTCGACCGGGATCGCGGCGTTGACTTCGCCCCCGGTCACTTCACGGACCAGGCGGGTCGGCAGCGAGCCGTCCCGGCTTTCTTGGAAGGCACGATCGATGCTGGCCGTGACGTCGGCGTGGATGTTGAGTTTCTTGACCGGCAGCTTGTAAGTCTTCTTGTTGAAAGTGACTTCGACCGGCTTGCGCTGCGGGGCCAGTACGTGGTTGGTGACGGCCTCGGTCGCCTGGTCGCGGGTCATGCCGCTGACGTTGACGCCACTGATGGTCACGCCTTCAGCGAGTTCGTCCTTGGTCGAACTGTCGTAGGCGTAAGCACCGACCGCCCCTCCGATCAGGAGAAACACTGCTGCGATCATCGCTATCTGAGTCTTGCGTCCCATTCAAACCCTGTCCTGGCTATGCAAATCGTTACGAAACCGTTCCGCCATTGTAGATACCACAGAGGTCGGGCAAAACCTTTTCGAGAAACGCAAGCAGTTTTGCACGGCGGAACCCTATTCCCCGACCGGCGGAGACGGATCGAACATCGCGGCATCTTCAGGACCTACGTCCTTTGACGGCTCCCGGATGACGTGCGGGCTGTGGCGCAGGAATTCCTCCACTTCGGGCTCGTAGCGATAGGGGTTCGCCACCCCTTTCGCGACCGGATTGAGCCGCAGTCGCTCCCGCAGGTGGATCACCGTCTCCCGCGAGGTATTGCGGTAGTGGAAGCCGGTCGACTTGAAGAGCCGGTTGTCGATGCCACGGCCGAACCGGAGCTGGCCGATCATCTCTTCCGGGATGTTCAGGCCGAAGCGGCGATAGGCCGCTGTGGCAAGACTGGTCCCCCAGGGCGGGACCACCGGGATCGGGTGCTTGCCGAGCAGGGAGATCGTCTCGGTCAGAGTCAGCACACCGTCACCGGCCACGTTGAAGACTCCCGGCAGGTCGCGGATCGTCACGTGCTCGAGGGCGTGAACGACATCGACCTCATCGACGAACTGGTATCTCGGGTCGAATCCGAGGACCATCGGCACCAGCGGCATCGAGAACAGGTGCACATGCGAGGTGTCGACCTCGGCCCCGAGAACGTTGGCGAAACGCAGCACGGACACGGTGACGTCCGGCCGGCGCTGGCGGAAGTCGTCAACCGCGGCTTCGGCTTCGACCAGATCACGCTCGATCGCCGTCTGCGGCGGATGCTTGCGGTTCATCGATTCGGTGAAGTAGGCGGGGTCGTCCTGGGCGCAGCCGTACCAGTGTGCGGAGCTCTTGAAGACCAGCCGCCGCACCGGTGAGTCCTTGGCCGAACAGGCGGCGAGGATGTTGAGGGTGCCGATCACGTTGTTCTCGTGGACCGACTCCGGCCGGGTGCCGGCCGGGCCCCGGACCGAATCGGCCACGAGCCGGGTATCGACGACCGTGTCGATCTGCGCCGCGTTGACGATCTTCTCGATCAGCCCGTGCTGGGCACCGACCTTGACGTACTCGGTTCGTTCGAGTTCGCGGGTCGGCTCCTCGGAATCGACCCCGATGATCACCTCGATCGCCGGGTTCGACTCGAGCGCCGCGGCGAGTCGTCCCCCCCAATAGGTGGAAAGACCGGTGACCAGTACCCGGCGTGCGGCTCCATCTTCCACAGTTGCCATTGCCCCATTCTGACAGTCCTACCCCGGCGTTGGATACGGGCGGTAAAGTCTGGTGGCAGTGACCGAAACGAATACGGCACTGGCCGAACCGCCCCAGCCTGTCCACGACGACTACGGAGTCTCGGACGGCGAATGGCTGCGGGTCGACTGGAGCGAGTACCACAGGTCAGTTACCGTCGAGTCAGAACTCGGACGGACCAAAGTCAACTACGTCGAGCTCGGCGAAGGGCCGCCCGTATTCTTCGTACACGGCCTCGGCGGCAGCTGGCGGAACTGGCTGGAAAACATCCCGGCTCTGGCCCGCAATCACCGAGTTGTCGCGCTCGACCTGCCCGGGTTCGGCACCAGCCCGATGCCGCCCGAGCCGATCTCGATCCACGCCTTCGGCGACCTGATCGTGAAGTTCGCCGACGAAATCGGGCTCGGACCGGAAACAGCGCTGGTCGGTCACTCGATGGGTGGCTTCATCTCGACCGAAGCGGTGATCGAGGCGCCCGAGCGTTTCTCCAGCCTCACCCTGGTTGCGGCCGCCGGGATCACCTTTGCGAACTTCCCCCAGACCCGGAAGCAGATCGCCAAGATCGCGATCCGGATGATGATGCCGATCGCCGTCGGCCAGCTCGAGCGGAACATGGGCCGCAAACGGCTTCGGGCCGCTTCCTTCAAAGGTGTGATCGCCCATCCGTCGATGGTCGGCCGCGAGATCCTCTGGGAGCTCGGCAGCTACGGCGTCAAGTCGCCGGGCATGCTTCAGGCGGCCTATTCTCTCGCCGGCTACGACACCCGGGAGCGACTCAAGGAGATCACTCTGCCGACGATGGTCGTCTGGGGCGACCGGGATCGGCTGGTCCCGGTGTCCGCCGCCTACTCATACGAGCGGCGCATCCCGAATTCAGAGCTCAACCTGGTCGAGGACACCGGCCACATGGTCCAGATGGAACGGCCGGGCCGGTTCAACCGGACCCTCGAGGACTTCATCTCCCGCAAAAACTGAGCGGGGCCGGGCGAAAAGGCCCGACCCCGAACTGTCAGACGACTTGGTTCAGGTTCCTGATCTCGCGCTTCTGAGACCTGACCTTGCGGCTCAGCTTCCTGACCGCCTTGCGATTGGCCTTGACCCGTCGGTTGAGATTCCGCTGCGGACGGCAGCGCTTCCTCACCTTGAAGTGAGACCGCTTGGCCGCTCGGCACCGCTTCTTCGCCTTTTTCAGCTTGCGGCTGAGCTTACGCACCTTGGCCCGGCGCTTGTTCAGGTTCTTACGGGTTCCGGCGAGCCGCTTCTTCACGACGACCAGGCGGGACCTCGCTTCATCCCGCTTGACGTACGCCGCAGCCTCGGTCGAAGCGATGCTGACCAGGTTGTCCTCGGCGAGGTTGACGTCACCGAGGTGGAGGTTGCCGCCGCCCGAGGCGATCAGCTGGGCCAGGTCCAGCCGGCTGTCCGGCGGGTTCGTGGTCAGCCGCGAGATGTTCAGCCAGCTCACGCCGTTCTGGTTCATGCAATTGCCGTCGTAGTAGTCGGGCTGCGCCAGCCAAGGCTTTTCACTCTCCGGCGTTCCGGTAAACACCGAGAGATTGGCCAGCGGGTTGAGGCTGCCTCCCGTGAGATCGGACGGATCGACGCAGATCACCTCGAAGTTGGCCGGATCGGCTCGCGGCATCGGGTTGATCCAGTAGCCGGATTCGACCCGGCCGTAGCTGCTGTTGGCCGGAGGCTCCTTCAGGTACGCGGAGTAGGCGATGACGCAGCCGAGCTGCGCTTCGCCCTCGCAGACGGGGATGTTCTGGAACTGGCCGCCGACCGGCGCACCCTTCGGCTTGAAGGCGTTCGCGCCCGGGATGATCGCTGAGATCATCTGGTCGCGGAGAGCCGGATTCGGGTCGATCTCTTCCTGCATCAAACGGCCGAGGTTCATCGATCCCTGCGAGTGGCCGATCAGGATCACGCCACGGCCCTTGTTGTAGTTCTCGAGGTAGTCCTTCCATCCGTCGAGCAGGCTGTTGTAAGCGACGTCCCTGACCTCGTCGGTGATCGGGGCCTCAAACGTGTACTGGCGGTAGACCGGAGAGTAGACGTCGCAGACCCGGGAGAACATGCGCGCCTGGTTGACGGCGACGTCCTTGAGCTCCTGATCGCGGCTGAGGTCGGCGTTCGCGGTCTTCTGCTCGCTCTGAGTCGGGTAGACGTAGAAGCAGTCGACCGGCGGGTCGGCCTTCGCTTCGTAGGTGAGGTCGGTCGCGCTACCGTCGGCATTGTTCGAAGTGCCACCGAACTTGCCGAGGCACGGGTTGTCCGGATCGCCCGGCTTGCAGAGCCAGACCGTGTCGTCGGCCGCGTTGGCCGACCCCGCAAATGCAAAACCGAATCCCGCGACCACGGCGATGGCGGCCACCAGCCGCCACAAAGTCTTCACATCAAACAATTTAATCTCCTCAACCTGTCGGCCGTTGCCGACGTAATTTGCCCATCCCGAATATGACTGTACCGCGTTCCGTTAACCGCATACCTCTGTTGGAACCCGCCCGGGGGCGGTTTACTTCGGTTTCCGGTGAGACTTTTTCTTCGCTTTCCGCTGAGCCTTCCTCTTCGCGACCCGGACCTTCTTTGCATAAGCGTAGGTCTGAGACCTAACGACGCTGAGCAGGTTGCCGTAAGAATCGTTGACTTCAGTCAGGTGAGTTCCCCAGGTCTGGCCCAGCGGTTCGCCGATGCGAACCCGTTGGTCGGTGTTATCCGAAATTTCGTTGACCTGAAGCCAGTGGACTCCGCGGGCCCGCTGGCAACTCGCCGAATAGAGCCGGGGGTACGAAACCCATTGAGTGGCGATCCCGGTGAACTTCGGCAGAAGAGGGCCATAGATGCCGGGGAAAGGCTCACTGTTATAAAGCGGCTTGAGCAAGCCGCCGCTGCCGTCGAGCTCGGCCGGATTGACGCACATGACTTCGTACTTCTTGCGGTCGAGGCCGGGCGTGACCAGGGCACCACTAAGGCGGCCGAAGTTCGAATCGCCCGGTGGCTCGCCGAGAAAACCGGACGAAGCGATGACGCAGCCGAGCTCCTTCGCCCTGGCGCAGGCCGGAATCTTCTTGAACTGCCCGCCGACCCGTTTGCCGATCGGCACCCAGACGTTTCCGCCGATCAACACCGCTGAAACCAGCCGCTTGCGCAGCTTCGGTTTCTTGTCGGCGGTCTCGGCGAGAAGCCGGGAGAGGTGACCGGTGCCCTGAGAGTGGCCGATGAGCACGACGCCCCGGCCGTTGTTGTACTTCCTGAGGTACTCGTTCCAGGCCGACTTGACTCCGGCGTAAGCGATGTCCACGACCTCATCCGTGATCTGGCCCGTGAGGATCGCGTTCACCGTGAACTGGGGGTAGATCGGCGCGAACATCCGGCAGTTGCGCGAGAATTGCGCCGCCTGTTGCTCGGCGATTCCGTCGATCTCCGGATCTTCCGACAAATCTGAGTTCGGCCCCACCTGGCCGCTCACCGTTGGATAGACGTAGAAACAATCAACAGGCGGTTTCTTCGCCCGCTTCGGTGTGACCGTCGACTCACTGCCGTCTGCTTGGACCACGGTCTTATCGAGCGGGATCAGGCAGGGGTTGACTGCCTTGCCGGGCTTGCAGAGCCACTTGAAGTTCTTTTCCGCCGTCGCCGAACCGGCGAAGAGAAGTCCACCGGTGATCAGGACGAGCGCCAGAATCGCCAGCCTTTTCACGTGATCGCTCCGAGCGAAGCCGAGGTGACGCTATTTGCGTACTTGGCCATGACGCCTCTATCGAACATCGGTGGAGGCGGTGAGTACGACTTGAGCCGTTCGTCGATCTGCTCGGTGGTCAGGTCGACCGAGAGCTGGCGCTCGTCGATGTCGACGGTGATGATGTCGCCGTCGTGGATCGCGCCGATCGGCCCGCCCTTGACTGCTTCCGGCGCCACGTGGCCGATCATCAGACCGCGGGTCGCGCCCGAGAACCGTCCGTCGGTCAGCAGGGCGACGTGCTCGCCCATGCCTTCGCCGACCAGGGCGGCGGTTACCTGGAGCATCTCGCGCATGCCGGGGCCACCGGAGGGTCCTTCGTTGCGGATCACGATCACATCGCCCTTCTCGATCTCGCCCTTCTTGACCGCGGCGAAGCAGTCCTCTTCGCGCTCGAAAACACGAGCCGGGCCGGCGTGGCTGCGGCGCTCGGTACCGGCGACCTTGACCACAGCGCCTTCGGGGCAGATGTTTCCGCGCAGGATCGCGAGGCCACCCTGGGCCTTCAGCGGCGCATCGAACGGCAGGACGACTTTCTGACCGGGAGTCTCGACCGCCTTGTCGGCTTCATCGCCGATCGTGTTGCCCGTTACCGTGATTTCGTCCTCGTGGAGCAGGCCGCCAACCTTCAGATGCTTGAGGATCAGCGGCACCCCGCCGGCCGCGTAAAGGTCGGTCGCGACATAGTTGCCCCCGGGCTTCAGGTCGGCCAGCAGCGGGGTGCGGCGGGATACCGCCTCGAAGTCGTCGATCTCCAGTTCGACCCCGGCTTCGCGGGCGACGGCCAGGAGGTGGAGCACACCGTTGGTCGAGCCGCCGGAAGCGCAGACCATCGCGATCGCGTTCTCAAGTGATTTGCGGGTGATGATGCGGCTCGGGCGCAAGTCGTCCCGGAGAACGTTGAGCACGAGCTCGCCGATGCCCTTCGCGACGACATTCTTGTCTTCGTCTTCGGCCGGGACCATCGCCGAGAAAGCGGGTGAAATCCCGAGCGCCTCGAAGGCGCAGGCCATGGTGTTGGCCGTGAACTGACCACCGCAGGCTCCGTAACCCGGGCTCGAAACGTTTTCCATCTCCAGAAGATCTTCGTCCGAGAGCTTGCCGGCAGCGTGAGCGCCGATCGCTTCGAACATGTCGACGATGGTGACGTCCTTGCCATTGAGCCGGCCGGGCTTGATCGAACCCCCGTAGAGCACGATCGAAGGCACGTCGAGACGGGCGACCCCCATGACGGCGCCGGGGATCGTCTTGTCACAGGCGGCGAGGGCAATAATCGCGTCGAACTGGTAACCGCGGGCCATCAATTCGATCGAATCGGCCACGACTTCGCGGCTGACGAGAGATGACTTCATGCCTTGTGTGCCCATGGTGATGCCATCGGAAACGGCGACGGTGTTGAACTCCATCGGGGTCCCGCCGGCCGCCCGCACGCCGTCCTTCACGTATGCGGCGAGGTCGCGCAGGCCGTAGTTGCAGGGCATGGCTTCGGTCCAGGTGTTGGCGATGCCGATGGTCGGCTTCTTCAGGTCATCGTCGGTAAACCCGATGCCCTTCATGTAGGCGCGGGCTGCGGAACGGTCCGGTCCGTCGAATACGGCTGCCGAGCGCGGTCGCGGCAGGGCAGAAGTAGTGGATGAACCGTTCGTGGACATGCGCACTAGTTTAGGACAGCCCGAAAACGTCCACGGGTCCGGGTCCGGTACCGACCGAGTCGAGCCCGTTGCCGACTGCCCGGGACGCTACCTCGCGCGCCGAGCGGGCGGCCTCCAGCGGAGACTTTCCTTTTGCCAGGAAGGTCGCAAGGGCCGACGAATGAGTGCAGCCCGATCCGTGGCTCGAAGAGCCCGGATGGCCTTCGCCTTCGATTTCGACGGAATTCATGCCGTCGAAGAAAACGTCGATCAGGCCGGAACTGTGACCGCCCGTGATCACGACGTTCGCCGGGCCGAGCTTCAGCACGGCTTCAGCGAGCGCAGCCTGTGCGGCATCCTCACCGAGTCCGGTCAGGAGGCGCGCCTCGGGGATGTTCGGCGTTGCGACGGTCGCCCGCGGCAGGATCAGTCCGACCAGTGCCGAGCGTGCATCCGCCTGGAGGAGGTCGGCTCCCGACTCGGCGACCATCACCGGATCGACCACCACCGGGGCCTCCGGGATCAGGTCCAGTCCTGCCGCCACCGCCTCGGTGGTTTCGGTTGTTCCGAGCATGCCGATCTTCACCGCGTCGACGCCAATGTCCTCGGCGACCGCTCGAATCTGCTCGATGATCATCGCGGGACTGATCGACTCGATTGCGCTCACGCCGACGGTGTTCTGGGCGGTGATCGCTGTGATCGCGGTCATACCGTGCGCCCCGCAGCGAGCGATCGCCTTCAGGTCAGCCTGGATGCCGGCGCCGCCGCCGGAATCCGAGCCGGCGATCGAAAGTACGGTCGGGACTCTTTGATCATCCATCAGCAGAAGAGTACGTGTCCGGCGGCAGCGGCTGCGTGGTCCGCGCGTAACTCCCGGTCAGCGAGCAGGCGAGATAGCCCATCACCTCGAGACGAGCCAGTGCGATCGCCACCTCATCGGCATTCATCGCGAGGAATTCGGCCGCGGCGTCGACCGTGCTGCTGCCGGCTTCCACGGCTTCGATCACTTTCGCCTGCCGTTCGTCCATCGCTGGACCTCCGGTCGGCACCGGCATCGCACCGACCCCGATCACCCGGTCGATCACGTCCCGTCCGTCACGGATCAGCGCCGCACCGCTGCTCAGCAGTTCGTTCGTTCCGGCGGCTGCGGCGATCGTCACCTGTCCCGGCACCGCACCGACTTCTCGACCGGCGTCACCAGCCATCTCGGCGGTGATCAGCGATCCGGAGCGAAAGGCAGCCTCGACCACGACGGTCATGCCGGAGAGCGCCGCCATGATCCGGTTGCGGGCCGGGAACTGCCAGCGGAGCGGAGTGGAGCCCGGGGGCAGCTCGGAGATGACCAGCCCGTTCTCGACAACCTGGCGGTAGAGCCGGGTATGCGACAGCGGGTAGGGCCGGTCGGCACCGGTCGCGAGTACGGCGACGGTGCGACCGACCTCAAGCGCGCCCCGGTGGACCGCGCCGTCGATGCCGAGGGCCATGCCACTGATCACGTTGAGACCGGCCGATGCCAGCTCGCGGCCGAGGGTCCGGGCCACCTCGAGGCCGTAACCGGTCGCACGGCGGGCACCGACGATCGTCACCGACGCCGAAGTCGTCAGGTCGGCGAGCCGGAGTCCATCACCCTTGCCGATCAGGATGCGCGGCCCGTCCGCCCCGTCGCTGAGACCTTCGGGGAACCGGTCGTCGTGATGGCAGCACGCCCAGCAACCGGCGCTTTCGAGAGAGGTCAGCATCTGGCCGGCCGAGACCATCGCCACCTCGGTGAGGATGCGATCCATCTTCTTGCCGGCCGCCGCTTCCGCTAGATCTTCGTCGTCGAGGCGCAGAAGCTCCGGCGTGCGCTTGCCGGGCCGGTCGTCGCAGATGATCTGGATGTACGGAGCCAGGGCGGCGATCAGCCAGGACCTCCTGAGGCAGTCTTCGCAAGCAGATTCGGGAGTAACTCCGGATCCGTTCATTTCGCTTCCCTTCGACGAAACTGGAGGGCCGCGGCGATGTGGGTCTCCTCGATCGGGTTCGAATCGGCCAGGTCGGCGATCGTCCGCGCGAGACGCAGCACCCGGTCGTGCGCCCGTCCGCTCAGCTGCTGGCTCTGGTGCGCCTCCGCCAGGAGCTTTCGGGCGGTCGGTTCGATCTCGAAGCCGGCCAACTCGGAAGTCGTGGCCGTCGAGTTGGTCCGGTTGCCGCCGTAGCGGTCGGCCATGACCTGGCGAGCCGCGATCACCCGTTTCCGCACGGCTGCCGACGATTCACCGGGCGGACCCGCCATCGCCTCCGCCCCGGGCTGTCTGACCCCGAGGTTGATGTCGATGCGATCGGCCAGGGCGCCGCTGAGGGCGGCCCGGTAGCGGCGGATCGAGGCCTCGGAGCACTGGCAGGCCGAGTCTTCCTCGCCCCGCCCGCAGGGACAGGGGTTCGCCGCTGCGACCAATGTGAACCGGCACGGGAGGGTCTGGCGGCCATTTGCCCGGACGATCGAGACCTCCCCCGACTCCATCGGCTCCCGCAGTGCTTCGAGTGCCGAGCGGCGAAACTCGCAAAGCTCGTCGAGGAAAAGCACCCCGCGGTGGGCGAGGGTGATCTCCCCGGGACGCGGCGGGCTGCCGCCGCCGACCAGACCGGCTGCCGAAACGGTGTGATGCGGGGCTCGGAACGGCCGCGCGCTGGAGATCGTTCCGGCGCCGACACCGCAGGCACTGGCGATCCGGGCGACCTCCAGGATCTCGCCGCCGGCCAGGGGCGGCAGGATCGAAGGCAGACGACGCGCCGCGAGTGACTTGCCCGCGCCCGGAGGCCCGATCACCAGGGTGCCGTGCTCACCGGCTGCCGCCACCTCGAGCGCCCGCCGGAGGTGTTCCTGACCGCGCAGGTCCTCGAGATCGGGCAGCGCCGGAGTCCGGGCGAGGTCGAGCGGTTCGGGCCGGTTGCCGGGAAAGTCTCCTTTCGCAAGTCCGCGCACATCGGCGACGCTCGGGATCGTGCGCACGTCGATCCCATGGGCCAGGGCAGCTTCGCCGCCGTTGGCCGGCGGCACCACTATGCCGGCGCTGCCCATGGCGCGGGCCGCTTCGGCCATCGCCAGGGCGCCGCGGACCGGTCGCAGGGTGCCATCGAGGGCCAGTTCGCCGGCAAACGCCCAGCCGGCCAGTCGATCGGTCGAGATCTCCCCGGCCGCGCCGAGCAGGGCAGAAGCGAGAGCCAGATCCAGGCCGGGCCCGACCTTCCGCAGGTCGGCCGGGGCCAGGTTCGCAGTGATGCGCCTCAGGGGGAAATCAAAACCGCAATTGATCAGCGCTGCCCGGACCCGCTCGCGTGCCTCCCGCACCGCAGCATCCGGCAGGCCCACAATCTGGAAGACCGGCAGCCCGCGCTGCACGTCAACCTCGACCCGGACCGGCCGGGCCGAGATCCCGTCAAGCGTGAAGGCGGTCGTTTCGGCGAGCATGGAAGCAACGTACGAGCGCCTGGCTCAAGGGTCGCGAGCAGAATGCATCAATACGAAAACGGCACTTCAGGGAGTTCGTCAAATCGGATCGGATGGCCGCCGCGGGCAACTAGGTTCGGCCGATGCCCAAGCCGCAGCCCACTCCCCGGCGCCCGGATCCCCGTCGTACCACCGGCCGCCGGGCCGAAGAGATCTGCGCCCAGCGACTGCGGCGCGAGGGCTGGTGGATCCTCGAGCGGAACTGGCGGATCCGGGCCGGCGAGCTCGACCTGATCGCGCGCAAGGGCGCGGTCCTCGCAATCGTCGAGGTCAAGGCGACCCACACCGGCCTCTTCACCGGTCCGACCAGCCCGGCCTTCGCGGTAGGGCCCAACAAGCAGCGTCGCCTGCGGCGGCTGGCCTCGGCCTGGATCGCCTCGCACGGCCGGAGGGTGGCGTTCCAGGAAGTGCGCTTCGACGTGATCGGCGTGTTATTCAACCGGGACGGATCCATAGCCGAATACGACCACATTGAAAACGCGTTCTGAATTCCCAAGGATCGGGTCCTGACGTCTTGATCCACGCTTCGCGGGGTCAAGGCGGCGAGACCCTACGGCGGGTCAGGCGGCTTCGGCACCGCGCCACTCGCCGTATGCCGCGGAATCGAAAGAAAGGCGATGGATCGGACTGGGCCCCTTGGCAACGATGGCCTGCCGGTGCTCGTCGCTGGCGTAACCCTTGTGGCCATCGAAGCCGTATTCGGGGTAGAGCGATGCGGCCCGGATCATGTATCGGTCCCGGGTCACCTTCGCGATCACCGAGGCCGCGGCGACCGCAGCGCTGGTGCTGTCGCCCTTGATCAACTTGCGGTGCGTGACTTCACAGTCCGGCAGGAAGAAGCCGTCGACCAGGCAGATCGCGTCGGGCCCCGCGCCGAGTCCCGACAGCGCTCGCCCGAGGATCTCGATGTTGCTGACGTGCAGGCCGTTGGCATCGATGTAACGCGAGGAGCGCATCACTACGCAGACCCGGGTCGCGCAGCGCATGATCACCGGGTACAGGCGCTCGCGGGCGGCCGCGGTCATCTTCTTCGAATCGTTGAGATCCTGGAGCAGGCCGTCGCCGAAGCCTTCGATGCAGCGCCGGTTGAGCGTCACGCCGGCGGCGACGATCGGGCCGGCCAGGCAGCCCCTTCCGGCTTCATCGGCTCCGGAGACCGAACTCGCGCCTAGTTCGCGGTCATGGGCGAACAGGCCGGCGGGATCCGGTCCGGGCCTCGGCCGGGACCGGCGAGTCCCGGAGGACTTCTTCTTAGAGGCCACCGATGCGGTTCGGCGGCCAGTAGGTGCCGAACCCCTTGCCGATCAGCCACTCTTTCGGCAGCGGGCCCCAGAAACGGCTGTCGTCGCTCTGCCCGCGGTTGTCGCCCATCATGAAGAAATGACCTTCCGGAATCTTGATCTCCTTCGGCAGGTCACAGCCCTGGCCGCCGGCACCACAAGGCCGGATCTCGTAACCGTCCGGTTGCTGCACGACACCGTTCACCACAGGCAGACCGCCCTTCACTGAAAGGGTATCCCCCGGTCCGGCGACAATGCGCTTGATGAAGGTGTCATCGGCCTGTTCCGGGGTCGCCTCGGCGCACGGCTGGCCTTCAACCTGGGGCACGCCACACTCGGCGCCGCCGCTGGTCACTCCGGCCGGCGGGTGGAAAACGACCACGTCGCCCGGCTGGGGATCGTTCAAGTGGTAGATGAACCGGTTGACCAGGACCCGCTGGCCGACGTCGAGTGTCGGCTCCATCGATCCCGAGGGGATCTGGTACGGCTTGATCAGGAAAGCCTGGATCAGGAGCGCCAGCCCGAGGGCCATCGCGACGATCACGACAAGCTCGACGAAACTTCCCCCGGCCGACTTCGGCTTGGGGATCTTCGGGCTCAGCTCTGGTCCTTCTCGCTTTGCTCGCCGTCTTCGGCGGGCGCTTCGTCTGCTTCGGGAGCGGCTTCGCCTTCAGCGTCCGGGGCCGCTTCGGCCTCGGGGGCCTCCTCGGCCGGTGCTTCCTCGGTTGCTTCAGCATCGGGTGCTTCTTCGGCCGGAGCTTCTTCGGCCGGAGCCTCTACCGCGGCCTCGGCCTCGGGAGTCTCTTCGGCGGCAGCCTCATCGGAATCAGTGCTTTCGGGCTTCTCAGCCTTCTCGGTGACCCCGGCGGTGTCGGCGGTCCCGGCGTCGGGATCTTCGGGAATCGGCTCCTGTACCTCGCCTGAAGCGTCGACCGCTCCTTCTTCGGAGCTGCTGACCATGTTTTCGTCGATGCCCCAGCGGCGCTCGGCGACGCGGGCGGCCTTGCCGACCCGGCCTCGCAGGTAGTACAGCTTCGCCCGGCGCACACGGCCGCGGGAAGCGACTTCGAGCTTCTCGATCTTCGGCGAGTGGAGCGGGAAAGTTCTTTCGACACCAACACCGAAGGACTGCTTGCGGACCGTGAAGGTCTCACGTACACCGGAACCCTGCCGCTTGATCACGACGCCCTCGAATACCTGGGGGCGCTTGCGATTGCCCTCGATCACGAGGAAATGCACGCGGACGCGGTCTCCCGGGGCAAAGGACGGAAGCCCTTTCCTCAGCTGGCTGCTTTCGATGTCTTGGATTACTGTGCTCATGGCTCAAAAAGACGGGCCGATTGGCCCGCGAAGCGGCAATGCTACCGATTCGTGCCCGTCAACGACCTTTCCGTGCCTCGCCACGACTGATGCTCTGCTCCTGACGCCATTCCCGGACTTTCGCATGATCGCCGGAAATCAGGATCTCGGGAATCTTCCACCCCCGGTATTCCGGGGGACGCGTGTAGTGGGGATATTCCGGCAGGCCGTCGAGCGCGTCGCTGAACGATTCTTCGATCGCGCTTTCGGCATCGCCGAGTGCTCCCGGGAGGCGCCGCATGATCGTGTCTGCGATGACCATCGCCGGCAGTTCCCCGCCGGCCAGGACGTACTCGCCGATCGAAACTTCGTCGTCGGCGAGGTGCTCGTGAACCCGGTGGTCGAAGCCTTCGTAGCGCCCGGACAGCAGGGCCAGAGCCGGTTCGGCCGTCAGCTCGGCGACCAGGGCTTCGTCCAGGGTGCGTCCGGCCGGAGTGAGTACGACCGTTCTCGGCCTTTTTCCTTCGCCGTATACCCCCACCAGGGCCGCATCGACCACATCGACCCGCAGAACCATGCCGGCGCCGCCGCCATACGGCGCGTCATCCACGCGGCCGCCCTTCAGCGGGGTCCACTCGCGGTAGTCGCGGGTGTTGAACGAAGCGCCGCTCTCGATCGCCTTGCGGACCGGGCGCTGCTCGCGAAACCAGTCGAAAGCTTCGGGAAAGAGGGTGAAGATGTCGAGATTCACAAAGGCACCCCTGAAGGGAGCTCAGTCGAGGATGTCGACGAGTACGCGGCGCTTTTCCTTCACAGCGGCGGCTTTGGCCACGGTGCGGATCGCGTTGGCCACCCGGCCGCCCTTGCCGATCACCCGGCCGAGGTCGTCCTGGTCGACCGTGATCTCGAAAATGAGGTCACCGTCTTCCTCCAGCTCCTCGACCTGCACCGCATCCGGATCCTCGACCAGCGAACGGGTGAGGAATAGGAGCATCTCCCGCATTTCGATCAGCTGCCGTTGGCCTTGATGCCCTTGATCCGCAGCAGGCCGGCGACCCGCTCGGAGGGCTGGGCGCCCTTTTCCAGCCAGTAATTCGCACGCTCTTCGTCGAGGACGATGGTGGAAGGCTCGGTCTGGGCGTTGTACTGCCCGATCGTTTCGATCGTGCGGCCGTCACGCGGCGAGCGCTTGTCGGCGACAACGATTCGCCAGATCGGGTTCTTCTTGGAACCAACTCTTCTAAGTCTTATACGGACGGCCATAGGACGCGGAATCGTACAGGTTCTCAGCGGCGACGGATCTTGGGACGCGGAGCCTTGGCCGCTTTGCCGCCCTGCATTCTCGCCAGCTGCTGGGGATCCGGCATCTTTCCGTTGGCCATCTGCTTCATCAGGGTCCTCATCTGACCGAACTGCTTGACCATGTTGTTGACCTGCTGGATCTTCGTTCCGGAGCCCACCGCAATGCGGCGGCGGCGCGACCCCTTGATGATCTCCGGATAGGCGCGCTCGTACGGGGTCATCGACAGGATGATTGCCTCGACCTGGTCGAGTTGGCCGTCGTCGACGTCGACGTCCTTGAGGCCCTTCATCGCCCCCATCCCGGGCATCATGCCGAGCAGGTTGCCGATCGGCCCCATCTTTCTCACCTGGCGCATCTGCTTGAGGAAGTCCTCGAGCGTGAAAGTCTCGTCCGCCATCTTCTTCTGGAGCTCTTCGGCGTCCTCTTCGGAGACCTGCTCCTCGGCCTTCTCGATCAGGCTGAGCACGTCGCCCATTCCGAGGATGCGGCTCGACATCCGCTCCGGGTGGAAGCGGTCGAAATCCTCGAGCTTCTCGCCGGTCGAAGCGAAGAGGATCGGCTTGCCGGTGACCGCCTTGACCGAGAGCGCCGCGCCGCCGCGGGCGTCGCCGTCGAGCTTGGAGATGATCACGCCGTCGAACTCGGCCGACTCGGAGAAGGATTCTGCGACTCCGACCGCGTCCTGGCCGGTCATCGCATCGACGACCAGGAGGACGTTCATCGGCTTGACCCGCTTGCGGATGCGGACCAGCTCGTCCATCAACTCAGTGTCGATGTGGAGGCGGCCGGCAGTATCGATGATCAGGACGTCGCGATTCTCGTCCTTCGCCTTGTCGAGCGCCCAGCCGGCGATCTCGACCGGATCGACGTCGGTCCCCTGCTGGTAGACCACGGCGCCGGCACGCTTGCCGACGGTCTCCAGCTGCTGGATCGCGGCCGGCCGGTAGACGTCGCAGGCCGCGATCGCGACCCGCTTGCCTTCCTTGGTCAGCAATTTGGCGAGCTTCGCGCAGGCGGTCGTCTTGCCCGAGCCCTGGAGCCCGGCCATCATGATCACGGTCGTGCCCTTGCTCGAGAAAGCGAGGTCGCGCCCCGCCCCGCCCATCAGCTCGGTCAGCTCCTCGTTGACGATCTTCACGACTTGCTGGCCGGGATTCAGGCTGCCGAGCACGTCGGCGCCGAGGCAGCGCTCCTTGACCTTGGTGGTGAATGCCTTGACTACCTTGAAGTTGACGTCGGCTTCGAGCAGGGCAAGGCGGATTTCGCGCATCGCCTTGTCGACCCCTTCCTCGGTCAGCTTGCCCCGCGAGCTGACGGTGGAGAGTGTGGCCTGGAGGCGGTCTGAAAGCTGGTCGAACATGAGTGGTCACCTTATCGGTTCGGGTTTCGGTCTCCCGTGGGTGGCGGGCAAAATCGGATAACGAAAGACTTTCGGTTTTTGCCCTGTCGACGCCTTCACAGTTCTGAATTCGGCACCGAATTTCCCAACTGGGAAATTTCGGTGTTTGCTGCAGTGGACTGCTTACCCGTGAGCGGCACGTGGTTGGGCTGCGGTCACTAGTCCAGCAAGGCTCTCGCGAAGTCTTGGGGGTCGAAGGGCCGTAGATCTTCCAGCTTCTCCCCTACCCCGATCAGCTTCACCGGAATGCCCAGTTCTGTGGCTATGGCCAGCGTTATTCCGCCCTTTGCCGTTCCATCCAGCTTGGTCAGGACTACGCCATCGACTTCGGTTGCTTCGGCGAAGGCCTTCGCCTGGCGCAATCCGTTCTGGCCGGTGGTCGCGTCGATGGAGATCAGGGTCTCATGCGGAGCGCCCGGCATCTGCTTCTCGATCACCCGGCGGACCTTGCCCAGTTCGTCCATCAGGTTGCCTTGTGTGTGAAGGCGTCCCGCGGTGTCGATGATCAGGACGTCCACCCCGCGGGCCTTGGCCGCGTTCACGGCATCGAAGGCCACCGATCCGGGATCGGCCCCTTCGTTCGAGCGAATGATGTCGGCACCGGCCCGCTCGGCCCACGTGGTCAGCTGCTCGGCCGCGGCGGCACGGTAGGTGTCGGCTGCGCCAAGCAGCACCGAAAGTCCGAACTCGTTTTTGAGGTGCCAGGCGATCTTGCCGATGCTGGTCGTCTTGCCGGTGCCGTTGACCCCGGTCATCAGCAGCACGGCGGGATCGCTCTTGAGGTCGATCTTCGACTGGTTGGTTGAGGCGATCTCGGCCAGGATCTCCACCAGCCGTGCCTTGATCGCCTCGCCGTCAGGGGGCACCGCGCCGGAATCGACCTCGTGTTCGAGGCGTTCGACCACCTGGGCGGTGGTGGTCGCGCCGGCGTCGGCCAGAATCAACGCTTCTTCGAGCCGCTCCCAGGTCTCTTCGTCGATGCGATCGAAAAGGCTCGCGGTGATCTCTTCTGACAGGGCGCGGCGGCTCTTGGAGAGGCTTTCGCGCAGCCGGCTGAAGGCGCCGCGCCGTTTCGGGGCGTCGGCCTGCCCGCCGGATTCGGCGGGGGTGAAGCTGACTTCACGGTCACCGAAGTCGAGGATGTCGTTCCAGGTGGTGGGCACCCACGGCATCTTGCCCGAAACGCCCGATGACCGTCCCGGCGATCGAGGTTAGGGTCAGGCCACTTCTTCGAGGGCGGCGCCCTCGAAGGTTCCGGTGTCACGGGGCAACCGGCGGGAAATCACCTTGGTCACGCCGTCGCCACCCATGCTGACGCCATAGAGCACGTCGGCGGCGTCCATGGTCAGTTTCTGGTGAGTGACGATCACGAACTGGGTGCGGTCGGAGAACTGGCGGACCAGTTCGAGGAACCGGCTGATGTTCGTATCGTCGAGCGCGGCTTCGACCTCGTCGAGGATGTAGAACGGGCAGGGCCGGGCCAGGAAGACGGCAAAGACGAAGGCGAGCGCGGTCATCGCCTTCTCGCCGCCCGAGAGCAGGCTCATCTGACGCATGCGCTTGCCTTCCGGCGTCACTTCCAGCTCGACCCCGAAATCGGCCGATTCTTCCTCCGCCTCCTCGACCGCCTCCGCCTCCTCGACGGATTCCGCCTCGGCCACCGCTTCCTTGGCATCCGCCCGGGGTTCCGGTGCGGCCCGGAGGTCGACTGACCGCAGTCGGCCCCGACCGCCCGGGAACAGCTGCCCGATCATCTCTTCGAAGTTCGCGGCGGTTGCCGCGAAGGTCTCGTCGAAGGAGCGTTTGATCTCGGCGTCGATGTCACGGATCACGCCTTCAAGTTCGCGCATTCCCCGCTCGGTGTCTTCACGCTGGGCGACCAGCTGCTCGACGTACTCGAGGGCCTCTTCGTACTCGCGCTGGGCGAGCGGGTTGACCGGGCCGAGCCGCTCGCGGCGCAGCCGCAGGTTGGTCAGGCGGCGTTCGATTCCTTCGCGTTCTTCCTCGCCGAGTGGTTCTTCGGCTTCAGCGATTTCTTCGCCCAGCTTCTCGGCGATGCGGGCCAGCTCCCCGGCGGCCTCGGTCCGGCGGTCGGTCAGGTGGGCGGCTTCGACTTCGGCCTGGGTCACTTGCTCGGCGACCGCCCGCAGCTTGCCCTGGATTTCGATTTCCTGGTCGGAGCACCGCTTCAGCTCGGCCGCGATCTCGTCAGCGTCGCCCTGGTCCCCGATCACGGTGCGCTCGGCAATCGCTACCCGATTGCGAACCGACCGCCCGACCGCTTCTGCCGCCGCCTTCAGGTCCTCGATCAGAGCGATAAGCGTTTCGACCGACTCCATGCGCTCGGCCAGCCGTTCACGGTGGCGCTCACCGAGCAGCCCTTCGGCCCGGCGGGCATGGTTGGTGGCACGCTCGGCGCCGGCGTGCACATCGAAGAGCGCTTCGAGCCGATCCGCTTCGGGCCCTTCCGTGCGGGCTTTACGCAGTCCTTCGGCGGCCATGCCGAGGCCGGCGTCCACTTCCGAGAGTTCTTCGACCAGGCGGGTGGCCCGTTCGGTAGCACTGCCGCTGGAACCGAGGTCGAGCGTGAGCGGCGCCAGTTCCAGCCTCAGCGTCTCCAGTCTTTGATCAAGGCCGCGGCCGCGCTCGATGATCGCCGAGGTGCCGATCGCGATCTTTTCCTGACCGGAGCGCAGCGAGTTGAGGATCCCCCAGACCTCGGTGCGCTCACGGTCACGCTCGGCGAAACGCTCTTCCGCGGCCCGCCGACGGAGCGAAACCGCGGAAAGCTCCTTCTCGAGGCCTTCGCGGACAGCCCGTGCTCCGGCGGCAGCCTGCTTCGCAGCCTCGAGCCGGTCCTCACCGAACCGAAGTTCCTCAGCGACCAGCTTCGCCCGGAGCCCGAACTCCTCACGCTCGATGCGTGCACCGATCTCGGCCGAGTTCGCCTGCTGCTTCAGCGGACGCAGTGCCCGGCGGGCCTCGCACTCGACGTCGAGGGCCCGGTCGAGATTGTCGCGAGTCGCGTTCAGCTTGAGTTCGGAGCGGCGGCGACGCTTGCGGAACTTGCCAAGGCCGGCCGCCTCCTCGATCAGCTGGCGGCGCTCCCGGGGTTTCGAATGGACGATCGCATCGACCCGGCCCTGGCTGATGACCGAATGCATCTCCTTGCCGAGGTTCGCGTCGGAGAGGATCTCGACGATGTCGACCAGTCGGCAGCGGGCACCGTTCAGGCGGTACTCGCCGTCGCCGTTCCGGTCGAGCCGGCGGGTGATCGCGATCTCGGTCAGGTCCGTGTCGATCTTGCCATCGGAGTTGTCGATCACGACCTCGACTTCGGCCGCGGACCGCTCGCCCACGTCCTTGCCGCCGACCGAGATCACGTCCTGCATCGAAGTACCGCGGATCGCTCCGGGACTCTGTTCTCCGAGGGCCCAGAGAACGGCGTCGGTGATGTTCGACTTGCCGGATCCATTCGGGCCGACGACGACGCTGACGCCGGGGGCGAACTTGAGTTCGGTTTTCTCTGGGAAGGACTTGAAGCCCTTCATGGTCACGGAGCGCAGGTACATGTGCCCTTAAATCTGACCCCCGGATCGGACGCTCAAGCGCGCATTCCCGCAATTTGCGGGATCAATCATCACCGGTTCGATCGAGGGCTTCGAGGCCGGCGGCCGCGGCGGCCTGTCCGGCGGCCTTCTTGCTGCGCCCGGAGCCGCGCCCGATCTCCTCGCCACCAAGCTTCACCCCCACTTCGTAGGTCCGCTGGTGGGCCGGTCCGGAAGCGCCGATCACGACGTACTCGACGGTCTCGCCATGCCGCGCGACAGCCTCCTGGAGGGCCGACTTGAAGTCGGTGCGGGTGGTCTTGACCACTTCGACCCGGTCTCTGAACGCTTCGACCACAGCGGACGCCGTCCGGTCATAGCCGAAAGCGAGAAAGCAACTGCCGATCATCGCCTCGGTGATCTCGGGCAGGGGCCTTTCGCCTTCGAGCAGAAGCCTGGCCGAAGTCTGTTTGCCGTCAGCAACTCCCGGATCAGCATCGAGCAGCATCTCGGGAATGCCGATGGCCCGGCCAACCGCGGCGCATGAGGTGCCACTCACCGCCTGGTTGAGGATCTTGGTCAGCTCGCCGGCATCAAGGTCGGGCAGGCGCTCGTAGAGGTCATCGGCGATCGCCAGCCCCAGCACGCTGTCTCCCAGCAGAGCAAGGCGCTCATAAGATCCAACCCGGTGCTCGGCCCAGGAGGAATGAGTGAGTGCAGCGAGCCGGTCCTCCTCCGGCAGTTCCGCAATCAGGGAGCTGAGTGATTGACCGGTGGGACCTCGGGATCCCCTGGGGTCACGTGTCCGCTTTAGCCATGACAAAGTCAACGGCGTCTCCCACGGTGCTGATTTGACCAGCCTCCTGCTCGGAAACCGAGATGCCGTACTGGTCCTCGAGCTCCATCACGAGTTCGTAGAGGTCGAGCGAATCCGCGTCGAAGTCCTCCTTGAACCGGGCATCGTCGGTGATCTGCTCCGGTTTGAGCTCGAGTTCGTTGACCAGATGCTCGCGGACCAGATCCATCACTTCTTCACGGTTGCCACTGAAACTCATCCCAGAGCTTTTATCACGCGTTGCGGCCAACGTCGACCGCACCACGGTTGGCGCCGACCCGGTGAAGCATCTCTTCAGTCAGGCCCGGAGCGTCGACCGCGGCCGCTTTGGCGGCGAGCCGGATTGCGTTCGCGACGCCGTCGGCGCTCGAACTGCCGTGCCCGACCACGGCCACCTTGCGCAGTCCGAGCAAGATCGCCCCTCCGGTCGTATCCGGGTGCAGGTCTTCGCGAAGGCCGCTCAGGGCCGGCTTCAACATCAGCCCGCCCACGGCGGAGAGCGGGTTCTTTCGGGCGGCATCCGAGATCGAAGAACTCATCAGCTTGACCACGCCTTCCATGGCCTTGAGCACGACGTTGCCGGTGAAGCCGTCGGTGACGATCACGTCCGCGCCCCCGGCCGGGATGTCGCGTCCTTCGACGTTGCCGATGAAGTTGATTTCTTCCGATCCGCTCAGTGCCAAGTTCGCCTCGACCACCTCCTCCTTGCCCTTGGCGGCCTCTTCACCGACCGAGAGCAGGCCGACGGAGGGCGACTCGACTCCGAGCACGGCCCGGGAAAACGATGCGCCGAGGTAGGCGAACTGGACCAGGTGCTGGGCCCGTACGTCCAGGTTGGCGCCGATGTCGAGGAAGAGCACGGTCTTGCCGGGCAGCGGCACCTGACCGGCGAGCGCCGGCCGCTTCACACCCCGGGAGCGTTTCAGGCCGAAAGTGGCGGCGGCCATCGTGGCGCCGGTCGAGCCAAGGCTGACCACCGCATCGGAATTGCCAGCCTTCACGTCGGCGACCGCCCGCACGATCGAAGCATCGGGGCGGCTGCGCACCGCAGGCACCGGGTCTTCGTCGTTGAGGATCACGTCCTCGGTGTCGATCACCTCAGCGCCTTCGCAGTCGTCGAGGTCGATCTTCAGCCGCGGTCCGAAAACACGGATTCTCAATCCGTCGGCGGCAGCGGCGCGAACCCCGGCTTCGAGCGCGTCGAAACCGCTCTCGACTCCGAAACCGTCAAGCGAGACCGTGGTGCTGCGAGGCAACTACTCGCCTGTGGGAGCGGCTCCGCCGACGGCGGGGGTCCGCTGGGCGACAACTTCACGACCGGCATAATCCCCGCAATTGGGGCAGATCCGGTGGGGAAGCCGCGGCGAGTGACATTTCACGCAGTGATTCACCCGGACCTTGGCGGCTTTATGGGTGGCACGACGCTTGTCACGGCGAGTCCTGGAAGTTCGTTTCTTGGGTACGGCCATAGCGACGGGGGAGTGTATATGAGATGAAAGGCAAGCGGCACCCGGGAATCACCTGCGAGGCGCCTGGCTTCGTCGACGCGGCGAATGGTCAGCTCACGTACGGGGGTACTATCGCGGACACATTCGGGGCTTTACTCCTTGACAACCGTTCGCAGGAGATCCCCGTGCACCACTTGCTCGAAGTCTCGAACAGCCGTACCTGGGAGCGCCTCGTGCACCACTCTTAGGAGGAGAACCGGAAAAGCCGAGTCTCGAAGGCCCCTCGGCGAGGTGGCAATGATTTTCATGAACTATCACTGAAAATCATTGCCACCTCGCCTGGTCCCGCTCAAAAGCGGCGCCGAGATACGAGAAGTGGGCGATAATCGCGAACTTTCCGTATCTCGACGCGCCTTAGGGCCGACCGCTCACGGGCAGGCGCTCCACTGCAGCAAACGCCGAATTTCCCAGTTGGGAAATTCGGCGCCTTGTTCAAGAGCTGTGACGACTTCGAGAGGGCAAAAACCAGGAGCTGGTTCTCCTGGTTCGGTTTTGCCCGCTCTAGCGGCAGACCGATAACCGGCCCGCCTTGGACCACCCCTAGATCTGCCGGAGCTTTGACCACCTTGGATCGAGGTTCTGGCCGTGGTCGTGGTCTTCCGGATCGGCTTCGTTCAGGGTTTCTCCGCAATAGGGACACAGTCCCTCGCAGTCCTCCCGGCAGACGATCTGATTTGGGAGGCTCAGGATCAGGGCGTCGTGCGTCCAGGCTTCAACGTCAAGGATCCGGTTTTCGACGTACGGGCTCAGTAGTTCAGCTGCGGTCATCTCTTCTTCGTCGTCCTGTTCGAGGCCGGCTTTCCGGGCCGGGACCGGGTCCGGGGGCTGGTCGACCTCTCTCACGTCGACCCT
>JBBSKC010000017.1:0-32635 GCA_038256675.1 Solirubrobacterales bacterium | reverse complement strand
TGAGTCTCCTTTGTAGCTACATTAGGCTGGATCATTATAGCTACTCCATGGATACTCTCCGGCAACTCGTAATGCTTTGTCCAGGTCCTTGAGTTGATCCGCCGGAAGCTCGGCCCTCTCCCTGGCGTTGAACGCCCGGTTGATGGACATCGCCAAGTCGACCTGAAGGTAATAGTCGGGGTGTCGATAGTCGAAAGCGGCTCCGATTCGGCTCAGGTGGATGTACTGCCGAGTCATCCGGTGCTTGTAAGCGTTGAGGATCCGCCCGTCGATGAGCTCCACTTCAAACATCCACATGAACCAGCCGGGAAGAATCTCGCCGATCACGGCTACGAGCGGGGCCCAGTCAGGGTTGTCCCCTTGGGTCATTATGCCTTCGATATACCCGTCCCTGATCATGGTCCGATGATCTGGAGATCCAGACCACGGAACCAGACTCAACTTCAAATCGTTGCCTCGAGAAATGTGAAGCGATCAGATATCCATGGAGGGCTCGGTCCAGTCCTGAAGGGCTTCTTCAACTCCTTCGGCGGATCCCTGGCACAAGATTTTGAATCGCTTGACCGTGACGCTCTCATCAGAAACAACTGGAACGCTCCAAAGGAAGTCGTGACCCAAGAGACGGTGGTCGGTCGGGTTCAACAGGATCGCGTCGGCCGGAATCGGGCAACGGGAGTTGTGCTGAACCAGGCCCCTCCTCATGGCCACAATGTTCCTGAGATGGAATCTGCGGGGCGGCATCAATCGCCTGTTTCGTGAACGTGGATAAACGCAACTTCGCCCTCTTGAAGTTCGCGCGAAGGCATCCGTTCAACCGTTTCCCAGGTGCCTTCAGCATGAAACGCGCTCAAAACTATCGTGACGTGGTCCCAATCGAGATATTCGGCCATGAGTCCCAACGTCGTTGCTTCCACGGGGTCTTCGATTTCGATCGCCACCCGTGCTCCGAAATCTCCGCCGAGGAGCACCTTTAGTTCCTCCTTCGATTCCCTGGCCTCTTTGAGAATCAAGGGGGCTTCAATGACCAATGCGTCTACGAATCGCATTCCCCGCTCATCGAACATCCGCTCGTAATCTCCGGCGGCCGGCAAGAGGTTCTGTGCGGCGTCCAAGGCCTTAAAGTGGCGGAACGCATCGGTGTCAGCGCCGGATCGGTGATGTCCTGACGCGAGCAGCCACACGACCCTCTCTTCTTCATCGAAGAATGTAGCTCCACGGTGATCATGCCCTCGCGACAGCACCCAAACGGGAACTCCGCAGGTCAGCGGATTAATCTGGTTTCGATCGGTCGTCTTGTCTGACCGATCCTTCACCAGGGCTTTGACGATGTCGATTCCGAGTAGATCCTCGAAATTCGAATCTGCTTGTTTGCCCAGATCTTCGGCCAGACACCGAGCCGTCACCCGCAGCTCCCAGCCCTCGCAGATGCGAGCACCGAAGTGATTCTTGCCTACGAGTCCAGTTGGAAACACGGAGAGGCAGCCTATTGGCTGCCTCGGTTGCCATTCGCCTACTGACTCGAGGGTTTGGCCCCTGTAGTCGAGCTATCCCTTGGATCGAATTCGCGCGGCAGCCCGCTCGGCCTTTTCGCGATTATTTCGATTCGCGAAATCGACCAGATCCTGCTGAGTGCCATTGCGAACGATCCGTGCCGCCTGCTCGAGCTCGGCGGCGAATTCTTCTTTGTGATTGAGCATGTATTCCTTCCACGCTTCGGCGAGCAAGGCTCCGGGTGTATCGCCCCGCAGCGCGGCAACCCGCCTGGTTTCCTGATGCATGTCGTCGGAGACTCGAACCGAGGCCATTGGATTTCCTTCTTGTTTTTGGGATCCCTTCCCAAACTTGCAGATTAGTTACTGCGTTACAACGTAACATAGTGGCTCCGTCCGGTCCATCATATGCCGTGATTGAAGGTCGCCAGCCAGCCTGGCATCTGACATCCCGCTCATTCCGTGGCCTAAGCCTAGCGTCCAGAATCTGAATCTTGCGGCGAAGAAGTCACCGCCGGTGGGGGCGGAGGAGCAGAGATTGAGTCGAGTTCGGCCTGGGCGTTGGCGGCCGCCGATTCGGCGACGCTGGTGATCTTGAGCTGTGCCGCTATGGCTCCGTCGGATTCGCCCGCCCTTCGGCCCGCCCTGCCTCCCTGCCGGGCGCCGGACTTTCGGCCGGCTTTGAAACCTGATTTGGCGGTGTCTTCCCGTACCTCGGTCAGGGTCTTGTCGTGTGCCCTTTCGATGAGTTCCTTCATCGACAGGGCCGGATCGGCTTCGTCTGACGCTTGACCTTTGCCCAGGGTCAGGCCGAGCACCGCCGCGATCAGGATCGTCGCTATCCCCGCGACGACCAGGATGTTCTTCGTCTGGCGGATCCGCTCTTCACCGGTCATCGTTCGGTCCTCCGTTGCGCGGGTTGGAAGTCGCCGCCGCGGCCGCGGCCTGATACTCGGCAAGCTCGGTGCTGGTCGGGCAGATCTCCGGCGCCTCGGGGATCGCCCCGCAGTTGACCTGCCGGTCGGCGATCGCGGACTCGGCCGCCGCCTGCGCCGCCGCGGCCGCTTCGGCGTCGTCCTTCGCGCCCTCGATGCCGGCAGTCCCCCCACCGATGTCGAAACCCTCGCGTTCGCCGATCTTCACCCCTGCCTTTCGGCCACGCAACCGGCCCGACTTCAAGCCCCGCTTCTCCGCGACCGCCTCGACCATCTCGATCGTTTCGTCGTACGCAAGCTCGTAGGCGTCGCCGCGGGCGGTCTCGGCGTCGCTGCTGTCGGTCGCGGTATTAGAGCCGATCGCGAAACCGGCCGTGGCGGCGAGGGCCACCGCCAGCACACCACTTATAAGCCACGTCCGGGACCACTGCCAGTTCATGGTTCGGGGACGTCGATCTCGTCGTCGGTCGGCGCGTCCAGTCCGGCCTGCTCGAAGGCGCGTTTGTAGTTCAGTTTGTACGCGGGGATGTACGCCTTGTCGAACCCCGCATCACGGCCTTTCTGGAACCCGGCCGTGTAACCCTTGGTCGCACCTTCGATCGCACCGGCCTGCCTTCCGGCCGCGGCACCTTCCAGCCTGGCCGTGTCGACGTCGTCCCCGGTGCCCTTGCCGAGGAAGAACGCGCCAGCGCCAACCACCAGGGCGACAACGGCGATCGCGACTACACCAATGACCGACGCGCCCTCGGGCTTCGGCAGGTTCGGCTTCGGAACCTTCGGGGGTCTGACCTTCCGGGCCCGCGCGAACGCCGCCGCACCCGCCGCCTTGAGGTGACCGGAGACCGACTCCTCCGGCTCCGGTTCTTCGCCGGGCAACTCGGCTTCTTCGGTCTCGAGGTCGACGATGTCGTCTTCATCATCGAAAGGCCCGTCGAGATCGTCCTCCTCGACGAAGTCGTCGTCGTCTTCCTCGTCCTCGAACTCGGGCTCGTCGTCCTCGAATTCGGGCTCCTGGTCGTACTCGTCGTCCTCGAGGTCACCGCGTCGCACCTCACGCGTTTCCGCCTCGGCGGCAACGTTGTATTCCTGTGTGTCTTCGAACGAGATTTCTTCGGTCTCGTCGACATCTTCTTCACGATCTCTGTACATCTGACCCTGCTCCGCGGTCCACGGCTAGCTGGAACGAATCACTTCAAAAAGTGGTACTCACCATCTACGAGGGGGAACCGCGAATACCTTGAATGGAAGCGATCTTTCAGGCTATTTGCGGCGGACCAGCGTCAGACCGTCGGCCATTCCGAGCATCACCGAATCGACCCGCTCGTCTTCCATGATGCGGTCGTTCAGGCCCTGGACGGCCCGGGTTCCTTCGTCGGGATCGGAATCGAGGATGCGCCCGCCCATGAGGACGTTGTCGATCGCGAGGAGGCCTCCCGGTGAAAGGCGCGGGACCAGTTCTTCGTAGTAATCGGGGTAACCGGTCTTGTCGGCGTCGAGGTAAACGAAGTCGATCGCGGCGTCCGGCAGGGCGCGGATGCCCTCGATCGCCGGTCCGACCACGATCTCGGCCCGCTCGCCCACCCCCGCCTGGTCCAGGTTTGCCCTGGCGATGCCAGCCCTTTCCTGCTCGAGTTCGAAACAGATCAGCCGGCCGCCGGACCCGAGTCCCCGCGCGATGCGGATCGCTCCTTAACCGGTGAACGTCCACACCGCGATCGCCAGCCGGGCGTCGACCATCCGCAGCAGCATCTCCAGGAACGCGGCCTGCTCCGGTGCCGTCTGCATCATCACGATCGACCCCATCGCCGCGGTCTGCTCCTCGACCTGCTTCAGGGCCTCGTCGCGACCACTCGCGTGGGCCTTTACGTAGGCCGCGAGGTCGGCGTCGATCGGAGTCGGCTCGACTGACATGCCTCCAACTTAACCGAGGACCGCGCGGCGTCGACTACGCGCCGGGTCCCTTGTTCTCCTGAATCACGTTGCCGCCGTCGACGATCAAAGTCTGGCCGGTTATGTACGACGCTTCGGGGGCGGCCAGCATCAGTACCGCCGCGGCGACCTCGTCCGGGGTCCCCGGCCGGCCGACAGGAGTGTGGCGTCCGGCTTCGACTTCGTCCGGGGTCGCGCTGCCGGTCTCGATCCAGCCGGGGTTGACCGAGTTCACCGTGGTGCCGCCCGGTCCGAGCTCGATCGCCAGCGCCCGCATCAGCCCGTCGAGCCCCGCCTTCGAGGCGCTGTAGGCCGGGTTGCCCGGATTGCTGACCACCGGCCCGGTGACCGAGGTGATGAAGACGATGCGGCCGCGCCCGGACCGCTTGATCTCCGGCAGCGCGGCCCGGGTGACCGCGGCAGCGAGGTGAAGGTTTTGCTCGATCCCGGCCCGCCACTCCTCTTCACCGAGCTCGTCGAAACGGCGGCCGAGGTCCTCGGTGCCGACCTGGCTCATGCCGGCGTTGTTGACCAGGATGTCGATCGCCCCGTGGGCTTCCACGACCTCACCGACCACCCGTCCGGCCTCGCCCGGCGCGGTCAGGTCGGCAACGTGAGCGCTGGCCTCGATCTCTTCGGCCGCGAGCTCGTCGCGCCGGTCGTTTATGCGGTCGCTGGTCGCGGTCACGGCCACGCGCGCACCCTGCCGGCCGAGCAGGTGGGCCGCGGCAAATCCGATCCCCAACTCACTGCCACAGCCGGTGACCAGGGCAGTCCGGCCGGTCAGATCACAGAAACCCGTCTCCTCAGACATGGACCCGACTATGACGCACCGGCTGGTTCGATGCCCAGGATCAGGCCGAGACTGTGCTCGACCTCCGCCATCGTCTCCCTTGGCACCGTGCCGATCCTCCGAATCAGGCGGCGCCGCGCCACCGCCCTGACCGCGCGGCACACCGCGACGCTCGTCTGGTCGACCCCGTCTCCGGGCGTAACGACCGGGCGCAGCGGGGTCACGCCCGCCGAGCTCGACAACGGGATCACGACCACCAGCTCCTCGTCTGCTCCGGTGAGCAAAGCGTCCACCGAGACGATCACTGCCGGCCGAGTCTTTCCCGGTTCGCCCGGGCGCGACGCACCGAGCGAGACCAGCCAGATCTCCGATCGCGACGGCTCAGTCGAGTCCATCGCCGGTGGTCGCTTCCCAGTCGGCGGCTTCTTCGGCGCTTTCCGGACGCTTCAGATCGGCCATGCTCGCTTCGCGTTCGGCCCTGAAGGTCGCGTCGCGGGTTTCCCGCTCAGCCAGCCTGGTCAGCATCGCCGAAAGTGACACGCCGCGGGCCTTGGCCTGTCCGGCCAGGAGATCGCGAGTTTCGCGTGGCACCCTGATTGTGGTGGTGTCTGTAGCCATCGTGTCTACATACTAGCGCCATTGCCACACTGAAACTTTTGAAACCGGACTGGGTTCTGGATAGCATCGGATAATTGAAATCGATGCGGCTTCGAGCCGCAGGGAACTGGGGGACAGGGATGAACGGATTGCCGGTAGCGACTAGTAGGCGTTTTCTGTTGTCGATCGTAGCCGTGCTTGCTCTGGGCCTCGCGGGCGCCAGCGGCGCTTCCGCCTCGCTCGCGGTCGGGCCCGGTTCCACCTTCAGCACCAGCTACATCGACCTGCCCGAGGGGGCCCTGCCCGGCGGTGAAAGCGGTACCAACGGAAGTGGCGTCGACCGCTCGAGCCTCAGTTCGAACGGCCGTTACCTGGCCTTCCCCTCAGCCGTTAATTCGATGTCGGCCGACGCGAATCCGGACTACGTCAACGTTTTTCGCAAAGACCGCCAGACCGGTGAAGTCGAGCTGGTCAGCCGGGCTACCGGCGCCGGAGGCGCTGCTCCCGCCGCCCACTCGTACCAGCCACGGATAAGCGGTGACGGCAACCTGGTCGCCTTCGTCACCGGCGCCGCCCTCGATCCGGCCGACGTCGACGAAAGGATCGACGTTTACGTGCGTGACCTGACCACCAAGGTGACCACCCTCGCCACCCCGGGCACCACGAACGACCTCTTCCAGTTCGACCTTTCGGCCAATGGTCTGTACGTGGTCTTCAACACGGACCAGAAACTGCTCCCGGCCAATGACCTCAACGCCTTCAACGACGTCTATCGCCGGAACCTGCTCAGCGGCGTCGTCGACCTGGTTTCCCGAAAGCACCTCTCGCCCGACGCCGGCGACGAGAGCTCAGACTCCCCGTCGATCAGCGGCGACGGCCGCTGGGTCACCTTCGCCTCCGCCGCGACCGACCTGATCGCCGGCTTCGCCAACAACAACGGCAACTCGCCGGACGTATACGCGAGGGACATGAACGGCGGAACCAACTATCTGGTCAGCCACAAGGCCGGCGTCGCGAACACAAGTGGCATCGGCGAGAGCGTCGACCCCGTCATCGCCGGCTCACCAGGCGTCGCTGCCACCGTCTTGATCGCCTACGTTAGCCATGCGACGGACATCGCTGCGGGCGACGCGGATCCCGCTTCCAGCGTCTACCTCGGCGGCACCGGCGCCACCAACTCGGTCCTGGTCAGCCGGGCGACCGGCGCCTTGGGGGCCAACGCCGACAGCCGCGCCCACGGCCCGTCGATCAGCGACGACGGCTTCAAGGTCTTTTTCTCGACCGACGCGACCAACCTCGGCGGTCCCAGCGACTATTACGGCGCGTACGTACGGGACTTCGAAGACAACACCACCACACTGCGCTCGAACGACAACGAATACGCAATCGCGGCCGACATCTCGGGTGACGGCAGCCGGGTCGCCTGGTCGGAGGCGGGGGGCTTCACCCCGGACAGCGACGCCGCTGCCAACGGGATCTTCACCCGTCCCGCGGCCGGCGGCCCCGCCGAGTTCACATCGAGGCAGCCGGGTAACGCCCCTGTCCTGCTGCCGGGCGCGGCCTACGTTTATGCGACCGAGTCGGGTACCCGCACGATCAGTGCTGACGGTCGCTATGTGGCCTTCGTCGCCGCGTCGAACCGTCTTCCCGGAGACAGCCTCCGACCACAGGCCTACAGGCGCGACCTCAGCACCGGCGAAATCGAACTCGCCTCGAGAGCGACGGGCGCCGGGGCAGTGTCCGTGGCCGGGGCCGAAGGGGCTTCGATCAGCGCCGACGGCACCCGGGTCGGGTTCGAGTCCTACTCGCCGCTGACACCTGATGACGTCGACGACAAGACCGACGTTTACATGCGCGACTTCTCTGACGACACGACGACGCTCGCCTCGAGGGCCGACGGCCCCGCCGGCGCACCCGCCGACGAGGAATCGGCCGAAGCGATGATCAGCGGCGATGGCAAGCGGATCGTGTTCTCGACCGAGTCGACGAACCTCGGCGTTGTCGGCGGGAAGGAGCAGGTGTACGTCCGGGACTTCGCTTCGAACAAGACGATTCTGGTGTCACGGGATGTCAGTGCAGATCCCGGAGTTGCGGGAGACGGCGACTCCGGCGGAGCGCGCATCGACGGCGACGGCCAGACGGTCGTCTTCGAAAGCCGGGCGACCAACCTCGATCCGGCTGACGCGTTGACCAACCGCGACATCTACGTCAGGGACCTGGCCGGAAATACGACCACGCTGGTCTCCCGACTCGGAGGCCTTGCCGGGGCGACGACCCCCGGGTCCAAGACCTCGCCAGCGATCAGTGCCGACGGCAAGGTCGTCGCCTTCGAGACCGAGGACCAGGCGATCGCCCCCGAGGCCGGGGCCTGGCCCGCCTTCAGGGACCAGGTCGTGTCGAGGGTGCTCGCGACCGGTGCCAACGCGCTGGTCAGCCGGGCGCCCGGCGGATTGGCGTCCGAAGAGGGCTCCAGCTCCCCGTCGATCAACGGCGACGGATCAGTGATTGCGTTCGATTCCAGCTCGACCAATCTCACGCCGGGGCTGGGCGGCGCAAATCGTGGGGCCGTGTTCGCCCGTCAATCGGCGACCGGCGCAATCTCCGGACCCCCCGCCTTCGGTCAGCTGAACAACGACCAGGGGGCCTCCGCTCCTTCGATCAGCGACAACGGCCAGTGCCTCGCTTTCAACGCGACCGGCTTCAACCAGGCCAGCGGTAATCTGAGCGACCTCTACGGGGCCTACGTGAACGTGGTCTCGGGCACCTGCTCGGATCCGGGTCAGGATCCTCCAGTGGTGATCGAGCCGCCGGTCACCCCGAAGCCGAAGCTGAGCAAGGTCAAGCTGACCAAGAAGAAGTTCGCGGTGGCGAAGAAGCCGACCGCCAAGGTCGCGAAGAGCAAGAAGAGGAAGCGGAAGAAGTCGCCGAAGGGCACCCGGCTCAAGTTCACGGTCAGCGTCAACTCGTCGGTCACCATCAAGATCGAGAGGAAGGTCGCCGGCCGAAAGGTCAAGGGTAAGTGCCGCAAGGTGACCAAGAAGAACCGGAAGCGGAAAAAGTGCGGCCGGTTCGTGGGCAGCGGCAAGCTGAAGCGCAAGGATCTCAAGGCCGGGGCGCAGAAGGTGTACTTCAGCGGACGCATCGGCAAAAGGAAGCTGAAGCCGGGCAAGTACCGGATGAAAATCATCGCTTACAACTCGGCCGGTGCTTCGAACAAGGTGTACCGCCCGTTCCGGGTGGTCCGGCGCTAAAGCCGAAAGCCGAGGAAGGCGAAGAAGAAGCAGAAGGGCTGAGACGCGCGGCGTATCAGTCGGCTAGATCGCCGGCTGAATGTCCGTGTGGATGAAGTCGTCGCCTGTAAAAAGCAGAGGTTCGCGTGCCTCACTCGCCAACGCATACGAGAAACAGTCGCCAAAGTTGAGTTGGGCCGGGTGCCCGCTCCCTTTTCCGAAGTCCCGATATGCCTGACGCGCCGCGATTGCCTGTTCAACCGTTACCGGTTCGATGCTCACCTTCAGTTCATCAAGTATCTGGTCCAACTGCCGGCTTGAGAGCGGGTCCTTGTCGCTGTCGACTACGACCCCCGCTTCCACATAGGACGCGGCCGACATTCGAGGACTGCCGTCTTTGACGAGCAGATTGGCGAGAATCTCTGACTCGAGTTCGTTTTTCACGATCGCCACGACAGCCGATGTATCCACGATCACTTCGGGAGCCCGTCTTCGCCGTAGAGCAGGTCCCCGTGGTCGGGAAGGTCCACGCCCTTCACCTTCAGCCTGGCAGCAAAGTCACGGCTGATGGACATCACTCTTTCCAGTCTCTCCTCGTCGCTCTTTCCGGCGAGGCGATCCCGGCGTTCGCGAATCGCCTCGGTTACGGCTGTGGACATCGACTCGCCCGTCAGTTTTGCGAGTTCCTTGGCCAAATCATGCGCCTCGGGGTTCTTGATGTTCAAGCTCATACCCTGGTTCTACCACTTTTGCTCCTTTTCTACCACCAATTCTGCTGGTCTAAAGCAAAGGGCTGAGCGAACGGGTTTCTCCCCCGGTCCGTACCCTGTGTATTGATGGCCCTCTCTATTGGAATCGTGGGGCTTCCCAACGCCGGGAAGTCGACCCTGTTCAACGCCCTGACCAAGAATGACGTTCTGGCGGCGAACTACCCCTTTGCGACGATCGAGCCGAACGTGGGCGTGGTCGGCGTTCCCGACTCGCGCCTGGCCGAGCTGTCGAAGATCTACGACTCGGAGAAGATCCTGCCGGCGACGGTTCAGTTCGTCGATATCGCCGGAATCGTCAAGGGTGCCTCGGAAGGCGAAGGAATGGGCAACAAGTTCCTCTCGAACATTCGTGAGTCGGACGCGATCTGCCAGGTGACCCGGGTCTTCCGTGACGAAGACATCACCCACGTCGACGGCGAGGTCTCGCCGAAGAACGACATCGAGACGATCTCGACCGAGCTGATCCTGGCCGATCTCCAGACGATCGAGAACGCACTGCCTCGTCTCGAGAAGGATTCGAAACGCGACAAGGACCTGCTGCCGCAGGTGGAGGCTGCGAAGGAAGCCCAGTCTGTGCTCGAGTCGGGCAAAGGCGTCTTCCAGGCCGGACTCGACCCCGCCCCGCTTTTCGACCTTCACCTGATGACCGCCAAACGACTGCTTTACGTCTTCAACTGCGACGCCGACGAGCTCGCCGACGAGTCGCTCAAGTCCGAGCTGCGAGAACTGGTCGCCCCGGCCGAGGCGATCTTCCTAGACGCCAAGTTCGAGGCGGAACTGGTCGAACTCGACGACGAAGACGAAGCCCGCGAGATGCTGGCCGACATCGGGGTCGAGGAACCCGGGCTCGACGTGCTGGCCCGGGTCGGCTTCGAGACCCTCGGCCTCCAGACCTACCTCACGGCCGGCCCCAAGGAAACGCGCGCCTGGACGATCGACAAGGGCGCGACAGCACCCGAGGCCGCCGGCGTGATCCACACCGACTTTCAGCGCGGCTTCATCAAGGCCGAGATCATCTCTTTCGACGAGCTGATCGAGTACGGATCGATGGCCGAGGCGAAAGCCGCCGGCAGGGTCCGGATGGAAGGCAAGGAATATTTGATGGCCGACGGCGACGTGGTCGATTTCCGCTTCAACGTTTGAGTCAGACCCGCCACGGGTTACCGTTCAAAGATGAAGACCAGCGCCGGCCTACTCGTTTTTCGCATCCGTGACCGGCACCTCGAGCTGTTCATCGCTCACATGGGCGGCCCGATCTGGGCGAAGAAGGACAAACGCGCCTGGTCGATCCCCAAAGGCGAGATCGACCCCGGCGAGAAGCCGCTCGAGGCGGCGATGCGCGAGTTCCGCGAAGAGACCGGCATGGAGCCGCCGGAGTCGGAGTTGATCAACCTCGGCGAGTTCGATCAGTCGAAGCGGAAGCGCATAATCATCTGGGCGAGCGAAGGTGAACTCGATCCGGAAAAGCTGGTCAGCATCACCTTCAAGCTCGAGTGGCCGCCGGGCTCGGGCAAGGAGATCGAGATCCCGGAGGTCGATTACGCCGAGTGGTGCGACGTTCCGACGGCGAGCGAGCGGGTGATCAAAGGACAGGTCCAGGTGCTCGACGCCCTCGAGAAGCGCCTGATCGAGTCGGGCGAACTCGAGTAGCTAGGGCGTGGTCTCGCCGAGGTGGACGGTGCCGTCGGCGGTGACCCGGAACCCCGAGTTGTGTGCGACCTCCCAGCGGAAGCCGTCGGGATCGGCGAAATAGCCGTTGGTGCCACCCCATGGGGTCGCGCCGGCGTTCCGGATCAGGGTTCCGCCGGCCTGGACCGCCTGGTCGATCACCTCGGCGACCTCCTCTGGCGAGTCGACGTTGTGGCCGAGGGCGAACGGCGGGGCCTTGGAGGAGTGGCCGACGCTTCCGGCCTCCCGGGCGAGTTCGTAGACGCTCCAGAGCGCGAGCAGCTGACCGCCCGCGACCTGGATGAAGATGACTTCGTCCTTGACTTCAGCGGTCGGTGTCCAGCCGAGGCCGTCGACGTAGAAGCGCCGCGAGATCCCGAGGTCGCGCACCCCGAGGGTCAGGACCGTGACCTTGGGCTCCATCTACCTAACCATTTCCCGGCTGAGCGCACCAACCCGCAGCGCGATCAGCTTCATCATGTTCTCGAGCAGGGTGCAGACCAGCGCCGGATCTTCGGCCCTGAGCTCCTCGAGGTCGGTCCGGGTAAGTGCGAAGGCGATGACTTCGTCGGCCGCGTCGGAATAGCCGAGGCGCTTCCGTTCGCTCAGCATGGCCACCTCGCCGATCGTCATGCCCGAGGAGAATGTCGCGACCCGGTGCCGCTTGCCATCGCCACCCACCATGAACACGTTGATGTTGCCTTTCACCACGAAGAGCATCTCTTCGACGTGACCCACCTGTTCGTAGATCCTGGATCCGGCGGGGTAGACCCGGCGTTCGAACAGTGCCGTGAGTTTCGCGATCTCGTCCGGGGTCAGGCCAGCGACCGCGGCGTGGTCGGCGATCGCGATCTCCTCCTTCACGTTCCCGTCGCCCCAGTGGCTGATCAGCCGGTCCTCGGACCATTCGAGCGCGAGATCGAGATCGGGGAAGGTGCGAACCGGTGGTAGTTCGGTGCCGTCCCGAAGCATCTCGAGCTGCGACTTGAACGTCGGGTGCTGCTCGACGTCAGCGAAGACGAGTTCGCGGCCGTCCTCGCCGAAAGCTTCGACCAGGTGACCCAGGATCGGGATGACGACCGGGTCGATCTCGCGGACCGCGGCGAAATCGAGGATCGCGTACTCGACCCCTTCGGAGTTTTCGAGCACGGCGTTGGTGATCAGTTCGCCGGCCGCGAACAGGATCTGGCCCTGAAGCTCGATCACCCGCACCTCGGAACCGTGCTCGACGAGGATCGCCTGCTCCTCGGCCGGCCGCAGGTGCTTCGAGTGAGTGGTGGCGCAGGTGTGGGTGGAGCGGACCGGAGGTGCCGGCCGGCGCTGCGGACTCATCACGTGGAGGTGGAGTTCCTCCGAGAGGTCTTCGCAGACCTTGACCCCGCGGACGCTATTGCCGTGGACGTCCAGCGGCGGCGAGTAGACCGCGATGCCGAGCTGACCCGGAAGCACGGCGATGATGCCGCCGGCCACGCCGGACTTGGCCGGCAGGCCGACCGTGTAGAGCCAGTCGCCGGCGGCGTCGTACATGCCGCAGCTGGCCATGACGCTCAGGACGTTGCGAACCGTCTCTTCACGCAGCACCCGCTCCCCGCTGACCGGGTTGACGCCGGTCGAGGCGAGGGTCGCGGCGATCACCGCGAGGTCACGGCAATCGACCAGGGTCGAGCATTGCCGGAAGTAGGTCTCGACGATGTCCTCGACTGCGTCGTCGAGCAGGTTGGCGTTCTTCAGGAGGTAGGCGATCGCGCGATTACGGTGGCCGGTCTGGTTCTCGGAGCGGTAAACCGCCTCGTCGACGTCGAGGTCGCGCCCGGCGAAGGCCGAGTACTCGTTGAGAATGCGGTCGATCGGCCGGTTGAACCCGAGCGGCTTGATCAGCGAGGTCGTGGCGATTGCGCCGGCGTTGACCATCGGGTTGAGCGGAATATTCGTGCCCGGCTGGAGGGTGATCGAGTTGAAGGCCTCGCCGCTCGGTTCGACGTCGACGTGCCGGCGCACGTCCTCCTCGCCCATCGCTTCGAGTGCCAGCGCGTAGGTAAGGGGCTTCGAGATCGACTGGATGGTGAACTCGTGACGGGTGTCACCGACCTCGTAGATCGTTCCGTCGGCGGTGACCAGGGTGATCCCGAACCACTCGGGACTGGCGGCGGCGAGCTCGGGAATGTAGGACGCGACTTCGCCGGCGGTGGTCCCGGCGTGGCGATCGTGAAGTCGTTCAAGCAGGGCCTGAACGGGCGAGGTCGGTTCGGATCGCGGAACAGTCGTGGCCATGTCAGGAGTATGAAACATGGAACCCCAGAACCCCGCGCCGATGAAACGAACCAACCCCAAGAAGAGATGTGGTGGTTCCATTTAGCCCCACCCCCTGGGGTTATTTGGAACCACCTCGTGGAACCCCGATCCGATCAGTCCGGGTGGTTCCATTTAGCCCCACCCCCTGGGGTTATTTGGAACCACCTCGTGGAGTTCTGCGTGAGAGGGCCGACTTGATGCTTTCGGCAACCTCACCGCCACGCCTGGTGGTCATTTCGTGGGTGTAGCGGTGAACTTCGTAACCCGCCGCGCGGAGTCTCATGTCCCGGCCATAGTCCCTGCTCAAAGCGGGCCGGTTTCCGTGATGACGGATGCTGTCGAGCTCGACCACCAGACGCTGAGCCTTCCACAGACAATCGACTTCGAGTCCTTCCACCAACGCGTTGCAGGTGGGTGCAGGCAGACCATGGTCTCGGCACAGGTTGAAAAAGAGTTCCTCGAGGCCAGGATTGGTTTCGGCGAACTCGGGATTCCACCGCTCTAGTACCCGCCGCAACCTGGTCGCGCCCTTTCGTCCGTTGGCTCGCTCCAGAACATCAGCCAGGGCGCGAAAATCGATGATTCCCAGTCGTTCGCCTTCAGCGATTCCAGATTCGAGCTGGCTCTCGTTCGCCGAGCCGGCTATGTCGAGATAGGTTCGAGCGAGGCTGGTGACAGGTATCCCGTCCTTCACGGTGAAGTCCAGCTGGTTGATCATGCGAGTTCGGTGAACTACGAGGCGTCGATCTCCCGTTCGCCCGTTGCTGCTCCGGCCCGGCCACGACCTGCCGGGTCCAGAACCTCTCGTGATCTCGACTAGTCGCTTTCCCGGATCGAAGGTCCCCCAAAGTCCACCGGCGGACCAATGAGAAAGCGTCGCCCGTCCACGCGCGGTGAGCACGCCGGCGAGCCAGCGCCCACGCGGCATCAGGACGTCGTGGCCAACCGCGTATACGCCACTGTGGATCGGAACCAGCCTGCAATCGAGGGTCCAACGGTCGACCGCCGAGGTGGAAACACCGAGATACTCGAGTTGCTCCCTGGAAATGACCCCGTACTGGCGCCTTGCGACTTCAAGAATCGACATTTCGGGGGAGGCAGAGGGCTCGATCCGCAGCAGACCGGCACGTTCGTTCAGGTCAGATGTCAACTGTTCCCATTTTAGAATTTCAACCACAGGTCGACCATCACACCCCGGAACTCACAAGTGGGTCACAAAGATCACCAAGCGCAGACGGAAAACGGCCGGTTCGGCAACAGAAAGAAGGCCCATCAGAGGTGGTTCCAAATAGCCCCACCCCTCGGGGTTATTTGGAACCACCTCGTGAAGCCCCGATCCGATCAGTCCGGGTGGTTCCATTTAGCCCCACCCCTTGGGGTTATTTGGAACCACCTCGTGTTGATCTGAGTGTGCTCCCCTTCCGCCGCGTTCCATCTGGTTCTTTCGCCCGTTTGTATACCCCCCCTGGGGTATGCTAACGTGGTCGTATGGATACGGTAACCGAGAATAGTCAGCACATCGCCATCGCGGTCGATGACATCAACTGCGCGTCCTGCGTAAGCAAGGTCGAGAAGAAACTGAACGCCCTCGACGGCGTCGACGCGAGCGTCAACTTCGCGACCAAAACCGCGTCGGTCAACTTCGACCCCGAGCTGGCCGGTTCGGACGACTTCGTGCGTGCCGTCGACTCCGCCGGATACACGGCTACCCTCCCGACCGAACACGAAGGGGCCGACTCGCACGACCACATGCACCACTCGGTCGCCAGCCCGAACGCCCTGAAGCACCGTCTCATCGTCAGCGCGATCCTGACGCTGCCGCTGACCCTGATCTCGATGAACTCCGCCTTCCAGTTCGAGTACTGGCAGTGGGTGGTCCTTGCCCTCGCGACCCCGGTCGTCTTCTGGGGCGGCCTGCCGTTCCACCGCTCGGCGCTCAAAGCGGCTCGTCACGGGGCCTCGACCATGGACACGCTTATCTCGATCGGCACACTCGCCGCTTTCTTCTGGAGCCTCTACGCGCTGCTGTTCGGCGACGCGGGGGAAATCGGTATGAAGATGACCTTCGAACTCGTCCCTGGCAAGTCGCATTCGCTCGACCAGCTCTACTTCGAGACGGCAGCGATCGTAACCACGTTCCTGCTGGCCGGGCGCTTCTTCGAGGAGCGGGCGAAGCGCCGGGCCGGCGACGCACTCAAGGCGCTGCTCGACCTCGGTGCCAAGGACGTATCGATCCTCCGTGACGGAAACGAGACCAAGGTCCCCGTCGCAGAGCTCACGGCCGGCGATCACTTTCTGGTTCGCCCGGGTGAGAAAGTCGCGACCGACGGCGTGGTGATCGAGGGCAGCTCCGCCGTGGACGAATCGCTGATCACCGGCGAATCGATTCCGGTCGAGAAGGCCGAAGGCGACCGGGTGGTCGGAGCGAGTGTCAACGCGAGCGGCCGGCTGGTGGTCGAAGCAACCCGGGTCGGCTCAGAAACTGCGCTGGCCCAGATCTCCCGGCTGGTCGAAGAGGCGCAGACCGGCAAGGCACCCGTCCAGCGACTCGCCGACCGCATCTCCGCCGTCTTCGTTCCGGTGGTGCTCGTCCTGGCGGTGACCACCCTCGCCTTCTGGCTGATCGAAGGCAGCGGCAGCTCGTTCGCGATCAGCGCCGCCGTCTCGGTGCTGATCATCGCCTGCCCCTGCGCCCTCGGTCTGGCGACGCCGCTGGCCTTGCTGGTCGGCACCGGCCGTGGCGCCCGGCTCGGGCTCCTGATCAAGGGCCCCCAGGTCCTCGAATCGACCCGCAAGGTGGACACGGTCCTCCTCGACAAAACCGGCACCGTTACCACCGGGCGCATGGAGCTCGCCGGGATCACCCTCGTTTCCGGCACCGATCGAGCCGAGGCACTTCGCCTGGTCGGCGCGGTCGAGGATGCTTCGGAACACCCGATCGCGCAGACGATCGCGACCGGCGCCCGTGAAGAGGTGGGCGAGCTGCCCCCCGTGACCGACTTCGTGAACCGCGAAGGCTCCGGAGTCGAGGGCACTGTTGAAGGCCACCGGATCGCAGTCGGCAAGCCGAGTCTCGTCGGTGTCGGGACGGACGGGCTCCCCGCCGAGCTCGATTCCGCGCTCGAGGCCGCCAGGGCCGAAGGTCAGACGGCGGTGCTCGCCGCCTGGGACGGCGAGGTCAGGGCCGTGGTCGCCGTCGCCGACACCGTCAGGCCGACCAGCGCCCGGGCAATCGAAGAACTCAAGGAACTCGGTCTCGAACCGATCCTGCTGACCGGCGACCACGACTCGACCGCACGCGCCGTGGCCGGGAGAATCGGCATCGACGAAGTGATCAGCGAGGTCCTGCCGGCCGACAAGGTCGGCGCGGTCAAAGACCAGCAGGCCCGCGGCCGGGTGGTCGCGATGGTTGGCGACGGGGTCAACGATTCTCCCGCTCTGGCCCAGGCAGACCTCGGCCTCTCGATCGGCACAGGTTCGGACGTCGCGATCGAGGCATCCGACCTGACCCTGATCTCCGGCGACCCGCTCGGTGCGGTCGCCGCCATCCGCCTCAGCCGAGCCACGCTCAGGACGATCAAGCAGAACCTCTTCTTCGCCTTCCTCTACAACGTGATCCTGATCCCCGTCGCGATGACCGGTCTGCTCAACCCGATTCTCGCCGGCGCCGCAATGGCTCTCAGTTCGATCTTCGTGGTCGGCAACTCGCTCCGCCTGCGCGCCTTCGACGTCGGCTGAGCCGGGCATCCCGCCCACCCGCCGGCCGGCCGGCTTCGAGCCTGGATCGTGATCGGCCGGCGGCCAACGCTTAGGCTCAAGGCGATGACTGAGCCGATCCCACTCCAAGAACAGGACATTCGGATTCTTGAGGTTGAGGGTCCGACCCTGGTCGGGCACACATGCAAGGTGATCCGGCTCGGGTCCCCGGGGGTGGAGTTCGGACGACTCTTTGAATCGTTCGGTGAGAAGATTCCTGCGGTACCGGAACTCAGGTGGAAGCTCGGTGAGGACTCCGGCGCGCCCGTCTGGGTTCACGACGAGGGCTTCGAGCTCGACCGGCACCTGGTTCGCTACCCGGCCGACGGACCACTGTCCGAAGCTGAACTCTCGGCCGCCGCGGGCGGACTCTTCAGCGAAAAGCTCGATCGGGACCGGCCCCTCTGGCGGATCGACGTCGCCGGCACCGAAGACGGCGGCACTGCTCTCATCTGGCGTATCCACCACGCCCTGGCTGACGGCACCACCGCGATGCGGCTCGCCCGGGAAGTGCTCTGGGAGGAAACGGACGCACCAAAGCCCGCCACGGCCGCGGCCCACGCCGCCGCAAAGAAGGCCGACGATGCCCGGCGCCACCGTCACCTCGTCAAGCTCTTCGAACGGGAGTTCTCCCGTGAACCGGGACCTTCCCCCTTCGACGGGGTGATCGGCCACGAGCGCTCGATCGCCTTCGCCACGATCTCGCTGAGTCAGCTCCACGACGCCGGCAAACGAGCGGCCAACGCCACCCTGAACGACTCGGTGCTCTCGATCGTCGGCGGGGCGATCCGGCACTGGATGGAGCTCCACCACGAGCAGCACCTGGGTGCAATCCGCTGCCGGGTGCCGGTAAGCATGCACCACGGCGACGACGACGGTGGCAACCGCGACTCCTTCTTCTCGGTGCCCCTGCCCCTGAACGAACCGGATCCGGTGCTGCGCCTCCAGGAGATTCGGGCCGAGACCGACCTGCGCAAGCAGGACCACGACGCCGAGGAGCTCGACTCGCTGCTGCGCCGGATCAGCCACACCTCCCCGCGACTCCGCCACTTCTATTCGAAGTTCGAAGCGAACCCGCGGCGGTTCGCGCTCAACGTCTCCAACGTAAGGGGGCCCGCCCGGTCGGTCGCGGTGCTCGACGCGCCGGTCCGGACGGTCCACTCGATCGTCGAGATCGGCGAGCACCACGCGCTTCGGGTAGCCGCGCTTTCGGTCGGCGACCGCCTTTGCTTCGGCTTCTGCGCCGACCCCGAACTGGTCACCGACCTCGACCAGATGGCCGAGGGAATCGAGTGGGCTGCCGACCGTCTGATCCAGGCCGCCGATGAACCGGGTCGGATGAAAGGCCCGGGACGGGTTTAGGTTAGGCTCAACCCGTGCCCGAGTCACCGACAGACGAAGGAAAGAAGGACGCCGGCCAGGCGATCGCTTCGGCCGCGGTCGAGGACTACACCAAGGCGATCTACTCGCTGACCGGCTGGGGTCCGGAGACCGCTTCGACCAACGACCTCGCCGACAAGCTCGGGGTCAAGGCAGGCTCGGTCTCAGCGATGATCAAGAAGCTCGACGAAGCCGGCCTGGTCGAGCGCGCGCCCTACCACGGGGTCCGGCTCACGGCGGAAGGAACCCGGGTCGCCCTCGGCGTGCTGCGCCGCCACCGCCTGCTGGAACTCTTCCTGGCGGAAGTGCTCGACGTGCCGTGGGAACGCGTACACGACGAAGCCGAGGTGCTCGAACACGCCCTCTCGGAGGACCTGACCGAGCTGATCTCCGTCAAGCTCGGCGACCCGGCCTTCGATCCCCACGGCGACCCGATCCCGGACCGCGACCTCAGCATGGAAGAGACCGCCACCGAAGATCTCGCCTCGCTGGCACCTGGCGATCGCGGCAGCTTCGTTCGGGTATCCGACTCGAACCCCGAGATGCTGGCCTACCTCTCCGAATGCGGCATCGCGGTCGGCGACGACTTTGAACTGGTGGAACGCCAGCCGTTCGACGGGCCGATCTCGATCCTGATCGCCGGCGACACCCACGTCCTCGGCCTCACCCTGGCCAAAGCGATGCGCGTCGTGCCGCTCGCCTGAGGGTCAGGCCGTGTTCCGCGGTTCCGGCTGGGATCGCGGCTCGAGCTGAATCTGTTTCTCTGCTGCCGGGACACCTTCGTCGAACTGAAGGTTCCGTTCGATCTCGGAGTTGAGTTCCAGGCCGAGCAGGACGGCGAGGTTCGAAATCCAGAACCAGATCAGCAGGACGACGAACCCACCGAGGGTTCCGTAGGTCTCGTTGTATGAGCCGAAGTTGCCGACGTAGAAGGAAAAGGCGGCCGAGGCGACCACCCAGATGATCAGCGCGAGCACAGCGCCCGGGGTGATCCACTTGAAACCAGTTGGCTTCACGTTCGGCGACGAGTAGTAGAGGACGGCGAACAGGAGCATCACGAGGCCGATCATCACCGGCCACTTGGCGATGCCCCAGATGTCGAGGGCGGTTGAGCTGATGCCGAAAGGCTCGGCGACGGCGTTGACGACCGGGCCGGTCATAACCAGTCCGATGGCCAGCAGGGCGAGGATCAGAATCATCGCCAGCGTTACCGCCAGCTGGACCGGGCGAAGCTTCCAGAAGGGCCTGCCTTCCCGGGTTTCGTAGATCACGTTGGAGGCTCGGCTGAAGGCTGCGATGTACGCCGAAGCGGACCAGATGGCCAGGGCGAGGCCGAGGACGAAGGTGACGCCGGAAGCACCGCGGTTCGAGGTCAGCGACTCCACCGGGCCGGAGAAGGTGTCGACGGCCGTGTCCGGCCCGAGGTTGGAGACGATTTCAGTCAGCTTCTCGGTGGTCGAGACCGGATCGGCGAAGAGGCCGATGATCGAGACCAGCGCGATCAGGGCCGGGAACAGCGAGAGCAGGCCGTAATAGGTGAGGGCGGCCGCCCAGTCGGTCATGTTGTCCTCGGAGAATTCGCTAACGCTGCGTTTCAGCGTGGCAAAGAGCGAGTTGTCGCGCTCGACTCCGGCGGGTTCCTCTTTTACGGTGTTCTCAGCTTCGATTCCCGGTGGTTACCCGGATCGGCGACCGGTAAGCAGGCCCCGGCCCACGAGGGGGTGGTTCCGAAAACCCCAAGGGGTGGGGCTAAATGGAACCACCCCCCCCTGCTTCTCTGGTCAGGCTCCCAGTTGCTTCTTCAGGTTCTCGAGCTCGGTTCTAAGTTCGGCTACTTCGCGCTCCAGGTTCTCGATGCGTTCGGTCTCCGGCCTGTCGGCCGGGACCGGCAGCGGTTCTGGCGCTGACTGCGCGGCGATCACCGCCTCCGGGACCCCTTCCGCGGGCACGGCCTCCGGCTCGTCCCCGGCCTGATCGGCCTCTGTCCCGCCGACCAGCTGCCGGTATCGCTCCTCTTTCTGGCCGGGACGGCGCGGCAGCCTTTCGGCCAGTCCACGCGAGATCAGGGCGTCGAGCGTGGTCTGGATCGCGGCCAGGTCGTGGAAGGGGAAGAGGCGCTCGGTGCGCTGTTTTAGCTCCCCGGGGGTCTGGGCGCCGCGCAGCATCAGTACCGCGAGGACCGAGATCTGGTCCTCGTCGAGCTTGAGTTCGGAGTCGATCAGGTGGCGGTACTTCGGCACACGGCTGCTGTGGCCTGAGGCCGAACGGATCCAGCGCCGGCGGCCGAGCTCGCCGAGGGCGCGGCGGACGGTGGCCTCGTCGTAGCCGACCACCGGATCGCGATTGGTCGACTGGTTGCAGGCGTTGACCAGCGCGTTCAGGGTCAGGGGGTAGTGATCGGGCGTGGTCCGCTGCTTCTCGACCAGGCAGCCGAGCACCCGCATCTCCTCATCGGTCGGTCCGATCATGAAAAAAGGCTAACCCAACCGACCTGGCAATGATTCTCCGCATATATCCATGACATTCATTGCCAGTTCGGGTTTGTACCTGGGCCATGGCGCCCGCGAACCGAACTGGCAATGATTTTCCGCGAATATCCATGACATTCATTGCCAGCTCGGAGTTTTGGCTGGTCGAGTTCCTCAGACCGTTACGAGGAGGCCCGTGAGGTAGAGGGCCAGCGCACCAGCTGCGAGCGCCGCCGTAGAAACAGGCGTGAACGTTCTACCTGCTTCGTCCTTCATCGCCGGGATCAGCTGGACCACCACCTGGAGGATCGCTCCGACTCCGATGCCGATCAGCGCGGCGGCGATCTCGTCGCTGGAGACCGATCCACCGACCAGGGCGCCGAGGACTGCCGGGCCGCCAGCGATCAGACCGAGTCCGAGCAGCGCCCTGATCCGGGGTTTCTCCGAGGCCAGTGGCGCCACGATCGCCAGGCCCTCGGTCGTGTTGTGGATGGCGAAGCCGATGATCAGAGCACTGCCGAGCGCCAGTTCCCCGACCGCATAGGCGGATCCGATCGCCAACCCCTCTCCGAAGTTGTGCAGGCCGATGCCGATCGCCACCATCAAGGCAAGCTGCCAGCCCGAGGCACCTGCCTTCTCCGATTTCCGGCGGCGGCCTTTCATCCAGGCGTCGATTCCGGAAAGGGTGAGGAACGCAAGCCCGGCGGCAAGGAAGACCAGGGCGTCCCCGCCGAACACGCCCGACCCGAGTGCGCTCAGTTCCAGCGCCTCGAGAGATCCGTCGATCGCGAGGAACCCGAGCAGGCCGACCGTGAAGGCAATCAGTGCGGAAGTCCAGCGGCGGCCGCCCCGACGGAGCAATGGCAGCGCGAGCATTCCGAGAGTCACCGGGATCACGCCGACGTAGAGGCCGATCAGGATCATCGACAGCAGGAAGTCGCCCCCGGCCTCGGGCGTCTCCACCGCAGCTTCGATCGTGTGCGGAATCACCACCCCGGTCGAGGTCAGGAGCCCGATCTCGTAAGGGTTCCCCTCGATCCAGGGATAGCTCAGGCTCAGGGTCTCCTCGCCGAGACGGCCGATCGGGGTGCCGCCGCCGGAAAAGTTCACGTAGGAGTCGTTCACGATGACCTGGGCCACCGACACCTCGTCAGGACCGGCGTTCCGGATGGAGAGGTCGATTTGCCCCGGTTCGAGCACGGTCTTCTCGACCGCGAGATTCTCGATCGGCGGACCCTTCCGCTCGGGCAGCGTGTCACCACCGAAGGAGCCGATCGCAACCAGGACCGCGGCCACGACCGCGAGCACGCCGAGGGCCATCGCCCAGAGCGGCATCCGGCTCAGGGCGCTGTCGCCTTCGCCATCCCTCATTCCTCAACCTCGAAGAAGCCCATCCAACCCAGCTCGGCGAACTCGGTTTTGTGGGCGTGGAACATGAACCGTCCGGTGTGGGGAAACCTCATCTCGAGGATGCCGCGCTGGCCCTGGACCTGCGCGATCGTGTCGGTGAACTCGGATGGCTCGAGCCTGGTTCCGGTCGGGTAATAGTCGAAAAAGTTGCCGTGGAGGTGGAACGAATTGATCGGGTCGTACTCGAGGAGGTTGGTCAGGTAGAGCCTGACCAGCTGGTCCTTCTTGACCTTGACCGGTTCGTACATGTAGGCGAACGGAATCCCGTTCACGAAGTAGAGCTCATTGCCCTGCCCGTCGAAGGTGGTGTTGTAGCCGGCCTGGACCATGACCATCTCGTCAGCCGGCGGGCGCCCCTCCTTGGGTTCGATGATCAAGGTGCCGTACATGCCGCGGGCGATGTGCTCGGCAAGTGGTTCGGCATGACAGTGGAACATGTGGAGGCCGAAAGGCTCGGACTCGAACTCGTACACGGTGCTCTCTCCGGGCTGGATCAGGCCGGCTCCCTGCCCTGGCACGCCATCCATGTCGGCCGGGTGGATTCCGTGGAAGTGCATCGTGTGCGGGTGGGCCGAACCGTTGCCGAAGTTGATGCGTAGCCGCTCGCCCTGCTTCGCCCTCAGGGTAGGGCCGGGGACGCGTCCGTCAAAGGTCCAGGCGGGGAACTTGACCCCGGGCGCGACCTCGAGTTCCTTGTCGATCGCGTTGATGTCCCATTCACGCAGGGTCCGGCCATCCGGCAGCTTGCTGGTGCGGCCCCAGTCGAAGTCGCGAAGCACGTCGGTCGGATCGAACCCGTTGAACCCGTTGTCGACCGATCTTCCCTCGCGGAACATCGCGCCGGCGTGACCCCCGTGGCCGCCGGGACTGTGCATGTCGATCATCTCGGCCGAGCTCACTCCGGTCATCGAGCCGTCGGCGTTCATCGCCTGGGCAGCGTTCGAAGCAAGGATCGCGCCGGCCCCGCCGGCCGCGGCAGTTACGCCCGCCCTGCGGAGTAGGTCTCTTCTGGTCGTCGGTTTCACACAGACAGTAAATCAGATTTAGCCAAGACTAAATCTTTAGTTCATGTCAACCGAAAGATCGTGGCCGTTCCTATGCGCCCCACGGCCCCGGAAACGCCGCCGATCCGCGCAGGACTGAGGTTCAGTCGGGAGAATCGAGGCCCGCAGCCTCGATCACCTTGACCGTCGCCTGTGGCACCGTGATCTTCTCTTCGACCACGTCCTTCTCCGCCTCCGCGATCGCTTCTTCCACGCCGGAGCGGGCGTGAAACTCGGTCAGCACTGCTTCTTCGATCATCGAATTCAGCCAACGCAACTGCTGCCGGAGTCGCCGTTCCTGGAGCAGGCCGCTTTCTTCGAGCAGGGCGCGGTGCTCTTCGATCGTCTGCCAGAGCTCGGTCAGTCCGGTCTTCTCGGTGGCCGACGCGATCAGGACCGGGGTTTCCCAGCCGGGAGTCGAAGGCGGCAGCATGCGCAGGGCCTGACGATAGTCGCCGCGGGCGCGCTTGGCCATGGGGATGCGGTCGCCGTCGGCCTTGTTGACGACGATCAGGTCGGCCAGTTCCATGATGCCGCGCTTGATGCCCTGAAGTTCGTCTCCGGCGCCGGGCACGAGCAGCAGACAGAGCGAATCGACCAGCTCGGCGAGCTCCGCCTCGGACTGCCCCACCCCGACCGACTCGACCAGGATCACGTCGTAGCCGGCGGCCTCGCAGAGCAGCATCGCCTCGCGGGTCTTCCGGGCCACGCCACCGAGCACGCCGCCCGCGGGCGAGGGCCGGATGAAAGCATCCTGGTTCATGCTGAGCCCCTGCATCCGGGTTTTGTCGCCGAGGATGCTGCCGCCGGTGCGTGAGCTCGAAGGATCGATCACGAGCACCGCCACCCGGTGGCCCCCTTCGATCAGCATGAGGCCGAGCGATTCGATCGCGGTCGACTTGCCGGCGCCGGGCACACCGGTGATACCGACCCGCTGCGCGTTGCCGGTCTTCGGCAATACGGCGGCGATCAGTTCCTGGGCCTGCGCCTGGTCGTCGGGACGCCGCGACTCGGCCAGCGTGATCGCCCGCGAGAGCGCGCCGCGATCGCCACCGGTCACCCCCTCCAGCAGTTCTTCGACCGGAGCTCGCTCCGACATCAGGCGGTGGTCGGCTCGTCCTGGGTGCTGATATCGAGCTCGAGCCGCTCGATCAGGAGCTGAAGCAGCTCGCCGGCGGCTTCGCCGATCACGGTTCCGGGCGGGAAGATCAGGTCGGCACCGGCCGCCTTGAGCGGCTCGAAGTCGACCGGCGGAATGACCCCGCCGGCGACGATCATGATGTCCTTGCGATCGAGGTCGTCAAGGGCCTTCCGCAGGGCCGGCACGAGAGTCAGGTGGCCGGCGGCCAGGGTGCTGACCCCGACCACGTGGACGTCGGCCTCGATCGCCTGGCGGGCAACCTCTTCGGGCGTCTGGAAGAGCGGGCCGATGTCGACGTCGAAGCCGAGGTCGGCGAAAGCCGTGGCGATCACCTTCTGGCCGCGGTCGTGACCGTCCTGGCCCATCTTGGCGACGAGCACGCGGGGACGGCGGCCTTCGGCGCGCTCGAAGGCTTCAACGAGAGTCTTCGTCTGGGAGAAAGAATCGGAACTCACGCCGACCTCCTGTGCATAAATGCCGCCGATTGACCTGATTTCTGCCGCATGGCGACCGTACTCCTTTTCCAGGGCGAGACTTATTTCTCCGACCGTCGCATGGGCTCTGGCGGCCTTGACGCCGAGGTCGAGCAGGTTGCCCTCGCCCGTGGCCGCGGCCTTGGTCAGGTGCTCGAGGGCGACGTCTACCGCGCCCTGATCCCGCTCGGCCTTGAGCCGTTCGAGCTTGGCGAGCTGCGCGTTTCGCACCTCGTTGTTGTCGACCTTCAGAACGTTGACCAGGGTGTCATTCTCGGGTTTGAATGAGTTGACGCCGACCACGGTCTGGATGCCAGAGTCGATCCGGGCCTGGGTTCGTGCCGCCGTCTCTTCGATCCGCAGCTTCGGGATGCCGGCCGCGATCGCCTCGGTCATGCCGCCGGCCTCGTCGATCTCCTTCATGTGGGCGAGCGCCTTGAGTGCCAGCTCGCGGGTCAGGTACTCGACGTAGTAGCTACCGGCCCAGGGGTCGATCGTCCGGCTCGTGCCCGATTCCTGCTGCAGGAAGAGCTGGGTCTGGCGGGCGATGCGGGCACTGAAATCGGACGGAAGTCCGAGGGCTTCATCCAGCGCATTCGTGTGGAGTGACTGGGTGTGGCCCTGGGTCGCGGCCATCGCTTCGATGCAGGTGCGAATCACGTTGTTGTACGCGTCCTGCGCGGCGAGGCTCCAGCCCGAGGTCTGGCAGTGGGTGCGTAGCGACATCGACTTCGGGTTTTCCGGGCCGAACTCCTTCATCAGGCTCGCCCAGAGCAGGCGGCCGGCGCGCATCTTCGCGACCTCCATGAAGAAGTTCATGCCGATCGCCCAGAAGAACGACAGGCGCGGGGCGAAGTTGTCGATTGAAAGGCCCGAGTCGAGTGCGGCCTTCACGTACTCGACCCCGTCGGCCAGGGTGTAACCGAGTTCGAGGTCGGCGCTGGCTCCGGCCTCCTGCATGTGGTACCCGGAGATCGAGATCGAGTTGAAGCGCGGCATCTCGCGCGAGGTGTAGCCGATGATGTCGGAGACGATCCGCATCGAAGGCTTGGGCGGGTAGATGTACGTGTTCCGCACCATGAACTCTTTGAGGATGTCGTTCTGGATCGTGCCGGTCATCTGATCGTGCGGCACCCCCTGTTCCTCGCCGGCGACGATGAAGAGCGAGAGCACCGGCAGCACCGCGCCGTTCATCGTCATCGAGACGCTCATCTCCTCGAGCGGGATGCCGTCGAACAGGGTGCGCATGTCGTAGATCGAGTCGATCGCCACGCCGGCCATGCCGACGTCGCCGGCAACCCGCTCGTGGTCCGAGTCGTAGCCGCGATGGGTGGCGAGGTCGAAGGCGATCGAGAGGCCTTTCTGACCGGCCGCGAGGTTGCGTCGGTAAAACGCGTTCGATTCTTCGGCCGTGGAGTAACCGGCGTACTGGCGGATCGTCCACGGCTTGTTCACGTACATCGTCGGGTACGGGCCGCGCAGGTACGGGGCGAAGCCGGGCATCGTGTCGAGGAAGTCAAGGTCCTTCGTCGCGGCCGAGGTGTAAGCGGGGTCGAGTTCGATGCCTTCCGGTGTGTCCCACTTGACCGGATCGCCGTCGGGATCGGCTGCTGCGTTCAGGATCCGGTCGAGCTCCTGTACAGGGGCGGGCTGGGTTTCGATGCCACCGAGCTCGACGCCGGAGAAATCGGGGATCGTGGTTTCGTCGCTCATGATTCGACCTCCACACCGAGGCGGTTCAGCGCCGGAACAAGCACTTCGAGCATGTTGACCCCGTTCTTCAGCACCTCGTCGGCCGCGGCCGCTTCATTCAACTCCGGGGTCGAATTGATCATGTAGACGTACTCGGCACCGGCTTCGCGCAGCTTGCCGACCAGGTCGGCCACGTCTTCAGGGGTCTCGCGTTTGCTGGCGCAGACGGCGGCGACGCTGAAGCCGCCCGCCTTGAAGGTGCCGGCCTGGTCCACGTTGTCTTCGAGGGCGCCACTCGGCACGGTCTCGATTCCGGACACCTCGAAGAAGCTCTTGGCCCAGTTGGCGAGAGCGACGTGCTGGGCGACGGTGCCCATGCAGGCGAGGTAGATCTGCGGGCGGTCGTTGCCGTCCGCTTCGTATTCGCGGGCGGCGTCACGCAGGCGCTCGAACGGGGCCGCGTCGGGACGCGGCGGCAACGGCGGCAGGGAGACGTTGCCAGAGGTATCCGCGTTCAGTGCCGCGGCGATCTCGTCGATCCGGGCGCCGGATGAAGCGAGAGCGGTCGCTTTCTCCAGGCGCCCGTCCGGAGCGACATCGCTCAGTTCGCCGAGTCCTTTCAGGTCGGGACGCTCGGCCAGCCGGGCGGCGTCGATCCGGCCGAGGGCCTCGCGGTCGAGAGTCTCCGGTTCCGTGCCGTCGTCTCCCAGCAGCGGGAACTCGTTGATGCCGGTCATGACCCGGGCCCGGTGAACGAGCTCGTCCTGGCGCTGGTCGGCGAGGTCGGCCAGGGCGGTGGCGATCAAGCCGGAGCGCAGCGCGGCGAGCGCGCCGCCTTCGGCTTCGAGCTCGGTGAACCGCTTCCAGCCGGCCTGCGCGACTTCGTCGGTCAGTACCTCGACGTACCATGAGCCGGCCGCCGGGTCGGCGATCCGGCCGAGCGACGATTCGTCCTGCAGCACGATCTGGGTGTTGCGGGCCATGCGGCGTCCGAGGCTGCCGGGTTCGCCGATCTTCCGGTCGAAAGGTGTGACCGTGACGCCGTCCACGCCACCGGTGCCGGCAGCGAAAGTGGCCGTGGTGACACGAAGCATGTTCACCCAGGGATCGACCTCGGTGAGCATGCGGGCGCTGGTCTGGCCGTACGTCGCTGAAGCGCGTCCGGCGGCAGGCACGCCGCACTCCTCGAGCACCCGGGCCCAGAGGCGCCGGATCGCGCGGAACTTCGCCATCTCGAGGAACTGGTCGGCGCCAACCGCGAGGTTGAATTCGATCTGGGCGGCGGTGGCTTCAGCCGAGAGGCCGGCTTCGAGCCCGGCGCGCAGATGTTCGACCGCGGTGGCGATCGCGATGCCCAGCTCCCAGGCGACGCCGGCGCCGGCGTCGACGTAAGGATTCGTATCGACCCCGAGCGCCCGGACCTTGCGGAAGGTTCGACTCGTCTCCAGGGCGAGGCCCGCGGCGCGCGCGAGGCCCTCTTCGGGCGAGAACGCAAGCTCACCCTCCCGGGCCAGGACGCCGATCGGGTCGGCGCGGAAGGAACCGATCGCCTGGTCGGACTCAATCCCGTTCTCGTGCCACTGGGCCGCGAGCAGGGCCGCGGCGGGCAGGGTTGCGGAACCTGCATCGAGGGCGACGCCGGCCATGTCGAGGTAAACGCCCTCTAGGACCTGGCTGAGGTCATCGAGGGTGGAAATCTGGATGCCGTCGCGGCTTCGCAGGGCTTCGAACTCGGGAGTGCCGGGCACCGCGGCGAAGCGGGCGGCCCGGTCGAAGCGCAGGGTGACTTCGGTGACTCCGCCGTTCAGGTCTTCGAGGATCTCCGAGTTGGCGGTCTTCCGGTCGGGGTGCGCCTGCTCCTGTCGGATCTGCCAGTGGCGGCCGGCCCTCGTGCCACGAACGAACGGTGCCTCGTTCGGCAGCCCGGCCGGGTCGGGGGCGAGCTCGTCTTCCTTCGTGTAGAGCCACTTTGCGTCGACGTCTTCTTCCAGGACCGTGCGCAGGGTGGCATCGTCGTCACCCTTGGTCGCCGCCGCAGCCCACTCATCGAGATCGACCGGCTCGAAACCGTCGGTGAAGTTGTCGTTTTCTGGACCGGGCATCGACGAATAAGGGTATCTGCCTTGCACGCAGCGGGGCCTGCCATGGCGGGGTTCCAGCAGCAATATGCTGCCGGTTTGGCCATGTTCGGGAAAAGAACGCAGTCATCGACGATCGCGGGAGAGCGATTTCGGTTCGTGTCGATCCGGCAGGATCCGCTGGTCGCGATCGTCCAGCGCGTACTGCTGGCGATCTTCCTGCTGCTGGTCGTCACCATGATCACCTACATCGGCCGGGACGGATACGTAGACGCCAACGGGGGCGACTCGCCGCTGACTTTCATCGACTCGCTCTATTACGCGACGGTAACCATCACCACGACCGGCTACGGCGACATCGTTCCCGACACCCAGACGTCGCGGCTGATCACCACGGTCGTGGTCACCCCGCTCCGGGTCATTTTCCTGATCCTGCTCGTAGGAACTACTCTTCAGGTGTTGGCTGACAAATCGAAAATCCGGTTCCGCCGTGACCGCCTGGAGAGGAAGCTCCAGGATCACATCGTCGTCTGTGGCTTTGGCGTCAAGGGCCGGGCCGCGCTCGAATACTTGAGAAACCACGAGGACGACTGCGCCGCGATCGCGATCGACACTTCAGACGAAGCCCTCGAGACGGCCACCCTGGCCGGGATCACCGGCATCAACGGCTCGGCGTCCGACCTCGAGGTCCTCAAGGCGGCCAACGTCGACCGCGCCCGGACCGCGATCGTCGCCGCCAGCACCGACGAGGAGTCCGTCCTGATCACGCTGCGTATCCGCGAACTGAACAAGGAGATGACCGTGGTCGCCTCCTGCCGCGAGGAACAGAACGTCGAGTTGCTGCGCCGCTCGGGCGCCAACGAGGTGATCGTCTCGTCGAGTTCGGCCGGGCGCATCCTCGGCATGGCCGCCGAAGCCCCGGAAGCAGCCCGGGTGGTCAACGACCTGCTGACCTTCGGCGACGGCCTCGACATCAACGAGCGCCTGGTCCTCGCCGACAACGAAGAGTTGCTGCGAAACGGCCACGCCGAGACCCCGATCGCGGTCGTCCGCAAGGACCGCGTCCTCCGCCCCGCTGACAAAAATTGCCTTCCGCTTCAGAAGGGGGACCAGGTGATCTACATCTCCACGACCGAGGAAACGATCACCCGCTCCGAAGTAATCAGGTAGGACTGGGCCCGAAAACGCGAACTGGCAATGAAAGTCCGTCATTATCGCGGACTTTCATTGCCAGTTCGTTGGGTGGCGAGTCAGTCGGAGAGTTCCACTGTTTCGATGATCTTTGGCTCGACTGGTTTGTCGCGGCCGTCGGTGTCCGAGTCCTCGATCGTGTCGACCGCGTCCATGCCTTCGGTGACCTCGCCGAAGACGGTGTGCGCTCCGTCGAGATGGGGAGCCGCATCCGCGGTGACGATGAAGAACTGCGAGCCGTTGGTGTTCGGGCCGGCGTTGGCCATGGCGAGCGCACCGCGCACGACCTTGTGCTGGTTGAATTCGTCTTCGAACTTGTAGCCCGGTCCTCCGGTCCCCGTACCATCCGGGCAACCGCCCTGGAGCATGAAGCCCTTGATGACGCGGTGGAAGATCAGACCGTCGTAGAAGCCGTCGTTGGCGAGCTTCCGGAAGTTCTCGACCGTCTTCGGCGCGTCCTCGTCAAAGAACTCGACCTTGATGGCCCCGGCGTTTGTATTCAGCGTTGCTGTAGACATGGCCTGACCTTACACAGGGGTCAGAGGCCGAGGTCTCGCACGCCGTCTTCCTTGAAGCCGAGGTGATGCCCGAGCTCGTGGCGGACCGTTCGCTCGACCTGGTTCGCAAGCAGGTTCCGGTCGTGACCGAAATCACGGGTCAGGGTGTCGCGGTAGATCACGATGCGGTCCTCGAAATTGTCGCGGGCGATGCCGTCGCCGTAGTACATGCCGTAGGCGTGGTGATCCTCGCCGAGTTCAGAGATCACGACCGGCACCTTCTCGATCGCCTTTCGGAACTGGTCGGGCAGTCTGTCGATCGCGTCGGCGACCATCAATTCGAATTCGGTTTCGGTCACGGGCTCGTCCATACCTGCATATATTGCCGACCGGGCGTCTTTGACCGGCCGACATCAAAGAAGATGCTTCGGTCCGAGGATCTTGGTGGAAGACATCTTGCATGGGAACGAGCCCGGGAAGTCCGATTCAGGTGAATACCTATCCTCGACAGAGCGCAACCGACACCGCTCCAGGCGGTTGCTTCAGTGATGCCCCTAGCCCGAACCTCCAAATTCTCGCTGCCCTACGTCCTCGGCATGACCCTCCTGGTCATGCTGCTCGCTCCTGCCGGATCTGAGGCGAAGAACCTCACACCGCCCGGCAAGAAGGTCTATTTCGGGGTCACCGACACCGGTGAAGCCAGCGATTTCCGTGACTTCGCGCGATCGGTCGGCAAGCATCCGGCCGTGATCCAGACCTTTCACCCGTGGGGCAACAGCCTCCACCAGGCGATGCCGCGCTGGAAGTCAGTGCGGGCCCGACCGATGCTCCACATCACGACCCGCGCGGACGACGGCACCGAACTGATCACCCCGCGCCAGATCGCCAAGGGCCGGGGCGACGATTATCTGCTGCGGCTCAACCGGTCGCTCGACCGCAAGAAGATCCGGGCTTACATCCGCCCGCTCGGCGAACCAAACCGCTGTCTCAACCCTTATGCCGGGGTCGATTGCTCCGGAAACGTGCGCGGTGGTTCGTACGCCTTCAAGTGGTACAAGCAGGCCTTCCGCCGCATCGCGACCATCGTCAAGGGTGGAGCGAAGCGCGGCACGATCAACCACCGTCTCAAGAAGATCGGCTTGCCGAAGGTCCAGAAGCTACGGAAGAAAGGCAAGCTGCCGCGCCGCCTGCCGACCGCGCCGGTCGCCTTCGTCTGGAGCCCGCTGCCTTTCGGTTCACCGACGATCTCGAACAACAAGCCGAAGTTCTACTGGCCAGGCAAGAAGTGGGTCGACTGGGTCGGCACCGACTTCTACAACAAGTACAACAACTGGGATCACCTCAGGGCCTTCTACCGGAAGTGGTCGCTCGGCAAGAACAAGCCGATGGCCCTGACCGAATGGGCACTCTGGGGCAACGACGGACCCGGCTTCGTCAAGCGCATCTTCAAGTTCCAGCGCAACCGGAAGAACGTGCGCATGATGATCTATTACCAGGACTTCGGCACCTCGAACGCGTTCCGCATCCAGAACTTTCCGAAGGGCCGCAAGGTTCTCAGGCGGTACCTGGCAAAGCCGGTATTCCCGCGCTTCGCCGCGAAGTACCCGAGGTAGCAGCTATCTGAGTTCTTTCCAGAGTTCGGTCATTCTCCTCAGGCGATTGTCGTCGGTCCCGAGAATGCGTTTCAGCCAATCAAAGATTTCGCTCTCTTCAAGGACCGCTTCCCCCAGGAGGACCTGCTCGATATCCACCCAGTCCTTAGGCCGGTCGAAAACCACCTTGCAGACGATCAAGTGCTCAGG
>JBBSKC010000016.1:0-33634 GCA_038256675.1 Solirubrobacterales bacterium | reverse complement strand
AGCACAAAGGCCCAGGAGCAGAATCTCCTGAACGGCGAGGGTCTGGTCCATCCGCTTTCCGGTCCGTCCGAACTCGAGTTCGCCCAGCGTGTGGTGAACCATCGGTTCGGCCTCACGGACCACCTCCGCGAACTTTTCAAGACACTCAGGGACGCCGATCTGATCCGGGGAGAGTTACTCCGGAAAGTGCTTGGTGGCCCCGCCGCCGACCCGCGTTCACCCGAACAGGCGGCAACGCTGGTGCGGATCCTCGAGGAGGTCGGTCTCATTCGCAGCGAGGGGCTTGGCGATGCCCGGAGCCTCGGGGTCGTAACCTCCGTGAAGGTGAATCTCGAAGATTCGCCCACATTTGCCGGTCAGGCGGAGCGCCAGAAGGAGCAGCTCGAATTTCTCAGACAGTCGAAAGGGTCAATGAACTGACCACGGGGCTCACGCCGCGGGAACGCTCCCTGCTCGACGACCTGATCGCGGTCATCGACCAGTTCGAGGCCCAGGTGGTCAGCGCAAATGGCGGCGGACAGACCCTGATCGACCGGGCCGAGGTCGCCAATGCCTTCGTCTTCGCGTGTCGTCACCACGTCGATCAGAAGCGCCAGTCGGGTCATGAGTTCATAACCCACCCGGTCGGTGTCGCCCGGATCTGTGTCGGCATGAGCCTCGACACGGCGACCCTCTGCGCGGCGCTGCTCCACGACACGGTCGAGGACACCTCGGCCAGTCTCGCCGAGATCAATGAAGCCTTCAGCCCGGAAGTGTGCAAGCTCGTAGACGGCGTCACCAAGCTGACCGAGATCACGTTCGAGAGCCGTGACGAACGCCAGGCCGAGAACTACCGCAAGATGATGGTTGCGATGGCCAGGGACGTGCGGGTCATCCTGATCAAGCTGGCCGACCGCCTGCACAACATGCGCACCCTGAGCTCCCTGCCGAAGCAGAAGCAGATCGCCAAATCGCGAGAGACCCTCGAGATCTATGCTCCGCTGGCCCACCGCCTCGGCATCCACGCGATCAAGTGGGAGCTGGAGGACCTCGCCTTCGCGACGCTTCACCCCCGCAAGTACTCGGAGATCAAGCACCTGGTCGCCCAGCAGCGGGCCGAGCGCGACACCTACGTCGACGAAGCCGGCGGGTTCCTCTCGGAAGAACTGAAAAAGGTCGGCATCGACGCCGAGATCGCCGGGCGCGCCAAGCACTTCTATTCGATCTACACCAAGATGACCAAGAAAGGCCGCGAGTTCAACGAAATTTTCGATCTGACCGCGATGCGGGTGATCGTCGGCTCCGTCAAGGACTGCTACGGCGCGATCGGCGTGATCCATTCGCTGTGGAAGCCCCTGCCCGGACGGTTCAAGGATTACGTCGCGATGCCCAAGGCCAACATGTACCAGGCCCTCCACACCACGGTGATCGGTCTCGAAGGCAAGCCGCTCGAGATTCAGATCCGGACCGAGGAGATGCACCGCCTGGCCGAGTACGGCATCGCCGCTCACGTCTCCTACAAGGAGGGGTCCGAGCCGGATTCGTCCAAGGAGAAGATGACCTGGCTGCGACAGCTGGTCGAATCCGAGTCCGAGCAGAACCCGGCCGAGTTCCTGGAGTCGCTGAAAGAGGACCTTTTCGAGGACGAAGTCTTCGTCTTCACCCCGAAAGGCGAGGTCATGAATCTGTCAGCCGGCGCGACCCCGGTCGACTTCGCCTATTCGATCCACACCGATGTCGGCCACCGCTGCGTCGGCGCGAAGGTGAACGGCAAGATCGTGCCGCTCCACTACTCGCTCAAGTCCGGAGACATCGTCGAGGTAATGACCGCCAAGCAGGAGCGCGGGCCCTCACGCGACTGGATCAAGGTCGTGCGGACGAGCCGTGCCCGCAACAAGATTCGCGCCTGGTTCCGTGAGGAACGCCGCGAGGACGCCGAGCGGGACGGCCGGGACGCCCTGGCCAAGGCACTACGCAAACGCGACCTGCCGCCGCAGAAGTTCTCGGGCTCACCGATGCTCGCCGACGTCATGCGTGAGATGGGCTTCCGCAAGGCCGACGATTTCTACATTGCCCTGGGCAACGGCAAGATCTCCGCCAAGACCACCGCGAACAAACTGATCCAGCGCCTGCGGGCCGGTGAGATGCTCGAACCGGAACCGGTCAAGGAGATCACCAAGGGTCGCGGCATGAAACGGGTCCGCGAAGCGTCGGAATTCGGCATCTCGGTTGAAGGGGTGGAGAACGTTGCGCTGCGGCTCGCCAAATGCTGCCGCCCCGTTCCTGGTGACGACATCCTCGGTTACGTCTCCCTGGGCCGTGGCATCACGATCCACCGGACCGACTGCCGCAACGTCAGCGACCTCGGCAACTCCCCGGAACGCCTGGTCGACGTCACCTGGGAAGGCGAGAACGAAGCGACGTTCCGGGTCGAGATCCAGATCGACGCTTACGATCGCACCCGCCTGCTGGAAGACCTGTCCCGGACGTTCGCCGAGGTCGGCGTGAACATCATCTCGGCCGAATGCTCGACCAACTCGCCAATGGTCAAGAACCGCTTCGTGATCGAAGTGGGCGACACCGGTCAGCTCAAACAATGCATCGGCAGGGTACGGCACGTCGAGTCGGTCTTTGATGCGTATCGCGTAACTCCGGGCGAGTAGTTGGCCTGAGGCGGCGGGCGGCCCACGGTGGGCCCCTGTGCACCCCTGGACCTTCGTCGACGCTCGGAGCCTCGGGAACGCACCAAAGTGCGCCCCCTTCGGCACCTTCGCTCACTCCTCGGCAGGAGCACACAGGGTCTCCACCGTGAACCACCCACTTGCGAACCGTGAAAAGGCCGCGTCTCGAAAGCTCGAGGGTGGACTGGGTCGATTTTGCGATGAGGCTGATCGCGAAACCGACCCAGTCCGCTTTACTTTTTCCGGGGCCTTCGTCACTGGTAGACCGACCTCGAACCTAAAGGCGGTCTTCGACTGACTTCACCTTTGACTCGAGGGTCTGCTTTTTGTCCGTTCGCTCGTCCAGCTTCAGGACTGTGTAGACCCTCGGGATTCCGGATTCCAACGGCAGGGCGTGGAGCTCTGCCGCGAGGTTGAAGATGTCTTCGGTCGTGCCTTCCAGTGAGGTGCCCATCGCGTGCATCTCGAACCGGACCTTGTCCTGAGCTTCGAGGTGGCGTCTCAGCTCGACCAGAAGGTCACTTACGCTCGCCCCTTCACGACCAATCGGAAGCACTGTGATCTCAGCAGTAGCCATGAACCAATAGTAGCTCCGGTGGGTCACCGGCAACGTAAATCAGGCAATAATCGTAAGAGCCTCAGGAGCAGCCTTCAGACTGATCTCTTCGAATTGACCGATGTAGTCGCCGTCGACCTGGACCGGGAACCCGCGGATCAATCCGGATTCATCGGTCGAAAGGGAGCGGACCGTGGCTTCCATCAGGTGCTCGAAGGTCTCGACCTGGTTGTGATTGGCTGCCGAGAGCCTGGTCGAGAGGAGGCGCGGGATGATGCTCATCACGTCGAGCTGGTTCGCCCGCTTGAGCAGGACCATGCCGAGCGAGCCGTCATCGATCACGCAGTTCTCGCAGACGTGGACCGGCTGTCTGGCGAAGTAGGTGAAAGGGTCCGAGTTCTGGGTGAGGGCCGTAACCCCCTGGTGAACGGCGCCATCGACCGTCACTTCGAGCTGGACCGGGTTACGCATGTATTGACGGAAGTACCCGGAGACGGCGTGCCATGAATAGAAGTACGGGCCGGCCTTCGATTTGAGCCGGGGGTTGGCGTCCACCTTTTCGACAACGGTCGCGTCGATGCCGGCTCCGCAGGAGAACACGAAGTAACGGTCGTTGATCAGGCCGAGGTCGATCTTCCGGGGATTGAAGTCGTCGGCCAGCGAGAGCAGGTGCTCGGTGGCGTCGACCACGTCGTCGGGGATGCCGAGGGTGCGGCAGACAACGTTGGTGTTGCCGCCCGGCAGGAAAGTAACCGGGATGTCGGTGCCGGCGAGGCCGTTCACGACTTCGTTCACCGTGCCGTCGCCACCGAACGCGACCACGAGGTCGTACCCGCCATCGCGGGCATCCCGGCCGATCTCTATCGCGTGCTCCGCGCGGTCGGTTGCTTCGACCTCGACTTCGAACCGGCCCTGAAGGGCGTAGATGACGAGGTTCTTCAAGCGGTCGGAGACCGTGGTCGCGTACGGATTGACGATTACCAGGAGGCGTCGTTTTTTACTTTCATTCATCGAGCCACCTCGAAGCGGTCGAACTCGCCGTCGTTGGAAACGGTGACCCGGCCCTCTTCGACCAGGATGTCCAGGTGGCCGATCACTTCGGACAGGGTGAGGTAGGCCTGGGTGAGGGCGATGTTGCCCCAGATCGCTTCACTGACCGAGTGAGCAGTGCTGTTGCCGTCGGCGACGAGTCCGTGGATCTTCTCCGAGCGACGGTCCTGCGACGCGACGCGTTTGTCGATCAGGTCGGCGTGGTCCGTGATCGGCAGTCCGTGGCCGGAGAGCATGAGATCGACCGGTTGGGCTCTGGTCGCCGCCAGCGACTTGCGGTAGTCGATCAGGGCGCGGGTTCGCACGCCCTCTCCGACCAGCGGCTTCGAGATCAGCGGGTTCGACGAGATGTGGGAAAGCAGGTGGTCGCCACCGAACATCAAACCGCAGTCCGCATCCCAGAAAAGGGTGTCGGAGGGACTGTGGCCGGGCCGCAGGAAGACCTCGTAGTCACGCGAACCCATTCGGAGCGTGTCGCCCTCGGCGACCGGCTGGGTCACCGTCACGGGACTGCCCCAATTGCGAAAGCTGGCGGTCACTTCCCGGAGGGCGCTGGCGATCTCCATCGGCACGCCGTTCCGGACCATCAGGTCCACGGCGAGGTCGTCGTCGCGTTCCGAGCCGAAGGTAAACGAAGCGAGGCGGTCGACCGAGATGTCGATCGCTGCGACCTCGGCGCCGGAGCGCTCCGCCACGGTCCCAATCAGGCCGATGTGGTCGATGTGCTGGTGGGTGGCGACCACCAGTTCGATGTCTTCAAGCTTGTGGCCGATCGCCTCGATTCCGTCTTCGAGGCGCTCGAGCGATCGATCGGACTTGGGTCCTGCGTCGATCAGGGTCAGGGGATCACCTTCGAGCAGGTAACAGTTGACCCGGCCGACCGCGAACGGGGTTGGCACCGGAACCAGGTGCACGTCCATTTCGGCGGCTTTCGCGATCGCTGCCTCGGACTCGGGTGTCGCTTCTGGCTCAGCCACCTGCTTCACCCGGCTCGAAAGCGGCACGCAGCGCGTTGTAGCTTTCCTCCAGCGACTGCGGCATCACCCGGTGGTCGGCGATCACTGGCATGAAGTTGGTGTCCCCGCTCCAGCGCGGCACGACGTGCATGTGGATGTGGTGCTCGACCCCGGCCCCGGCCGCCTTGCCCTGGTTGAAGCCGACGTTGAAACCCTGCGGGCGATAGACGTCTTCGAGCCGGTTCATCGCAACTTTGGCCAGGGCGAGCATCTCGCCGGTGCTCTCCGCCGGGATCTCCTGGAGCCGGCCGACGTGCTCGTAAGGCAAAACCATCAGGTGCCCGTTCGTGTACGGGTAGAGATTGAGCATCACGAAACAGGTTTCGCCGCGATGGACGATCAGTGCGGTTTCATCGTCGTCGAGCGCCGGCTTGGCGCAGAAGACGCAGGTGTCCTCGTTGTCCTTGTCGGCGTCCTTGACGTAGCGAAGGCGCCACGGCGCCCAGATCCGGTTCTCAGTCATTCAGGGATCAGGCTATAGCCAGCGGCGCTTGCGGAAGTATCCGACCATCGCCACCAGGATGAACAGCATCACGCCGACGATGACGTAGAAGTGCGTTTCCGACGAGCCGGCCGGGTCACCTCCGCCCGGCAGGCCCACGTTCATGCCGAAGATCGAGGCGATCAGGGTCAGGGGGAGGACGATTACGCTGATTGCGGTCAGCACCCTCAGGACATCGTTCACGCGATGGCTGAGGAACGACTCGTTGGTCTCTTCAAGCCCGACCACCACTTCTTTGTAGTTCTCGAGCATGTCCCAGATGCGCTCGTGGGCGTCGACGATGTCGTCGAAGTAGATCTCGAGGTCGAGGTCACTGGCCAGGTACCGGGTCTTGACTTTCTCGAGGTCGCGCAGGACGGGACGCTGCGGCCGGATGACCTTGCGGAAGTTGATGATCTCCTGCTTGGTGTTCGAGATGTCCCGGACGACGTCCTCGGAGCGGCCGTCGAAGATTTCGTCCTCGAGCACGTCGAGCTTGTTGCCAATCTTCCGGAGCATCGGGAAGCAGTAGTCGAAGCTGTCGTCGACCAGGCGGTACATCAGATACCCGGCGCCTCTGGAAAAGAGCTTCTCCCTCAGCTTCTCATCGTCCTGGCAGCGCGAGAACAGGTACTCGACCGGTGGCACCGGCTGGTTCGGCAGGGTCACCACGAAGTCAGGTCCGACGAAGAGGTCAAGTTCACCGGCACCGAGACGTCCCGCCTTGCGGTCGAACACAGGAACGTGCAGAACCAGGAAGAGGTACTCCGGGTACTCGTCGATCTTCGGGCGCTGGTTGCTTGAGAGCACGTCTTCGAGGTCGAGAGGATGGAACTCGAAGTGCTCTTCGAGCCACGCGCGCTCGGGTCCGCCCGGATGCTCGATGTTGAACCAGCGGAGTCCGCCGGCTTCGATCATTTCGACCTCGGGCTGGGCCGGTTCGGGTACTGCCTGAGCGCCCGGTGAACCTAGCGGTTCACGAGGCCGTCGGAGACGAGGGAGGTTCGGCATCGCCGCCTCCAGACATGTCGGCTCGCTTCAAAGGCATGGACGACAGATTATGCCACGGGGCAAACAACTGTGTGACCGAAGTGAGAATGAAAGCCCTCAACCAGCCCAAGCCCCACGAACTGGCAATGAAACTCCGCGTATATTCATGACTTTCATTGCCAGTACGATTGAGGTGTGAGGGTACGGGGGCTTTTCATCGCGGCGTTTGCCGCTCTTTCTGTCTGGATTCTGATTCCGGCCATGTCTGCCGCAGCGGTTTCCGGTGACGACATATGCCCCGGCCAGGCCGAGCCGGCCTTGATGGGGGACTCGATCGCCGTGGCGGTTGATTTTCCCTACTCGCCTGCGACCTCCCCGCAGCGCTTCTACGAAGGGGCGATCCTGCGGCCGGCTGACACCCTCATATATCCCGGCAAACGCCCTTCGATAGTTCTGCAGCCGGGCCTCGGTCAGGACAAATGCACCCTCTGGTGGGCCGCCCAGTATCTGGCCGGTCACGGCTTCGTCGCTGCGGTCTTCGACACCCCGGACCCCGGACTGGAAGAAGACCCGCCCTTTCCCTACGTGGTCGAGTGGGTTCAGGTCGCGATCGGTGGGGACGTGTCCGTGGTCGATTTCCTGAAGAACGACCCGATCGCCTCGGACTATGCCAACGTCGACCACCTCGGCTTCGTTGGATACGACGAAGGGGCGATCGTCGCAAGTGCCATCGACACGCCCCTCCTCGACACGCAGACGAACCTCGGAATTGATGCGATCGTCAGCTTCAGCAATCTGCGGAGCCGTCTGACCGGGGACGTAAGTGGCAACGGACTTCAGTGCCTCGGGGAGCCACAGGGCTTCTTCGTACCGGTCAGCCCGGCCCTCGGCTTCGCTGAGGACGAGCCGTGTGACGGCTTGCCCCAAACGTTCGATCCGGACATCAAGCTTGGCGGGTGGCGCACCTGGAAGAGCTACGTCTTCCCGGCCATGGAGGTCGTCCTGCGGGGTAGCGAGCACGAGGACTTCGCCGACGACAACGGAAGCGAGACCTTCTGGAAGGACGCCGGCCATTATTCGACGGCCTGGTTCCGGCGCTGGCTCGGTCCGGACCCGACCCAGGACCAAATACTGCTTTCACCCACCCTGAACGGCAGGCCCACGGTCGACGCCCTCAGCACGACCTTCCAGTCGGCGGCCTTCCTGCCGCCGGCCGTCGACACCGACGACTTGACCTGTCATCTCGGTGGGACCTGCCTGAAACCGCTTCCCGATCCGGATCCCGAACCGGACCCCGATCCGGACCCTGACCCCGAACCCGGTCCGGAGCCGCACATCAAGAAGCCGAGGCTCGTGAGCAGGCTTTTCTCGCCGGTCCGGGGCGTAAGGCCGGGATCGATCTTTCAGTTGCGGATGATGCTCATCAACAAGGGAGACGGTCCCGCCCGCAATACAAAGGTGTGCCTCAGGGGCAGGAACGCCCGTCCGATCGGCCGGCACTGTCGCTTGATCCCGGTAATCAACGCAAAAACGATCAGCTCCCGGCGCTACAACTTCAAGGTCCTGAGGCGCGCCAGGCCCGGCCGGAAGGCGACCGGAATCGTCGTGGTCCGGGGTGGGAGGCGGTCGTCCGCCAGCCTCCGCATCATCAGCCGCCGGCGCTGACAAGCCTCCACTGCCGCCTCGGTGCCGGATCGTTTTGGTACGGTACCCGCAGACATAAGCGCCACATCTAGAGGGGTGGAGGGACTTGGCCCAATGAAACCCCGGCAACCACATCTGACGTGAGTCAGTTGAAGGTGCCAAATCCAGCGACTCGTTGAGTCGGGAGATGTGGGGAGAAGTCCGATCGGACCTTCGCCCCACAGGCGAAGGTTTTTTCTTTTTGAAAGGTGATCGGATGGCAGCAGACAATCTGAAATGCAAGGAGTGCGGGGCCGAATACGAGCTCAACGCGAACTTCTTCTGTGAGAAGTGCTTCGGACCGCTCGAGGTCCGCTACGACTTCTCGGACACGAACGCCGAAGAGGCCCGCCGGCGGATCCAGGCTGGGTCCCAGGGCATCTGGAGGTATTCCGACTTCCTGCCGTTCGACGGCAAGGCGTCGGACCCGCTCGAGCCGGGCATGACCCCTTTGATCAAGGCCGACCGTCTCGCGGAACGGCTGGGGACTACGGCCGAGATCTGGATCAAGAACGACGCCGCCAACCCGACCCACTCCTTCAAGGACCGGGTCGTCGCGGTGGCGATCGCCAAGGCAAAGGAACTCGGATTCGAGACGGTCGCCTGTGCGTCGACCGGAAATCTGGCCAACGCCGTCGCCGCCCACGCCGCTGCGGCCGGCCTCGACTCGTACGTCTTCGTGCCGGCCAACCTCGAGGAGCAGAAGCTGCTCGCGACTGACATCTACGGCACCAACCTGGTCGGCGTCAACGGCAACTACGACGACGTCAACCGGCTCTGTACCCAGCTCGCCGACGAAAAGCCCTGGGCCTTCGTCAATGTCAACCTGCGGCCGTACTACGCGGAAGGATCGAAGACGCTGGCCTACGAGACGGTCGAACAGCTCGGCTGGAAGCTGCCGGACCGCGTCGTCTCGCCGATCGCATCGGGTTCCCTATTCACGAAGATCAACCGGGGATTCCAGGAATGGCTGGACATCGGTCTGGTTGAGGGTGAGATGCCCGTATTTCACGGCTCGCAGGCCGAAGGCTGCTCACCTGTTGCGACCGCTTTCGCCGAAAACTCGAATATCTGCCGGCCCCAGAAGCCGGACACGATCGCCAAGAGTCTCGCGATCGGCGATCCCGCCGACGGTCCTTACGCGGTCGCGCAGGCGCGCCGCACCGGCGGCACGGTCGACATGGTCAACGATGACGAGATCCGGGCAGGAATCCGGCTGCTGGCCGAGACCACGGGCATCTTCACCGAGACTGCCGGTGGTGTGACCATGGGCGTGCTCAAGAAACTGGCGGACCGTGGCGACCTCGTGTCGGGCGAAAAGGTGGTCGTTTACATCACCGGTGAAGGCCTGAAAACGCTCGACGCAAATCGCGATAGCTTTGCTTTCACCACGATCGATCCCGATCCGGCGAGTTTCGAATCCAAGTTCGGCCAGGAGGTCGCAGTCTGATGCCAGTCACCGTCAAGATTCCCAGCCAGCTGCGCGCGGCCACCGGAAACCAGGCCGAACTCGAAGCCGACGGGACGACCGTGGGCGAGGTCCTCGACGCCGTGTTCGCCGAACACGGCGACCTCAAGGAGCGCATCACCGAAGAGGGTGAGCTCCGCCGGTTCGTCAACGTCTACGTCGGTGGCGAAGACATCCGTTACGGCGAAGGACTCGAAACCGCGGTCAGTGACGGCAACGAGATCACGATCCTTCCCGCGGTGGCCGGCGGCTGAAGCCTCCGGTCCTGATCCTGAGCGGGGGCCGCGGTACCCGCCTGCGTGAGAGGACCGAAACGGTGCCGAAGGCACTGGTCGAGGTCGGTGGCAAGCCCCTGCTCTGGCATGTGATCTCGATCTATGCCGCCCAGGGATTCACCCGTTTTCACCCGCTGACCGGCTACCTCGGTGGGATGGTCGCGGAGTTCACCGAGACTCAGGCCTGGCCCGAGGAGGTCGAAGTCGAATGTGTCGACACGGGACTCGACACGCCGACCGGTGGCCGTATCCACAAAGCCGCCGGCCTCGTCGAAGACGGAACTTTCTGCGCGACCTACGCTGACGGGGTGGCCGACATCGACCTCGACGCCCTGCTCGGCTTTCATGAGGATCACGGCCGTCTCGCGACCCTCACCGCCGTGCGTCCGAATCTCCAGTGGGGCGTGATCGACATCGGCGAAGGCGGGGCTGTCGAAGGCTTCACCGAAAAGCCAAAGACGTCGACCTGGATCAACGGCGGTTTTTTCTGCTTCGAGCCGGGAGCACTTTCGTTCATCGGGGAAGACAGCGTCCTCGAGCGCTCCCCACTGGAGGACCTCTCCGCGGATGACGAACTCCGCGCTTTCCGGCACGAACGGTTCTGGGACTGCATGGACACCTACAAGGACCTGGTGACCCTGAACGACCTCTGGGAGAAAGGCGAGGCGCCGTGGCTCGCGCGTTAGTCACTGGTGGCCAGGGCTTCATCGGCGGGCACCTGGTGCGGGCGCTGCTGGGGCGGGGCGACGAAGTGCGAGTACTCGACCTGCCCGGTGCCCCGGGCCGGGCCCTCGAACTCCACGGAATCGCCGCCGACGTCGATCTGATCGAAGGTGACGTCGCTGACGGCCCGGTGGTCGAACGCGCGATGACCGGGGTGCATTCCGTTTTCCACCTGGCCGCACAGACCCTGGTCGGACCGGCCGCCGAGGATCCGGCCGGCACCTTCCGATCGAATGTCGCCGGAACCTGGACGGTGCTCGAAGCCGCGCGCAAAGCGGAAACCGGTGCCGTGGTCGTCGCTTCATCCGACAAAGCTTACGGCCCGAGCGAGACGCTGCCTTACGTCGAAGATGACGAGCTGAGGCCGACCGCGCCCTACGAAGGCAGCAAGGCGGCGGCCGACGTGATCAGCCGCAGCTATTGGAAGTCATGGGGATTGCCGGTCGCGGTCACCCGGCTGGCCAACGTCTACGGGGGCGGCGACCTCAACTTCTCCCGTCTGATCCCGGAAGTGGTGACGGCGTACCTGGCCGGTCGCGAGCCCCAGATCCGCTCGGACGGTTCGCCACAGCGCGATTTCCTCCACGTATCGGACGCCGTCGCCGCCTATCTGGCGATCGAGGGGGCGGTCATCGGGGAAACGGCCAGGGGGGAGGCCCTCAACGCCGGGACCGGTGAGCCGCGATCGGTCAGTGAGGTGATCGAGCAGATCAAGTCAGCCACCGGTTCCAACCAGGAGCCTGACTTTCTGCTCGACCGCAATCCCGACGGCGAGATCGACCGGCAGTTCGTGAACGCCGGCAGGCTGACTGAGGTGACGGGTTGGGCCCCGCAGGTGGCATTTGAAGACGGCGTCAATGAAGCGGTCGCCTGGTACCGCGATCACCCCGGGCTGAACGATGGGTTCGGCTGAAATTCTGCCGCCGTTCGAGGTTGTCATGATGAGGCCATGTGCGGACGATTCACACTCACCTCATCCGATGAACGCCGGCTCGGAAGTCGTTTCCAGATCTCGCTCGACGATCAGATGGAGAACGCGCTCGGGCGCTTCAATGTCGCTCCGACACAGGAAGTGCTGACGGTCCAGAGCGATCCCGGGCATGAGGGTAAGTCGGCCCGGCTGGCCCGCTGGGGACTGGTTCCGTTCTGGGCCAAGGACCTGAAGGTGGGCTACAAGATGATCAACGCCCGGGCCGAAGGCGTGCTGAAGAGCCGGGCCTACGGGCCCTTGGTCAAGAAATCGGAGAACCGGTGCCTGATCATCGCCGACGGTTTCTACGAATGGATGAAGGCCGAGAAGCCAAAGGAGCCGAAACAGCCGATGCGTTTCACGGTCGACGGCGGCGAGCCGTTTGCTTTCGCTGGCCTGGCGACCACCCGTGAGTGGGAGGGCGAGAAGATGACCAGCTGCACGATAATCACGACCGAGGCGAACGAAGACGTCGAACCGGTCCACAACCGCATGCCGGTCATCCTGCCGGACGCCGAAGCCGAAGCCGCCTGGATGAGCGAGAAGCTCGGACCGGACGAAGCGGTCTCCTTCTGCAAGCCGCTTGAAGCGGGACGAATCACGGTCAAACCGGCAAACAAGAAGCTAAACAAGGTGGGTGGTGCCAAGGAAGGCCCCGACTTCCTCGAGGCCGACGAGGACGACGCGTAGGCCCTACTCGACGTCGAGTTCGGGGTCGCTTTCGACGGTTGAGTCAGCGTCCTGGTCTTCGATCGGCCATTCCTGTTGGACGGCCTTGAGCTTCTGTTTGAACGTTTCTTCGCCGACCGTGGCAGCGCAGCTGATGTCGACCACGGGCTTGAATACCGTCTTGAAAACGACCGCGTAACTGAGGGAAGCCGGTCCGGGCCCGGTGCCTTCGGCCATATCCCAGATGAAGACATGTGTGCCCAGATTGTCCTCATCCTGGTAGCCGCCCCAGTCGGCCAGCGTCGGGCTCGCCGAGTTCGTGTAGCGACTGATCGAGTCACGGATCGGCACTCCCAGGATCTTGTTGCCTACCGCGTTGAACTTGAGCACGAGGGATTCCGGGACTTCCTGCGCCTGAAGGTCGTCGCTCGGCCGCGGCCAGGCGGCGCGGAGGTTCGGAGTCCGGGCAACCGTGGTTCCGGTTGCCCCGTCCTGGCGAGGCGAGATGTAAGTGCAGGCCACCTGGGCCGGCTTCTTCCCGCCGGAATCGATGACCGCGTTTCCGGAGATCCGGAAGATCAGTTCACCGGCGCCGTTGGGCGGGATGGCCGACAGTGTCGTTCGGGTGAGTTCGAAGCTGCCTTTCCTGCCGATGTCGGCCTTTGGCGGAGTTTTCACTTCTTCGGTCGTCGCCCATTCGAGCTCGGCCGAACTGCCGCCGCCCCTGATGTCCAGCCCGATTACGACGAGAGTCAGGAACAGCCCGACGACGACCACGGCGATTGCGCCGCGTGGAATCCGGTTGGTGGTCTTGTCGGGCTGGGGATCGCTCATCGCTAACAGAATTCAAGCAGTACGCCCGGCAGGATTCGAACCTGCGACCTCGTGCTCCGGAGGCACGCGCTCTATCCAGCTGAGCTACGGGCGCTCAGGGGCGCAGTGTATTGGCGATCCATTTACGCTGCTGCTCATGGATCTGTCCGTCGCTTTCATGGGAACCGGTGGCCCGGTGCCGACCGCGCTTCGCGGGACCGCCAGCGTGCTGGTCACCCGCGGTGGCGAGCGGCTCATGTTCGACTGCGGCGAAGGCACGCAACGGCAGTTCCGGTGCTCGACCGGGCTGGTTCAGGTCGACGAGATCTACCTGACCCACTTTCACCTCGACCACTGCCTCGGTCTGCCTGGACTACTCAAGACCTATGACCTGAACGACCGCAGCGAACCACTGCGGCTCTTCGGACCGGTCGGCCTGCACCGACTCATGAAGGATTTTGCGCCGCTCATCGGCCGGCTCGGATATCACCTCGAGGCCGAGGAACTGGAGCCCGGTGACCTCGTGCCGCACCGGAAGTACGAGATCGAAGCTTTCCCGGTCGAGCACCGGACCCGTGCCCTCGGTTACGCCCTGCTCGAGGACGACCGTCCGGGCGAGCTGGACCCCGAACGGGCCGCGGATCTCGGGGTCGAGTTCGGCCCCGCCCTCGGAGCTCTTCAGAAGGGCGAGTCAGTAGACGGGACTGATGGCCTGGTCACGCCCGAGCAGGTGATGGGACCAGAGCGTCCGGGTCGTGCGGTGGTCATCACCGGCGATACCAGTCCGTGCCAGGCGACGATCACCGCGGCCGCTGACGCCGACCTGCTGGTCCACGATTCGAGCTTCATGACCGAGGATCGCGACCGGGCGGTGGAAACCGGTCATTCAACTTCGGCCGAAGCGGCCGAAATTGCGGCCGCCGCCAACGTGAAGATGCTCGCCCTCGTCCACATCTCCTCCCGGTACCACGTCAAGGCATCCCTTGAAGAGGCCGAAGCCAACTTCGAGAACGTGGTGGCACCCCGAGACTTCGACCTGATTGAGCTCCCCTACGCCGAACGCGGAGAACCCATACTGGTCCACCAGGGCGCCAAGAAGGGTTCCGGGGATTCAAACTCAGCGGAAGACTGATCGCTTCGGAATATCGCAATCCAAGTCGCACAGCGAAACCACTCTTGACTTCTATTGAGCGAAGTGACTTGGATTCCTTATTCTTCCGCAGTTTGCGCGACCAAGCATCGACTTCAGGAAGCTGCCGCCATCGTCCCTGCTAAGTTCCAGTCGTTCCTTTAAACCGGTCCCGAGAGGCCAAGAAGGGTCACGTTGAACGAGAAGGTAGTGCTGGACGACAACGATGTTGAGCGCACGCTGCGTCGCATCGCCCATGAGATCGTCGAGAAGAATCCCGACATGGCTGAAATCGCTCTGGTCGGAATTCACACTCGCGGCGCAGTGATCGCGGCCCGCCTCCATGGTCTGCTCGCGGAACTGACCGGGGTCAAAGTGCCGCTCGGTGAGATCGACATCTCCTTCTACCGCGACGACATCAAGGCTCGGTCCTCGAATCGCCAGCCAGTGGTCCACGCCTCCCGGCTCGACTTCCCACTCGAAGATCGGACGATCGTCCTGGTCGACGATGTGCTCTTCACCGGCCGCACCGTCCGCGCCGGGATCGACGCCCTCTTTGACTACGGCCGCCCGGCGCGGATCCAGCTGGCGGTGCTCTGCGACCGGGGCCACCGCGAACTTCCGATTCGCCCGGATTACGTCGGCAAAAATCTGCCGACCGCGAGGGGTGAGCGCGTCTCGGTCCATCTCTCCGAGACTGACGGCAGTGACGGCGTCGCCATCCTCAACCCGGTTGAGGTCGTCGAATGAAGCACCTGCTCTCGATCGACGACCTGGACCGCGAACAGGTCGAGTCCCTGCTTGCCCGGGCCGATTCGTTCGCCGAAGTCACCCGGCGCGACATCAAGAAGGTCCCGGCGCTGCGCGGCCAGACCGTGGTCACCCTGTTCTACGAATCGAGCACCCGCACTTCTTCTTCGTTCGAACTGGCGGCCAAGCGCCTTTCGGCCGACGTGGTTTCGGTCAAGGCCAGTGGCTCGGCGGTTGACAAGGGCGAGTCGCTCAAGGACACGGTCGAGACGATCTACGCCTACGACCCGGCGGCGATCGTCATCCGCCACCCGTACGCGGGTGCGGCCCAGATGCTCACCAGATGGGTTGATGCCTCGGTGATCAACGCCGGGGACGGCATGCACCAGCATCCGAGCCAGGCCCTGCTGGACGTCTTCACCCTTCAGAACCGGCTCGGTTCGCTCGAAGGCAAGAAGATATGGATCGTCGGCGACGTACTTCACAGCCGGGTCGCCCGCTCGAACATCGCCGCCTTCAACCTGATGGGCGCCTCGGTCACCGTCTGTGGACCACCGACGCTGATTCCCCGTGGGATCGAAGCTTCCGGCTGTGAGGTCAAGTACTCGCTCGACGATCTCGAGCAGGCCGACGTGGTCTACCTGCTCCGGATGCAGAACGAACGAATGGGAGAGAACTTCGTGCCTTCGATCCGCGAGTATGCCCGCCTCTTTCAGGTCAACGAGCGCCGGCTTGGACCGCGGCAGCTGGTCATGCACCCCGGTCCGGTGAACCGTGGCGTCGAGATCGGCAGCGACGTAATCGATTCCGACCGCTCACTGATCTCCGAACAGGTGGCATCCGGGCTCGCCGTTCGCATGGCGATTCTCTACGACCTCCTGAGCAGTGGCGACGATGCCGCCGAGCAGCCCGCCGACGGACCGGTCCCGATCGGAGAGCCCGCGTGAACCAGGCCCCGGAAGAGGTCTCGGAACAGTTGCCCGAACCGCTGGTCCAGCGCCCGGGTCCGCAAGCTTCGCTGCTCATCCGGCAGGCGACTCTTCTCGATCCGGCGGCCGGCATCGACGGCGAGTTCGATGTGCTGGTCGAAGGAGGAGCGATTTCCGAGATCGCTGAATCCGGTTCGCTCGAGGCCGGCGAAGGGGTGGAAGTGGTCGAGGCCAGGGGGCTACACGTGTTCCCCGCATTCTTCGATCCGCACGTCCACCTGAGAACGCCGGGCCAGGAGCACAAAGAAGACATCGAGACCGGAACCCGCTCGGCTGCGGCCGGCGGTTACGGCGGCCTGCTGCTGATGGCGAACACCTCGCCGCCGGTGTCGAGCCCCGCCGACGTGAGCGCGCTGCGCCACCAGGCCGAGACGGAGGCTTCGGTTCCGATCGGCTTCATGGCGACCGTGACCCGCAACATGGCGGGCAGCGAATTGACCGACATGGCTGAACTCCGCGAAGCCGGCGCGGTCGGTTTCACCGACGATGGACTGCCGATCACCAATCCGGGAATCATGCGCCGGGCGCTCCAGTACCAACGCATGTGTGGTGGCAGGATCGCCCTTCACGAAGAGGACCCTGACCTCTCGGCCGGCGGAGTGATGCACGAAGGTGACATCTCGATGTCGCTCGGCCTTCGCGGCGTGCCTTCGATCTCGGAGTCGGTGATGATCACTCGCGATGCGGCCATCGCCGGTTACGAAGGCGGCCAGATCCAGGTTCAGCACCTCTCCGCGGTCGAATCGATCGATGCAATCCGGCACGCAAAGTCAGCCGGCGTCGACATCACATGCGAAGTCACACCTCATCACCTCTGCCTGAACGACGAAGTCGTACACAGCCTCGATCCCAACCGGCACAAGATGAATCCGCCCCTGCGCACGGAACGGGACCGGCTGGCCCTGATCGACGCGCTGGTCGACGGCACGATCGACTGCATCGCGACCGACCACGCGCCGCACGCCAAACACGAGAAGGAAGTTCCGTACGAGGCGGCGATGATGGGGGTCACCGGACTCGAGACCGCGTTTTCGTCGATCTACACCCGATTGGTCAAGCCCGGCACGATCACGCTCGAGCTGCTGATCGAAAAGCTCGGATCGGGCGGGATCCCGTTCGACATCAAGCCGTTCACCCTCGAGTCCGGGTCAACCGCGAACCTTTGCCTGGTCGACCTCGAAGCGGAGTGGGTGGTCGGCGCGGACGGGTACGAAAGTCGCTCGCACAATTCCTGGTGCGAAGCCGAGAACCTGAGCGGGAGGGTCCTGATGACCCTGGCCAACGGTCAGGTTGCCTACCGGCTGCGCAGCTTCAGCATGGGCGTCGCATGAGTGAGTTCGAGGCCGGGTATGTCCTGCTCGAAGACGGGACCCGGTTTGAAGGCAGCACCTGTGGAGCACCCGGGGGCGGGGTCGGCGAGGTCGTCTTCAACACCGCCATGACTGGCTACCAGGAGGCGGTCACCGATCCTTCCTACGCCGGCCAGATCATCACTTTCACCTACACGATGATCGGCAACTACGGAGTTTCTCCGGCGGCGATGGAGTCCTCGAAGCCGCACGCCCGCGGCGTGATCATGCGAGAGGCCAGAAATGGCGACGATGCCGCTTCGGCTGAAGGCGGCTGGCTTGACTGGCTCGAGGCCAACGGGGTCTGGGCGATCACCGGAATCAACACCCGGGCCCTCGTCCGGCACATCCGCGACAAAGGTGCGATGCGCGGCGGGATCTTTCCGGCGACGGTCGATGACGACGCGGCGATGTCGCAGATCGAAGCCGAACCTTCGATGACCGGGTCCGACTTTGCCACCACGGTCAGCCCGGCTGAGCCGGTCGAGTTCACCGGTGACGGCGCGCACGTCGTCGCGATCGACACCGGCATCAAATCGAGCATCGTCGAGCAGCTGCGGATACGCGGCTGCCGGGTCACGCTGCTGCCTTCGACGTCCTCACCCGAAGACGTACTCGGACGCGATCCTGACCTGATCTTCCTCGCCAACGGCCCCGGCGATCCGGCCGCGGTCGAGCGGGTGGTGGGAACGATCCGCGAACTTGTCGGCAAGCGTCCGATGGTCGGCATCTGCCTCGGCCACCAGCTGCTTTGCCGTGCGGTCGGACTCGATACCTACAAGCTCACCTTCGGCCACCGCGGCTCGAACCACCCCGTCAAGGACCTCGAGACCGGAGTGATCGAAATCACCTCGCAGAACCACGGTTTCGCGGTGTGCGGCCCCGGAGGCAGCGAGACGATCGATGTCGACGAGCCGGTCCGCTGGGACACCGACTTCGGCGAGGCGGTCCTCTCCCACATCAATCTCTACGACCGGACCGTCGAAGGGCTGCGTCTGCCTGACGCCAACGCGATGACCGTCCAGCACCATCCCGAGGCCGGACCGGGCCCGCGGGACTCCCGCCATCTCTTCGACCGCTTCATCGAATTGGCCGAGTGACTCTCTGATGCCTCGCCGCGACGACATCAAGAAAATCATGCTGATCGGATCCGGACCGATCGTCATCGGCCAGGCGGCCGAGTTCGATTACTCCGGGGTCCAGGCCTGCAAGGTACTGCTCGAAGAGGGTTACGAAGTCGTGCTGGTCAACTCGAATCCGGCCACGATTATGACCGACCCCGAGTTCGCGACCAGTACTTACGTCGAGCCGCTCCTGCCGGAACCGGTCGCCGCGATCATCGAAAAGGAACGGCCGGACGCACTGTTGCCGACGCTCGGCGGCCAGACCGCCCTCAACCTGGCGATGGACCTCTCGGCCGACGGCACACTTGCGAAGTTCGGGGTCGAACTGATCGGTGCCAACCGCGAGGCGATAATCCGGGCCGAGGACCGCGAGGTGTTCCGGACCGTGATGCAGGAGGCGGAGATCCGCATCCCGTGGTCGATCACGGTCGAGAGCGTCGAAGAAGCCTTTGAATCCCTTGACCACGGCGGCGCTTCGCTGCCGGCCATCATCCGTCCCGCATTCACGATGGGGGGCCAGGGTGGTGGGATCGCCGAGACCCGCGAGGAACTCGAGACGATCGTAGAAGAAGGCTGCGCCGCAAGTCCAATCGGCCAGGTTCTTGTCGAAGAATCAGTAATCGGCTGGGGCGAGTTCGAACTGGAAGTGATGCGGGACCGGAACGACAACGTCGTGATCATCTGCTCGATCGAAAACCTTGACCCGATGGGCGTTCACACCGGCGACTCGATCACGGTCGCGCCCGCCCAGTCGCTGACCGACCCGGTCTACCAGTCGCTCAGGGACATCGCGATCAAAGTGATCCGGGTGGTCGGAGTCGAGACCGGTGGCTCGAACGTCCAGTTCGCGGTGAACCCGGCCGATGGCGAGATCGCCGTTATCGAGATGAACCCGCGCGTCTCTCGCTCATCGGCCCTGGCCTCGAAGGCGACCGGTTTCCCGATCGCCAAGATTGCGGCCAAACTGGCGGTCGGCTACGCCCTCGAAGAGATCCCGAACGACATCACCCGGGCCACGCCCGCGTCCTTCGAGCCGACCATCGATTATGTGGTCACCAAGATCCCGCGCTTCGCATTCGAGAAGTTTCCGGGGACCGACCACCGCCTCTCCACGTACATGCAGAGCGTGGGGGAGGTCATGTCGATCGGGCGGACCTTCCGCGAATCGTTCAACAAGGCGATGCTGTCGCGCGAACTCGATTCGGTCTGCGAGGTGCCCGAGACGGACGAAGGGATCCTCACCGCTCTCTCGACGCCGACCCCCGACCGGATCGACCTGGTGCTCGCGGCATTCGAACGGGGGATTCCGCTGGAGGCAGTCCATGAACGCACCAGCATCGACCCGTGGTTCCTCAGGGAGCTGGTCCAGCTGGCAACCGCGGGCGACGGCACCGAAGGACTCGAGCGCATCTACAACTCGGTCGACACCTGTGGCGCCGAGTTCGAAGCGGCGACTCCGTACTACTACTCGTCCCACGAGCAGCCGGGCTCGCCTTCCGAGGTCCGCCGCGGTGACAGGCCTTCGGTCGTGATTCTCGGCGCCGGCCCGAACCGGATTGGCCAGGGCATCGAGTTCGACTACTGCTGCGTCCACGCCGCGATGACCGTGCGTGAGTGTGGGCGCGACGCGGTGATGATCAACTGCAATCCGGAGACCGTGTCCACCGACTACGACACTTCCGACCGCCTCTACTTCGAGCCGCTGACCCTGGAGCACGTGCTCGCGGTCTGCGAGGTCGAACAGCCGGAAGGCGTGATCGTCCAGTTTGGCGGACAGACTCCGCTCAAGCTGGCGCAGGGGCTGAAGGACGCCGGCATCAAGCTGCTCGGCACACCGGTCGAGGCGATCGACGCGGCCGAGGACCGGGCCAAGTTCGGTGCCCTGATCGACCGGCTCGGCATCAAGCCACCGCCGTACGGCACAGCGTTGTCGGCCGATGAGGCTGGTGTGATCGCCGAGCGCGTCGGTTTCCCGCTTCTGGTCAGGCCGTCGTTCGTGCTCGGTGGCCGGGCGATGGAGATCTGTTATTCGAAGGCCGATCTCGAGGTGTACCTCTCGGCCCACGTTCAGGCCTCGCCCGAACACCCGCTTTTGCTCGACCGCTTCCTCGAGAACGCGATCGAAGTCGACGTCGACGCCCTTTGCGACGGCGACGAGGTCTTCGTCGCCGGCATCATGCAGCACGTCGAAGAAGCGGGAGTTCATTCCGGCGATTCGGCCTGCGTCCTGCCGCCGATGAGCATCGGCGACGACATGCTCGAGGAAATCAAGGTCGCGACCGCCGCGATCGCCACGGAACTCGGCGTGATCGGGCTGATCAACATCCAGTTTGCGATCGCCGGGGGAGAGCTCTACGTGATCGAGGCGAATCCGCGGGCCTCGCGCACAGTGCCGTTCGTCTCGAAGGCGGTCGGCGCCCCGCTGGCGAAGATCGCCTCGCGGATCATGCTCGGGCAGAAGCTCGCCGACCAGGAACTGCCGAAGGGCAACGGCAACCACGTGAGTGTCAAGGAGGCGGTCCTGCCGTTCTCCCGGTTCCAGGGCGCCGACTCGGTGCTCGGCCCGGAGATGAAGAGCACCGGTGAAGTGATCGGCATCGGCCCTGACTTCCCAACGGCCTTCGGCAAGGCCCAGGCCGCAGCCGGCGTGTCGCTGCCGGAATCGGGCACGGTCTTCATTTCGGTGACCGACACCGACAAGGCGGCGGCGACCCAGCTTGCGACGAGGTTCCACGACCTCGGCTTCAAGGTGGTCGCCACCGGCGGCACGGCCCAGGCGATATCGCGCATGGGTATCCCGGTCGAGTCGATCAAGAAGATCGCCGAAGGCTCACCCCATGTGGTCGACCTGATCGAGAACCGTTCCTGCGACCTCGTCATCAACACCCCGACCGGGTCGGGCGCGAGGGTCGACGGCGCCGAGATCCGTTCAGCCGCGGTCCGTCACGGGATTCCCTGCGTAACCACGATGACCGGAGCTTCGGCCGCGGTGCGCGCGGTCGCGGCCCGCGCACAGGGACCATCGGAGGTCATCTCGCTTCAGGAGCTCCATGCCGACTGAGCGCCCACAGGCGCCGTTCAACCGGCGCGACTGCCGCGTTGCCGAGAGCCATGCCGCCGGTGGCTACCGAATCTTCACCCTGATCGACGAAGAAGGCCCGGAGCCCGCTCCCGGCCAGTTCTACATGCTGACCACCTCGGGAGCCGCCCCCGGCTTCGCGGGCCGCCCGTTCCTGCCGCGGGCAATCTCGGTTGCTCGCGTGACCGGATCCCGGGGAAGCCTCCGGCTCGAATTCCTGATCGACGAAGTTGGTCCGGGCACGGTCCAGATGGCGAAGCTCGGCTCCGGCGACAGTTGCGGACTGGCCGGTCCTTTCGGATCGCCTTTCTCGATGCCGAAGGAACTGAACCCCGATGCGGTCGGTGCGGTCCTGGTCGGCGGTGGCATCGGCATCGCACCGATGGCCGTGCTGCGTCGCCATCTGGTCAGCCGCGGCGTCCCGACCCGGACACTTCTCGGATTCCGCGACCAGGCCCATTCCGGCGGGGTGGACGAGTTGTTCGGATGCGAAGAGACCCGGCTGGCCTACGAAGATGGCAGTTCCGGACACCGCGGCTACGTCACCGACCTCCTGCTCCAGATCCTTACCGGGGACGACACCGGCGGCGCGGTCATCTACACCTGCGGCCCACCCGCGATGCTCGAGGCGGTCCGGGTCCTCGCCGCCGGGCACGGCGTCCCGGTGGAGCTTGCATTGGAGTCGCCGATGGCCTGCGGCTTCGGTGCCTGCTTCGGCTGCGTCGTTCCGAAGACCGGCGGTGGATACCTGCGCCTCTGTGTCGACGGCCCGGTCGTGCGTGGGGACGAGATCACAACGGCGATGGCCGGCGAAGCCGCCGTAGGCGTGGAGAAAGACGTCAGGACCCGATCCGAATGAACCTCGCGACCGACCTGTGCGGGATCCCCCTGGCGAGTCCCGTGCTGAACGGTTCCGGCACCTTCGACGCGATCGCCGCGCGGCGCGCGTTCGGCGACGCCGTGATCGAGGAGTTCCCATTTGCCGCGTACGTCTCGAAGACGATCACCCGCCATCCGCGGGCGGGCAACCCGCCGCACCGGCTGTGGGAGACCCCCTCGGGGATGATCAATTCGATCGGTCTGCCGAACCCCGGGCTCGACGATTTCCTGACCGGCATCCTGCTCGAGTTCACCCGGTTGCCGGTGCCGCTGATCGTCTCGGTGATGGCCGACAGCGCTGAAGAGTTCGCCGAACTCGTGGAAGCGGTCTCGGCGGTGTCCGGCGTCGCGGGCATCGAGCTGAACGTGTCCTGTCCGAACGTGCACTCGGGGCTGATCGTCGGCGAACAGCCGGTCGAGACCGAAGCCCTGATGAAGGCGCTTCGTCCGCTGACGGACCTGCCGATGATCATCAAACTGACCCCGAACGTGGCCAACCCGCACGAGGTCGCCGCAGCCGCCGAGGCCGGCGGGGCGGACGCGATTTCTCTGATCAACACCCTTAAGTCGATGGCGATCGACCCGGCAAACGGCCGCGCCTGGCTCGGCGCCGGCGCAGGCGGTCTCTCCGGTCCGGCGGTCCGCCCTGTGGCACTCGCCCAGGTCCGGGCGGTCTCGCAGGCGGTCGAGATACCGGTGGTAGGCATGGGCGGGATCGACGATGCCGAGTCCGCCCTCGACTTCATCCTGGCCGGCGCCCGGGTCGTAGCCGTCGGCACCGAAAATTTTCGCGATCCCCGGGCCGGCATCAACGTGAAAAACGGTCTTGAAGGTGCCCTGGGGCGTCGTGGATTCGCTTCGTTGGCCGACGCACAGGCATCAACCTTGAGTTGAGGTTGAGGTGGATTTGGCCGAAAAGGTCCCTTTCGCCAATCCCTGAGCGAACGGATGGCTATACTCGCCGCCTTGATGCCTGCCTCCCAGAAGACCCTCGCAAGCTCCCCTGAAGCCCCGGAAAGGTCGCTCGATCAGCGGATGGAAGCGCTCAAGCGGGCGAACGACATCAGGACCGCCAGGGCGCAGCTCAAACGGGACCTGAAGGCCGGCCGCAAGACCATTCACGACCTGCTCGATTCGCCGCCGGAGTACGTGACGACGGCCAAGGTTTTCGACATGCTGCTGGCGGTGCCGAAGTACGGGCGGGTTAAGGCAAACCGGGTGCTCAACCAGTGCCGGATCTCTCCGGCCAAGACCATCGGCGGGCTGTCCGAACGGCAGCGCGGCGAACTCGTCACCCTGCTGCGCCGCTAGAACGGTGCCAACCACAGCAGCGAAGGTCTTTGTGATTACCGGTCCTTCCGGGGTCGGCAAAGGAACGCTGATCGGACTGCTCCTCGAGCGCCGGCACGAACTCCAGTTATCCATCTCCGCAACCACCCGGGACCCTCGCCCCGGCGAAGTTGACGGCGTCGCCTACCACTTCCTTTCCCCGGAGGAATTCCACCGCCGCGTCACCGCCGGCGAGTTCCTCGAGCATGCTGCGTACAGCGGCAACCGGTACGGAACGCTCCGCTCCGAGGTCGACCGGCGAATCGAAAGCGGCCATCCGGTGGTGCTTGAAATCGAGATCCAGGGGGCCGAGCAGATCCGGGAGACGATGCCGGAGGCGATCCAGGTGTTCATCGCTCCGCCCGAGCCGGAATTCGAATCGCTGAAAGCCCGTCTGACCGCACGGGGCGCCGATTCGGACGAAGCGATTGCCGGCCGACTGGCTGTCGCCGAGCGCGAACTCGCGGCCAGGGCCGAGTTTCACCACCAGGTCATAAACGACGATCTCGAGCGTGCGACGGATGAACTCGAGGCCATTGTCGCCGCCGACCTGTCAGAATCAACTCAATGATCAAGCCCCGCGTAGACCACCTTCTCGAGCACACCGACTCTCATTACGCAGCAGTTGTTGTCGCTGCCCGGCGTGCGCGCCAGATCAACAGCTACTACCAGAGCCTTCAGGAAGGCGGCTACGGGGACTACCCGCCGCCGATGGTTCCGGCCGAGCCCGGCAAGGGTCCCTTGACTCTCGCTCTCGAAGAAGTCTCCGAGGGCAAGATCAAGTACGAGTACCGCAGCTAACCAGTACCACTGGTAAGGATCGGGCGCGATGCCAAAGATCCTGCTTGGAGTGAGCGGTGGAATAGCGGCCTACAAGGCGGTCGAGTTCGTGCGTCTTGCAACCGGCGCCGGCCATTCGGTCCGCGTGCTGATGACTGCGTCGGCGAGGAAGTTCGTCGGACCCGACACCTTCGAAGGGATCCTCGGAGCACCTGTCCTCACTTCGGAGTTCGAACGCGACCCGATGCGCGGGACTTTCCCCGGGGAGTCCCTTCCGGAGCATGATCCGATCGGCCACCTTGCCGTGGTCGAGTCGGCCGACGTTTATCTGATCGCCCCGGCGTCGGCAAACACTCTGGCCAAACTGGCCGCCGGCCAGGCCGACTCGATCGTCACCACGTCCTTTCTCGCCTGCGAAGCACCCCGGCTGGTCGCCCCGGCCATGAACAACCGGATGTACGAGGACGCCGCGACGCAGGAGAACCTCGAGACTCTTCGGTCCCGCGGGATCGACGTGGTCGAGCCCGGCGAAGGTAGCCTCGCTTCGAAAGGCGAGTACGGGGTCGGGCGGCTGCCCGACCCGGCCGAACTGCTGAGCCGGGTTGAGGCGGCACTCGGCAGCGACGGCGCGCCCGGAGATCTCAGTGGCCTGAAAGTGCTGGTCACCGCGGGTGGAACCCGAGAAGCGATCGATCCGGTGCGATTCATCGGCAACCGCTCCAGCGGCCGCATGGGTTTCGCCCTCGCTGAGAGGGCCGTCGCCCGCGGGGCCGAAGTCACCGTGATCGCGGCCAACGTTTCGCTGCCCACCCCGGCCGGAGTCGAACGGGTCGACGTCGAGACGACGGCCGAGCTCTCGGCGGCCTGCCTCCGCCTCTTCCCGGACACGGAAGTCCTGTTCATGGCCGCCGCACCGGCCGACTTCCGCCCCCTCGTCCGGTCGGAGACGAAGATGACCAGGGCGGGCGAAGGCATCAGCCTCGACCTCGCACCGACCGAAGACATCCTCGCCGCGCTGAGCAGCAACCGCAACCAGACCGTGGTCGGCTTCGCCGCCGAGCATGGAGGTAACGCCGAAGCGAGGGCGGCCGGAAAGCTCGAACGCAAGGGCCTCGACCTGATCGTACTCAACGACGTTTCCGACAAGAGCATCGGCTTCGACTCGACTGAGAACGCGGTCACACTGATCACCGAAGACTCGTTGGAGAAGGTCGAACGTGCCGCGAAGACCGTGATCGCCGATCGCATCCTCGACCGGGCCCTCGCCCTCCGCCAGGACCTCAACGCAGCGTGAAGGCGGTGGTGCAAAGGGTCAGCGCCGCCGCGGTTTCGGTCGGAGGGCAAGAGGTGTCGAGGATCGGGGAGGGCCTGCTGGTGCTGCTCGGCGTTGGCCGGACGGACGGGCCCGTCGAGGCCGAGCGCATGGCCTTGAAGATCTCAAAGCTCCGGATCTTCGAGGATGCAGGTGGCCGGATGAACGAAGCGGCTGGTGACCGCGAAATCCTCTGCGTGAGCCAGTTCACCCTTTACGCCGACACTTCGAGCGGCAACCGGCCCGGCTTCAAGGACGCGGCGCCCGGCGAAGATGCGGAAACACTTTACGGCGACGTATGTGAGCGGCTTGCCGCCAAACGTGGCCTTTTCGGAGCCGACATGCGGGTGGAGATCGTGAACGAAGGCCCGGTCACGATTCTGATCGACGTCTGAGGGGTTTGGCCCGAGGCCACGATCGGGCTATACTGGCAGGAGCTTTTCCTTTCAGGTTGCGTCTTGAAGTGGGCCTTGCCCGCTTTTTTTTGGCTCAATTACTCCCCCGGAACTCAGATGAAAGCAACTCCGATCGAGATAGAAGACCGTCTCAGAGAAGTCGATGAGAACATCGAATTCCTGGCCGTGGAACCGGCCGGCGGAGATGCCCTGCGCATATACGTCGACCATCCCGACGGCGTGAACCTCGATATCTGCCGGAAAGTCACATCGGGACTGAACGAGCTGCTGAGCGATCACACCCTGGAAGTCTCGTCTCCCGGACCGGAACGCCCGCTGACCAAGCCCGAGCATTTTTCGCGATTCGAAGGGCGCCGGGCCAAAGTGGTGACCTCGGAACCGATCCAGGACCGGCGTAAGTTCACCGGGACGATTCTCGAAGCATCCGAGCAGGAACTGAAGCTCGGCTACGACAATTCAATCGTCCATATCCCTTACGGGAGCGTAGAACGCTCCCATCTAGTGCCCGAAATTGAAGGAGCTGCCAAGTGAGCCAGGAGATCGTCGATGCCGTGAAGGTGCTGGAACAGGAGAAAGGCATCTCCGCGGATACTTTGATGGACGCCTTGGAGGATGCGCTGCTCTCGGCCTACCGCAAGAGTCCCGGCGCCGCCAAGTACGCCCGCGTCGATCTCGACCACGAGACCGGAGACTTCCGCGTGTTCGAACTGATCCTTCCGGCCGAACTCGAAGAGAAACTGCTCTCCGAGGCGATCGCCGAGCAAGAGCGCACGATCGATCCCGAGACCGGCGAGATGCGCGAGCCGGAGGAGCCGGAACTCGATCCCGAGATGCTGGCGCCGTACGAGGACCAGATCGAGACCAAGGACGTCACGCCCGACGACTTCGGAAGGATCGCGGCCCAGACCGCAAAGCAGGTCATTTACCAGCGGATCCGCGAGGCTGAGCGTCAGATGATGTTCGACGAGTACCGCGACCGCGTCGGTGAGTTGATCACCGGCCTGATCCAGCAGTCGGACAAGCGCTACACCCTGGTCCAGCTCCGTGAGCGGGTCGAAGCCCTGCTGCCGAAGTCCGAACAGGTCTACAGCGAGCGTTACGACCACGGCATGCGCGTCAAGGCCGTGATCACCGACGTCTCCGAGTCCACCAAGGGCCCGAGCATCGTCGTTTCACGCCGTTCACCCGAACTGATCAAGGGCCTGTTCGAGCTTGAAGTTCCGGAGATCGCTGACAAGCTGGTCGAGATCGTCGGCGTCGCCCGCGAGCCCGGCTACCGTTCGAAGATCGCTGTTGTTTCGCACGCCGATGGCGTCGATCCGGTCGGCGCTTGCGTCGGCCCCCGTGGTTCCAGGGTGCGCATGGTCGTATCCGAACTGCGCGGCGAGAAGATCGACATCATTCCGTACAACGAGGAACCGGCCCGTTTTGTCGCCAAGGCCCTTTCCCCGGCCCGTGTCCGCGAGGTCCTCGTCGACGACGAAGAGATGCAGGCAACTGTTGTCGTGCCCGACGACCAGCTTTCACTGGCGATCGGCCGTGACGGCCAGAACGCCCGTCTCGCCGCCCGCCTTACCGGCTGGCGCGTCGACATCAAGTCCGAGAGCGAGTTCGCCAAGGACGAGAGCCAGCACGAGTACGAAGGCGAAGAAGAATTTGACGGTCGCTGCATGGCCGTCCTGTCATCTGGACGCCGCTGCCCCAACGCGGGCGTAGGTGGCTCGACCTACTGCGGCCTGCCGCAGCATCAGGCGCTTTCCCGCTTCAGCACCAGCCACGTCGGAGTCATGGCGGGCCTGGGTGCCGAAGAGATCGCCACGTTGGCCGATCCCGATTCGGACGATGCCGAAGTGACGGCGCTCGTCGCCGGAGCCGAGGCCGATTTTGTCGAGCCGAGCGACGAGCCCGAAGTCGTCGAAGAGACGGTGGAAGAAGAAGTAGAGGCCGAGGTCGAGGCGGAAGAAGCCGTGACCGAAGATGACGCAGCAGTCGAAGCTGTGGTCGAAGAGGCCGAAGACGACGAAGAAGAAGAGATTGCCGAAGCCGAAGCGGAAGAAGAAGTCGCAAAGGTTGACGGGGAAAGCCAGGCCGAGTGAGTAAAAAGCGCGTTCACGAAATAGCCAAGGAAGCAGGGATCAGCAGCAAGGAAGTGCTTGCTGCGCTCAAGGCTGCCGGCATCGAAGCGAAGGTTGCTGCATCCAACGTCGATGAGGCCGACGCCAAGAAGGCCCTAGCTGCCGCCGGCGGGGCGAAGGCACCTGCCGAAAAGGCACCCGTTAAGAAGTCCCCGGCCAAAGCCGAGGCCGCCAAGCCCGCTGCCAGAGCCGAGGCTCCGAAGAAGGCCGCCGAGAAGCCGGCCGCCGCTCCGGCCGCCAAGCCGAAGGCCCCGCCCGCAGCGCCTGCGGCCGGTTCCTCACCAACTTCACAGCGTCCGGTCAAGCCGGCCGGCGCCACGCCCGCTGCCAACGGTGGCGCAGCAGCCGCCGGCAAGCCGGCCAAGCGTCGCCGCGTGGTCATCGACTCGCAGGCATCCCGCCGCGAGCAGGGTGGCGGACCGCCGCCCCAGAGGCCCCCGAGAAGGCGCGGAGGCCGTCGTCGGCGCCCCCTGCTGGAAGAACCCGCACCGATGGACACGAACCCGGCTGAGCCGATCGCGACCACGGTCAGCTCCGGCGTCACCGTCCGCGACCTGGCCGAACTGCTGGGTCTGAGCTCTGCCGAGCTCATCAAGAAGCTCATGATGATGGGCGAGATGGCAACGCTTACCCAGACTCTTACCGACGAGTCGGTGCTCGCCATCGCCGAGGAATACGACCGCAAGATCGAGATCGTCTCGGCCGCGGAAGAAGAAGCTCCCGCCCCGGAATACGACGATGCCGAAGACACTCTGGCCGACCGTCCGCCGGTCGTCACGATCATGGGCCACGTCGACCACGGCAAGACCTCATTGCTCGACGCGATCCGCGAGACCGAAGTCGCCGCCGGCGAGGCCGGTGGCATCACCCAGCACATCGGTGCCTACCAGGTTCATCACGCCGATCGCACCATCACCTTCCTCGACACTCCCGGTCACGAAGCCTTCACGGCGATGCGTGCCCGCGGTGCTCAGGTGACTGACGTGGCAGTGATTGTCGTCGCCGCGGATGACGGCGTCATGCCGCAGACCCGGGAAGCGATCGACCATGCCCGGGCAGCGGACGTGCCGATCCTGATCGCCGTCAACAAGATCGACAAGGAAGGCTCCAACCCGGACCGTATCCGGACCGATCTGGCCGCCGACGGACTCAATCCCGAAGACTGGGGAGGAGACACGATCTACTGCAACGTCTCCGCGAAGACCCACGACGGCCTCGACAACCTGCTCGACATGATCATCCTGGTGACCGAACTCGAAGAGCTCGGCGCCAACCCCGACGCACCCGCTTCCGGCACGGTCATCGAATCCAAGCTCGACCCCGGCAGGGGACCCGTTGTGAGTGTGCTCGTCAACCGCGGCACCCTTCGCGTCGGAGACTCGGTTGTCGCCGGTGCCGTCTGGGGCAAGGTCCGCGCGATGCACGATTACCTCGGCGAAAAAGTCGAAACCGCGACCCCCGGCATGCCGGTGGAAGTTCTCGGATTCGACGGCGTCTGTGACGCCGGTGAGTTCGTCACCGCGGTCGAGAATGATCGACGTGCCCGTCAGATGGCCCAGGAGAAGCTGAATCGCCTCAAGGCAGAGACGATCGCTCGCCGATCCGCTCGCAAGGTGACGCTCGAAGAGATTTTCGACCGTGCCCAGACCGGCGACCTCAAGGAACTGAACATCGTGCTCAAGTCAGACGTTGCCGGTTCCCTCGAGGCGCTCCAGGACGAGATCGCCAAGGTCCCGCAGGAGCAGGTCAGCATCAACATCATCCGCGCCCAGACCGGCGGCATCACCGAGTCCGACGTGATGCTTGCATCGGCCTCGAACGCAGTGATCATCGGTTTCAACGTGCGCCCGCTCAGCGATGCGCGCCGTGCGGCCCAGGTCGAAGGCGTCGACGTCCGGTCCTATTCCGTGATCTACAAGATCACCGAGGACCTGCGGAACGCGATGGAGGGCATGCTCGACACGGTCGAAGTCGAAGAAGCACTCGGTGAAGCTGAAGTCAAGGAGATCTTCAAGGCGTCAAAGATCGGCAAGATCGCCGGCAGCATCGTCACCGAAGGCAAGATCAGCCGCACCGATCAGGTTCGCCTGGTCCGGGAAGGCACGGTTGTCTGGACCGGCAAGCTCGATTCGCTGCGACGGTTCAAGGATGCTGTTCAGACCGTCGAAACCGGTCAGGACTGCGGCATCGTTCTTGACGGTTACGCCGACGTCAAGGTCGGCGACGTACTCGAATTCTTCTCGACCAAACAGGTCGAACAAACCCTCGGTTAGGGGCAAATGGCAATTTCGAGGATGCGCCGAGTCAACGAAGTGATGCGCCAGGTGATCAGCGACACGATCACCTCGGATCTGAGCGACCCTCGGGTCGACATGGTCACCGTCAACTCGGTCGATACGAGCGCCGACCTCCGGCACGCCAAGGTCTTCGTGACCGTGCTCGGTGACGACGTGGCCCGCGAGGACGCTCTTGCCGGCCTGAAACGCGCCCACGGCATGATTCAGGCCCGGGTTGCCCGCGAGACCCAGATGAAGCGCACACCTACTCTGACCTTCGCTTACGACGAATCGGTCGAAACCGGTCTCCGGATCGCGGCCCTGCTCGACGTCGACGCCGACACCGGTACCGGCGCCGAAGTACAGGCAGAAGTCAACGGGAGCCCCGATGAATCCGGCAGCTGACGCAGGCACACCGGTGGTCCGGGGGAACCTCGAGGCGATCGCCGACCTGGTCCGCGAGAACTCGAAGTTCCTGCTGACCACCCATGAGGGCCCGGACGGCGACGCCCTCGGCTCGTTGCTCGGCATGCATCAGATTCTCGGCACCCTCGGCAAGGACTCGGCGATGTTCCTCGCCGCCAAGGAATTTCCACTGCCGATCGAATACCGGCACCTGCCGCTTGAAAGCGTTTTTCATGAGCCGCCGGCCGATCTGCGCGACCGGGTCGTGATCTTTCTGGACTGCGGGAACATCGACCGCATGCCGGTCGACTTCCTGCGTGACGGCGGCAAGTTCCTGGTGAACATCGATCACCACCACGACAACACCGAGTTCGGGTCGCTCAACTTCGTCAACTCCGGAGCTTCGAGCACGGCCGAGATCATCTACGAGCTCGCCATGCTGCTTGACGTCAAGGTCAGCCCTTCGATCGCCCGGGCGCTCTACATCGGGATCGTCACCGACACCGGCAAGTTCATGTACGACAGCACCGACGCCCGCACCCACGAGGTCGCGGCGGCGCTGGTCCGGGCCGGGGTTGACATCGACGACGTCAACCGTCGGCTCTATGAGAGCGTTCCGATCGAGAAGCTCCGCCTACTCAGCCGGGCCCTGGACAAGATCGAGCTTCATTGCGATGGCCAACTGATCACGACTTACATCACCGCCGATGACTACGAGCAGGTAGAAGCCGGCGAGGAGATGACCGAAGGCATCATCGATCACCTCCGGGCCGTCGACGGGATCCGCGTCGCGGCTGTCGTGCGCGATCAGGTGAGCCGTGGCCGGGCGGCACGCAAGATCAGCCTTCGGGCGGGGGACGAGCTCACCGACGTTTCGGTACTCGCCCGCCGGTTTGGCGGCGGCGGCCACGTTCGGGCTGCCGGTTGTTCGACCGAACTCGAGTTCAGCCAGATCGTTAGCGAGATCTGCAGTGGGCTCGAGGACCAGCCTGCTTCCTGAATTCGGGAAGGCTCGTGATCCGTTGAGCGAGACCGGGATCCTTGTGTTCGACAAGCCGGCGGGCGTAACCTCGCATGACGTGGTCGCCCAGGTCAGGCGCGAGCGCGGAGGAAAGGTGGGGCATGCCGGCACCCTCGATCCTTTTGCGACGGGCGTGCTCACCATCCTGCTGGGCAGGGCCACGCGCCTTCAGCGTTATCTGCTTGGCCTTTCCAAGACCTACGTCGCGACCGCCCGCCTGGGCTGGACCTCGACCACCGGCGACAGCGATGGCGAGTTGACCGAGACCGGGAACATTCCGACCGATCTTTCACTGCCGACCGGTGAGATCGAACAGATGGTTCCCCTGACCTCGGCGGTCAAGGTCGACGGAGAACGGCTCTACAAGAAGGCACACAGGGGCGAGGAGGACGACGATCGGCCGGTGAGGAAGGTCAATATCCTGCGGGCAGACCTGCTCCAGAGCGAGGGCGATCGGGCCACCTTCGAAGTCGAAGTCAGTTCCGGCACCTACGTCCGGACCTTGATCGAGACCCTTGGCGACGCCTACTGCACGGAGCTTCGCCGGACCGCGGTCGGCGGAATCGGCATCGACCGGGCCGGCGAGGTCCTGACGCCAATCGAGGCCCTCGGATTCCTCCCCCGGATCGAAATCACCCCGGACGAAGCGGTGACCATCGGCTACGGCCAGACCCTGAAGGCCGACGACCGGTCGATCGAAGGGGAGCCTGTCCTGCTGGTCAACGGGGATAACCTGACGGCAGTGGCTAGCCGAGTCGGAGACAAACTGAAAGCCGAAGTCGTACTGGAGTCCCAGGGCTGATGATCAAGGTCACGGCACTGGCAGACGCCGAACGCCGGCCGCGCCACATCGCGATCGGCACCTTCGACGGCGTCCACGTCGGCCACCGGGCCGTGATCGAAGGCGCCGACACGGTCCTTACTTTCGACCCGCACCCGCTCGAGGTGCTCCATCCTCAGGCCGCACCGAAGCTGCTGATGCCATTCAGCGTCAAGCGGGACGTGCTCGACGGCATCGGCGTGGAAGAAATGGTCGTGATCGCCTTCGATGAAGCTTTCACCCAGATCACCGCCGACCAGTTCATCGAAGAGATACTGATCGGGAAGCTCGGCGCGGAGAAGGTTTCCGTCGGCGAGAACTTCCGCTTCGGTACTCGCGCCCAGGGCACCCCGGAGATGCTTTCCGGCCGGCCCGAATTCGAGACTCGCATCGTGCCGCTGATAGAGGTCGGGGGCGAAGCCGTCTCCTCGACCCGGATTCGCGCCCTGGTGGCGGCCGGTGAGATGCCCGAGGCTCAGGAGTGTCT
>JBBSKC010000015.1:0-33879 GCA_038256675.1 Solirubrobacterales bacterium | reverse complement strand
TCGGTGTGGTCGATCGTCACCGCAGCCTCGGAGGCGAGCAGCGAGATCACCGTCGCATTGGTGTCGTCACTGCGCCTGACCCTTTTCTTCCAGCCGGCGCAGAGCGTGCCGATCGCTTTGTCGCCGCGCATGATCGGGCAGGCGATCATCGAAGTGAGACCCTGGTCCATCATGCCCGGCGGCAGGCTCTTCTCGGCCGACTCGACGTAGGGGATGAAAACGGGGACGTGCTCCGACATGCTGAGCGAAGCCGCCGACCCTTCGCCCGGCTGCACGCTCAGGTCATTGGACATCACCCCGTAGGCGCCGCTCGCAGCGGTCCGGCCGTCACCGTCGACCTGGAAGAGGATGGCGACGTCGGCTTCACCCAGTTCGTGCGCCGCCCGGACGATCGACTTGCGTGCGTTGTCGGAGGTCAGCAGGTCGGAGATCACCGAGGCCAGTTTCGAGTTGAGGCCGACCCGGGAGGCGAGTGCCAGTGAGCGGTTCTGGATCGGAAAGAGCACCGAGACCAGGACGAGGGCCCAGATCAGCGCCAGGAAAGCGAGATCGTCCGGATAGACCAAGGCGGGGATCGCAAGCGCCAGCATCGTCGCAATCAAGGTGTAGACGAGGATGCGGCGATTGTCGACGAATGCGACCCGCAGGCAGTTGAAGAGCATCATCACGCCGTACAGCGGCTCCTGGTCGAACGCGGTCATCAGACCGATGACGGTTGCCAGGAGGATTGGCGTCACGGTCTGGATCCACTGCGGGTAGCCGCGGACTTCCGCGATCGAACGGAACACGGTGAGGATGAGCAGTGCCATGCCGCCGCCGAAACGGACCTCGGGCATGGCCGGAACGAGGATGATGACCGCGAAACCGGCCAGCATGAAGGGGGAAACTTCGATCAGCCGGAGCAGGCTCCGCGTGATCCCGCCTCGACTGCCGAGAATATGCACCGGCGACGCCGATCGATCGGGCTGCTGCCGGCCTGATTCACTTGTCACGGAGCGACTTCCCGCATGGATTGATCCATGTTTGCAATCTACCCATAAGGGTATGCGGTCGAACCACCTTTTTGGATCAGCCTCAGGAAATCGGTCTGTTTCACCCGGTTCTTTTCAACCAGGCGACGATCAACTCGCCGATCTCTTCACCCTGGTCCTCCTGCAGAAAGTGGCCCGCATTCTCAATCACGGTCAGGGGGTCCGCCGTCGGGAAGAACCGCTGAACGGCGTGACCCACCGGATCGAGCGGAAGGGCCGGGTCGGAGTCGCCCCAGAGGAGCAGGGAGGGCCGGGCGTCGGTTGACAGGAACTCGGCCGTGGCCTGGCCTTCGGCTGCACCAGGGGCGTCGGGGGCAAGCGGGACCATGCGAGGGAACGCCCGGATACCGGCCTTCGATTCGACGTCGGGAAACGGCGCCAAATACGCGGCCGTGACTTCCGGCGCCAGTCCGACGGCGCTACCGCCCTGGATCGGCATGTCGACCCGGACGTCGCGGTGGGAAGCGATGAAGTCGCGGAAGTGGAGCCAGTTGTCGGTCATCCGCTGATAACCGGTGAAGATCCCGGTGTTCATCGCGACCAGCCGCGAAAATCGGGCAGCCCGTTCTATCGTCGCCAGCCGCAGCCCGATCGGCCCGCCCCAGTCGTGGCAGACCAGCGTCGTCTCCTCGAGGCCGAGCTCATCGACCAGCGAGACGACGGCATCGGTGTGACGGTCGAAGTCGTACCAGTCGTCATCGGCCGGTTTGTCCGAGCGGCCGAAGCCGGGCAAGTCGGGCACGATGCAGCGGTAGCCGGCCTCGAGCAGGGGCGGCATGACCTTGCGCCAGAGGTATCCCCAGGTGGGTTCGCCGTGCAGCAGGAGCACCGGTGGCCCATCGCCCTCGTCGAGGTGGGCGAGGCGCATTCCCTCCCATTCCCTGTACCGCGGTTCATACGGGAAGTCATCGATTTGGTCGAAGGAACCTTCGGGAGTGCGTGTGATGTCCATGGAGTCGAAGGGTACCCGGCCATCGGGTAATCTCCGGCGCGATCGTCCACCAGCAGCGAGAGAGGAACGTTTGTCGAACTCGAAGGGCAGCTACCTGGTCCTGACCGCGATGATCTTTGCGGTCTCGATGACCTTCATCGACCAGACGATCGTCTCGATCTCGGTCCCTGAAATACAGAAAGAACTGGATCTCTCTTCAACCGGAGTGCAGTGGATCGTCAGCGGTTACCTGCTCTCGATGGCGGCGCTCTTCGCCTTCGGCGGAAAACTGGCCGACGTCGCCGGACGCCGCAGGGTCCTGGTCGCCGGCATCCTGACCTTCGCCATCGCTTCAGCCCTTTGCGGTGCCACCCCCAAGGGCGATCTCGCCGAGACCTGGATGATCTTCTTCCGGGTGGTCCAGGGCGCGGGCGCCGCGATGATGTTCCCGGCCGCTCTCGCGATCACCATCTCCGCCTTCCCGATAGAAACCCGTGGCCGGGCGATGGCGCTCTTCTTCGGCATCACCGGTGCCCTCACCTCGGTCGGCCCGATCGCCGGCGGTTACCTGACCGAATGGACCTGGCGCTCGATCTTCTGGATCAACATCCCGATCGCACTGATCTCGCTCTTCCTGATCTGGAAGTCGAAGCCCGAAAACAGGAAGAACCCGCAGCCGCTCGACTTCCGAGGCGCGGTCCTCATCGTCCTCGGTATGGGGCTGGCGATCCTCGGGCTCCAGCAGTCGGCGACCTGGGGCTGGTCCGACCCGAAGACCCTCGGCAGCATCATCATCGGCCTGGCGATCCTGATCGGGTTCTTTGCCTTCGAAGCCCGCCAGAAGTTCCCGCTGATGCAGGTCCAGATCTTCAAGCAGCGGGCCTTCTTCGGCGACAACTTCGTCCTGTTCTGCCTGTCGATCGCGTTCGTGCCGCTTTTCTTCTTCGCCAGCATGTACTCGCAGATCTCCCTCGGCTGGAGCGCATCCGAAGCCGGCATCTACCTGCTCGTCTTCTTTGGTGGCTTCGCGGTCGCTTCGCAGTGGGGTGGGCGCATCCTCGACGCCAAAGGCGCCAAGCCGGCTGTTCTGCTCGGGAGCGCCCTGGCCGCGGTCGGCTTCTTCCTCTGGGCCCAGCAGATGACCGACCTCGATGGCGGTCTGAACGGCCAATGGATCTACATGGTCATGGCCGGCGCCGGCGTCGGTCTGATCCTCGGACCGGTCAGCACGGACGCAATCAACCGGGCCCCAAACACAAGTTACGGCGAGGCGACCGGCATCACCCAGACGGTGCGCAACTTCGCCGCGGCCTTCGGTCTGGCCGTGCTCGGCACGATCCTGACCACGCAGAACAAGGTGAACATCGAAGACAAGCTGGGCGCCTTGAATGTTCCCAAGGCCGACGCGGACCAGGTGGCGCAGTCGATGACCCAATCCGGTGACGGTTCCTCCAGCGGGCTGATGGAGCACGTGACGAGCAAGGCCGAAGCGGCCAAGCTGCTCGACGCCGTCCAGGTCGCTTTCGCCCACTCGACGCAGACGGTCTTCTACATCATGGCCGGCGTGATGGTGGCCTCTTACATCGTCGCCCACATCTTCATGGTCAAGGGCAAGATGGTCGAAGTCTTCGATGACCCGGCCGACGATCCGGCCCCCGCGGAGCCGGCTTCTATGCCTCCGCCGGAGGATCCTCCGGCGGCATGATGAGCTGGTTGTAGAGCGCCGCCGGACCGATCGTGGCGAGCGGGGTGAAGAGGCAGGCGATCAGGAACTGGAAGGCGATGCCGGCGAGTATTCCCTCGCCGAGCGTGGCCGAGAGCGCGAGAGTCAGTAGCAGCAGGATTGCGCCCGCGATGCCGAGCAGCATCATGAAGGCGAACACCCTCCAGCCGTTGCCGCGGACCAGTTCGGGGCTTCGCCGCAAACCGTCGACCAGGGACAGGTTCTCGGTCACGATCGCCGGGATGACCACGGACCAGATGGTCAGCAGGATCAAGCCGGGCACGATCAGGAACGCCAGCCCGAGAAGGATCGCTGCGGCAATCAGCAGGCTCGCCCAGATCAGGCGGGCGAGCAGGGGCCGGACGAGGGTCCAGAGCTGACCCGTCGATTCGACCGGACCCGGCAGGCAGACCAGTGCGGTCGCCATGCCCCCATAGGCGGCACCGAGCAGGACGCTGAGCCCGAACGAGAACGCGAACCCGGCGGTGCCGCCGACTTCGAGCGCGACCGATGCGGCCTGGAGCACGGCGAACAGAAGGGTGACTCGGATCAGCACCGAACGGTTCTGCTCTGCACCCTCTTTCATTCCGGCAATGGTGGCGCTGATAGATAGCTCTGGCGGCGGCGTCAAGGTCGTCCACCCTATAGCCTTCCCGCTCGCCCTAATTCGGCCGCCTTCGACGGCCATCCGGATCGGGACGGTTACTGCCGGAGCTCCGGCCAAAGAGCGAAGGGAACGAAGTCATGGGTGAAGGCCCGAGTCCACAGGACGCCAGGAAGAAGTTCAACGTCTCACCGATCGTCGTGGTCTCCGTTCTGGCCGCGGTCGTGATCGGTGGCGTCCTCGGCGTGTTCGCCTACCGCCAGTACCTGCTGAACAAGAAGGAAGATTCACGGGTTGCGAAGACCGCCCCCGAGGGTTCGACCGGCGGCAAGAAGAAAGACAATGGTGCCCCTGGCGACAAGTACGACGCCCAGTTCAACACCGAGTCGATGTACCCCGCCTTCAACCCCGATCGCCGCTACTACGTGACCCGCTGCGTGCCGGGCAAAGTCAAGGTCCAGGTCAACTCCAAGCCGGGCACCGAGGTGAAGGTCGGCCCCTACGAGCCTCACTCGGGCCGCTTCGCCGCCGAAGCACGTCCGCTTCCCGGCCAGGACTTCAAGGTGCTGATCACCTCCAGCGGAGGCACCGAGAGCTACCAGGTTCGCTGTCTGCCGGACGATTTCCCGGAGTGGAGTTACGAACGTTTCCGCGACCCGCCAAAGGACCGGTTCTTTGTCTCGTTCCGCCCCGAACCGAAGTTGACCATGCGCAACTGGGCTGTCGTTTTCGACCAGGACGGCGTGCCAATCTGGTGGTTCAGTCCGCCGACCAACACGCTCGGTGGCCAGATCTTGCGAGACGGAACCTTCCAGGTCCCGCGCGGCTTCGGTGACGGTTACGGCAAGGACCCGCGGACCGGCAACGAGATCCGCAGCCTTGACGGCAAGCTGCTCAAGCTCGTGACCACGAAGAACGCACCGTCCGACGGCCACGAGTACACCCTTCTGAAGAACGGCAACGTGCTGATCAACAGTTACAAGCCGCGGCTCGGCGTCGATCTGAGCTCGGTCGGAGGACCGAAGGACATCGGCGTTTTCGACGGTGAGATCCAGGAAGTCACTCCGTCGGGCAAGGTGGTCTGGAAGTGGAACTCGGGCGACCACGTCCCCCTCGACTACACCCCGCAGCGCTGGTGGAAGAAGATCCTCAACAACCCCCACCCTGACGCGGCGGGCAACGAGTACATCGACATCTTCCATCTGAACTCGGCTCAGCCGTGGCGGGATGACATCGTGGTCTCGACTCGCCATACGGACAAGGTGTTCGGCATCGACAGGAAGACGGGCAAGATCGACTGGACATTCGGCGGCGAGCCCGATCCGAAGTCACTGAAGATCGCCGGTGACGATCCGCGGGCTGACTTCCCGATCGGCGGTAACCACGACGCGCGGATCAGCGATGGGAACCTGCTGTCGGTCCACGACAACAGCACCCACCTGGACCGTCCTCCGCGCACTGTGCGCTATCGGATCGACTTGAAGAACCGCACCGCGACCTATGACGGTCAGAATCTCGACCCGCAGGTCAAGGAGAGTCATTGCTGCGGTGGCGTGCGCCCCTTCGGAACCGGCTGGCTCGTGGCCTGGGGCAATAATCCTCTGGTTGACGCCTTCGACGCCAACGACGAACTCGCCTTCCGTATGAGGCTTCCGATCCCGGTTTATCGGGCAGTGCCGGTGCCGGACCAGGTCACGGACGCCGACCTGAACCGGGCGCTCGACAAAATGGAACCGATACCGCCGATGGCCAAAGTTCCGGTCAACCCGATCCAGGAGTACGGCAAGTAGCAACCCGGGTGAGCCGAACCGAGGCTCATCGTCTCAGGCTGTCGCCTCGCTGGTCCGGTGTTGGCCGAACACCTGGCTGGCGTCGGTGAAGGTCTCGAAGAGCCTGAGGTGATCGGGCTGTTCGACCATCAACTCGGCGTGCCATTGAACGCCAACGACAAACTGCCGGGTCCGGTCCTCGATCGCCTCGACCGCACCGTCCGGGGACCACCCCGATGGTTCGAAGTTCTCCCCGACCCGGTCGATCGCCTGGTGGTGGAATGAGTTCACCGCAATCACGGTCGATTCGAAGATCGAGGCCAGCTCGGATTCCGGCGCCAGGTCGACCCGGTGGCTCGCCGTCTGCCCCGGCATCTTCTGCCGGTGCTCGACATCGAGCCAGCGATCGGGGATGTGCTGGATCAGGTTGCCGCCGCGGCTGATGTTCAGGGCCTGCATCCCCCGGCAGATCGCGAGGATCGGCAGGCCGCGCCTGTCCGCCCAGTGGGCGATGTTCAGCTCGAATCGATCGAGGTCGGGTTCGGTCGGGCCGAGCAACTCGTGCGGTTCCTCGCCGTAGCTGTCGGGATGGATGTCGGGGCCCCCGGACAGGCAGATACCGTCGAGCCGGTCGAGTAGCGGGCCAATCAGTTCGGTGCCGAGAGGCGGGATCACCACGGGGATGCCGCCGGCCTGTTCGACCGCCCGCACGTAGGTAAGTCCGAGTGCCATCTCGTGCCGGGGCGGCTCGCCCTCCGGTGTGATCGAAAGGGTCTCCGCCCTGCGGACCTCGGAGGTGGTGACCCCGATCAGTGGGTTGATCGGCCGGCGGTTTCCTGGTTCTACCGAAGGGATCATGGCGCGAGTATCCAGGTGTCCTTGGCGCCACCGCCACGGGTACTGCTGACGATGAGGTCACCTTTCTCCCGGGCGAAGCGGCTGAGCACGACGGGCGCGACTTTCACTTCGTTGCCGATGGTGAGCACGTAGGGCCTCAGGTCGACGTGTCGAGGGGAAAGCTCATTGCCGACGACGGTCGGGTGCTGGGAGAGCATCACCATCTCCTGGGCGATGAAGCGCTCGGGCGACTTCCGGATCGATGTCGCAAGGTTCTTCAGCTTCTCGAACGGAGTGTCCGGGCCGATCACGATGTCCTGGCCGCCGAAAGTCCAGCGCGGCTTGATAACGAGTTCGTCGAGACGGTCGATCGCCTTCGCGAAGTGGTCCGGGTTGCCGAGGTCGTAACTCCTCGTATTCGTGAGGGCCGGGGCTTCGTCCAGGTAGAACCGGATCAGCTCGTTGACGTAGCAATGGAGTGCCTTGTCGTCGGCCACGCCGGTGCCGAACGAGTTGAGGCAGGCCAGGGTCCGGTTCTTCAACGGCTCGATCAACACTTCGCCGAGGGGGGTGAACCGGTCACCGGACAGGGTGAGCCTCTCGGTGCTCGACCGGTTGTAAAGGACGTCTATCTCGATTGCTCCCTGGTCGGTGGCGGCGCGGAGCCGGCCGCCGGCTTCCCGAAGGTCGCCGGGGGAGACCAGGGGCACGTCCAGGCGCCGGGCCAGTTCCTGGTGTTCGTACCAGGCATTGCTGATCGGGCCGTCGGTGAGCACCGCGATCGCCGGGTCCCCTGTACCGGTCGGGTCCTTTGCCCGCAGCGCCTCGGCGAGATATTCGAACGCGGGCTCCGGAGAACGGGGCCGGGTCGAGGCGGACTCCAGACCGGGGTCGAGCACGGAGCGGCCGACCGCCGCGTATGCGAGACCCGATGGTGTCCGCAAGTTGTCTTCGATAACCGAGAACCCGCCGTCCGGGCCGCGCACCAGGTCCGGTCCTGCCACCTCTGCCTGCACCGGGATCCCCGCTGCGGCCAGCTGCGGCTCGTAGTGCATGGCCTCGGAGATCAGCTCTTCCCGGATCACTCCGGCACTGACCACGCGCCGCTCTCCGTAAGCGTCGGCGAGAAACTCGTTGAGCGCCCGCACCCGCTGGATCAGGCCACGCTCGAGGTCGGCCCAGTCGGCGGCCGGGATCAGTCGCGGGACGGCGTCGATGCCGAACGCGGCGCGGGAATGCGGCGGCCCGAATTCGACCTGCCTCTCGGCCAGCCTGACCCGGACCGAGCCCTGGAGCTGGTCCAGCCCGTCTTCGCCGATCCGGGAGAATAGGTCTTCATAGAGAGGCCGCACCGAACCGTCGGGCAGGAAGGCCTCGTCAAAGACCCCGACCTCGACCGGATAGCTGAGCGTGGATTGGCCTCCCGCGGACATGGGGGAAGGGTAGTGGCACGCCGCTTTCACCGGTTGGCCAGTCGTCAGAAATTCGGGGAGGCCGCTATCTCCGACCCGGATTGGCTACCGGGGCCTATTTGACGCGGAGGCTGGCTGAGTTCCTCGGTTTGGTCCTGGCGCTGCTCCTGGTGCGGAACCTGAGCCTGAACTTCTTGCCGCTCACACCGCGCTTGATCCGCAGCTTGAAGGTACGGACCTTGGCTTTTGCCGGACCGATCGTTCCGAACTTCTGGCAGCGCTTCTTCGCGTGGACTGCTTTCTTCGGAGCCCTGACGCAGACCGACACGGCTTTGGCCGTACCCGAACCGGAGTTGGTCACCCGGGCGCGGTACTTGATCGTCCTGCCGGCCTTCGCCCGGCGCGACCGCGGCGAGATCTTCAGCTTGAGTTTCGGGGAAGTGATAACCGGGCCGGGATCCGGGTCGGGACCGGGTACCGGGTTCTCGTCGACCGAACGGATCAGGGTGATGCCGCTGGGGCCGAGATCGACGTTGTCCAGGTCGACGCCGGTCAGCAGACCGCCGAGGTCGAGGCCGCCGAGGTCACCGCCGAGGCTGTTCAGCAGTCCGGGCAGCAGCGTCTTGATGGTCACGCAGGCGTCGATGCCGAAGATCTTGGTCTGGCCGGAGAACGGTCCGAGCTTGGACCATTCGGCGGAAATGGCGCCCTTGCCGAGGGTGCCCCTGGCGAAGCGCTCGCCTTTCGCGAGGGGGGTGCCTTCGGTCGAGAAATGAACGTCCATCGGCCCGAAACCGCAGGTCAGGTTAGGTCCGAGTAGGCCGAGCAGCGGGCCGGCCGAGCCGAGCGCGTCGGTCAGATTGAGGCCCAGCCCGCTGGCCAGGGCCAGCGTTTCCTGGATGTTGACTGAAACCCAGAGGCCGGCCTGGGCGTCGAGGTCGAGCTGCCCGGTCGCCGGATCGAACTTGCCGGTGGCATCGCTCTCGATGCCCATGAAGCCCTTGACGCTGACCGGAGTGGTGATGCCGAGCTCGGGCATCTTGAAGTTGCCCTTCGGAATGACCACATTCCCGTTGTCGTAGAGCTTGCCTTCCATCGAAGCGTCCGAGGCGAGCGAGTCGAGCGGCAGGTTCCTGAGTGCGCTGACGTCGAGGTTGCTGTCGTCGAAGTTGATCTTGAAGGGGACGGACGAGGCGTCGGCCCGCTGGGGACCGGCCATGCAGAGCAGAAGCGTAAACAGGACAGCAACCGTCAATGCGGCCGGAACCGCCCGAACCAATCGTGTTCGCTCCATGACACTCCCTTTGTTGTGCCGCAAACACTCATTCCCTGCGGCGTACTGCACTGGACATCTGCCAGGACAGCATAGCCGGGCTCAGGCCGGGTGCGCTGCACTATTAGGATTGGTCGCCCCGATCCAGAAGGCAGGCCGTCTCATGAGTGATGCGCAGTTCAGTGCCGCAACCGACGAGCGTGGCGCTTTCGTCCGCCAGCAGAGTGCCTTCCGTGAAGCGGTTACTGCTGACGGTTCTTCCGGATTCCCGGCGGAGTCCGGCCGGTACCACCTGTTCGTCTCTTACGCCTGCCCCTGGGCTTCACGGGCGATCATCCTGCGGCATCTGAAAGGTCTGACCGACGCGATTCCGATGACCGTCCTGGACCCCGAGCGCGACGAGCGCGGCTGGCGCTTCGCCGCCGAGGACCCCGACCCGGTGAACGGATTCGAATTCCTGGCCGAGGCCTACGCCCGGACCGATCCGGACTTCGACGAGCGGGTGACCGTCCCGGTTCTCTGGGACACGAAGGAGAACCGCGGCGTCAACAACGAGAGCGCCGAGATCATCCGCATGCTGAACTCGGAGTTCGACGAGTTCGCGGAGAACCCCGGGGTCGACCTGTACCCCGAGGAGTGCCAGGACGAGATCGACGCGCTCAACGACCGGATCTACACGAGCATCAACAACGGGGTTTACCGCTGCGGCTTCTCGACCACTCAGGAGAACTACGAGGAGTGTTTCGTCGAGCTCTTCGAAGCCCTCGACTGGGTCGATGACAAACTCCGAGAGAAGCGCTACCTGACCGGTGGCTCCATTACCGAAGCCGACTGGCGCCTCTTCGTAACACTGGTCCGCTTCGATGCCGTCTACTTCGGGCACTTCAAGTGCAACCAGAGGCGGATCGCCGATTACGACAACCTTTCCGGCTACCTGCGCGACCTCTACCAGCAGCCCGGGATCAGGGAGACGGTCAACCTCGACCACATCAAGCGCCACTACTACAGGACCCACCCGCAGATCAATCCGACCCGCATCGTCCCGATGGGCCCTGTCCTCGACTTCGATTCACCGCCGGAGCGTGAGCACCTCTCGCTCTGAGCGCCCGCCGCGCCAGGGCGCAATGCCGTAGTTTCCGGGCCGGGAGAGGAACCGGATTGAGCATAACTGACAGACGCCCCCAGCCGAAATGGCACTGGTTTCTCCCGACATCCGGTGACGGCCGCAATGTCACGAACGTGATCGACGTGCTCGGCCAGACGTCGATGGAGCGGCCCGCTGACATCGCCTACCTGACCGAGGTCGCCCGGGCGGCCGAGCGGGCCGGTTTCGAAGCGGTGCTCACGCCGACCGGGTCGGGCTGTGAAGACGCCTGGGTCACCTGTGCCGCGGTCGCCGCCCACACCGAAAAGCTCAAATTCATCGTCGCCTTCCGGCCGGATGCGATTCAGCCAGCGTGGGCCGCCCACCAGGGCGCGACCTTTCAGCGCCTGACCGGCGGGCGCCTGCTGGTCAACGTGGTCACCGGGGGCGACCCGACGGAGCAGCGGTCCTTTGGCGACCACCTGGACAAGGAGTCCCGCTACCGGCGCACCGGGGAATTCCTTGAGATCCTGAAACGGTCGTGGAGCGGCGAGATCTACGACCACGAGGGCGAGTTCTTCCACCTCGACCAGGGTGGACTCCGCCGCAACCTCGACGGCTACGACCAGCCCCGGGTCTACTTCGGTGGAGCGTCTCCTCCGGGCCTCGCCGTCGCCGCCAGGTACGCCGACACCTACCTGACCTGGGGAGAACCGCTCGAAGCGGTCGCCAACAAGGTGGCCTCGGTCAAGGAGAAGGCGGAAGCGAAGGGGCGTGAGATGAGTTTCGGCCTGCGGATCCACGTGATCAGCCGCGACACGGAAGAAGAAGCCTGGCTGGAGGCCGATCGCATCCTCGACAGCATCGATCCCGAGGCCGTGAAGGCCGCGCAGGAAAAGTTCGCGCGCATGGAGTCGACCGCTCAGGCGAAGATGACCGAGCTCAGCCACAGCGGCAAGGACGGGGCGGCCGCCGACCGCGACGACCTGGTGATCTCCCCCAACTTGTGGGCGGGGGTCGGCCTGGTCCGAGAGGGCGCGGGCACCGCGCTGGTCGGCAGTCATCAGCAGGTGGCGGACCGGCTGCTCGAGTACCGCGACGTCGGCATCGACGAGTTCATCCTCTCCGGCTACCCCCACCTCGAAGAAGCCCTGCGCTTCGGCGAGAACGTGCGCCCGCTGCTGGACCGCGCCACAACCAGCGCCTCCTGAACCCTCAGAAACCCCATGTTTATATAGGCCGCTGTCGGGTGTTTGCCCAACGTCAGGTCGTCGGTCAGGATCAACATCCAGGCGCCGGGAGGCGACCGGACGATCTGGGACTTCGCCACGATCGAGAAGGGCAACACCACGATTACGATCGGTTTCGGCGGAGCGATCCCGTCGAAGCTGGTCCTCCCGGTGATCCCGGGCGAGACTGCCCAGGGAACGGATCTCCCCGCCCCGACCGCCCTCCGCGGTCAGCCCAGCCGCACATACGCGAAGGCAAGCAACGGGGGCTGATATACGGGCGGCGCCCCCGCGGCTAGGATCACGGTGTGGCGACCGGACCAAGGGAACTCGCAGCGAAAAGGCCACGTCTGATCGATAACCCGATCAGGCGGTTCGACTTCGTTCAGAAGCTCGAATGGTTCCTGATCGCTTCGGTCATCATGATCCTGGTCATCCGGACGCAGCTCTGGCTGACCAACTACCCGCAACTCGGCGGCGGCGGCCTTCACATCGCCCACCTGCTCTACGGCGGCATATTCATGCTGATTGCGATCTGGGTCGGCCTGATCTACCTCAACCGGGGAGGACGCACCGCGTCGGCGATCATCGGCGGCATCGGCTTCGGCTTCTTCATCGACGAACTCGGCAAGTTCATCACCTCGGACAACAACTACTTCTACAAGCCGGCCGCCGGCATCATCTACATCGTCTTCATCATCCTTTTCCTGATCACCCGGGAGCTGTCGCGCCGACAGGTGCTCGACCGGAAGACGGCACTGGCCAATGCCATGGCGTTCCTGCCGGCGACGGTTACCGGCGAGTTCCGCCGGGACGAGCTCGAACTCGCCAACCAGCTGCTCGACCAGTCCGATCCGGACGATCCGCGGGTGGCGCGGATCCGCGGGTACTTCAAGGAAGCCGCGCTGGCGCCGGACAAGCAGCCGTCCCGCATCGCCCAGCTGATCGATCGCGTTCACGAGCGAATCACCGCGATCTCGGCAAGGCCGAACTTCGGCAAGTGGGTGATCCGGATCGTGGTTGCCTGGGGCGTCGTCTCGCTGCTCGGCATCATCGACCTGCAGTACGACCTCGGCCTCGCGACCCAGACTTCGAACAAGGTCCCGGACCAGAGCGTCGATTTTCTCAGCGTAGCCCGCACGCTCTCGATCCTCACCTCGGTCATCCTCGTCGGCATCGGCACCTTCAAGATGTGGAAGGACGAACACCAGGCCGCCTATTCCTGGTTCGGCCGGGCCTTTCTGGTCTCGATCTTCGTCACCCGCGTGTTTTCGTTCGTCGAAGCGCAATTCGGTGCCGTCTTTGGCTTGGTAATCGACGTGATCCTCTACGCCGCGATCGCCGAACTGGCGACCCAGGACAGTCAGAGAAAGCACCACTTCGGAGGTCTCGGTGATGCCGAGCTCTCCGATCGTCAAGATGAGGTCGATGGCGAAAAAGAAGAACCGCCGGCAACGGCAACCTAAGGACAAAGGCCCGACCTCGATCTACGCCGATCCGGAGGGCAACGTGCTCACCCTCCGGCAGGACCTCTCGTCCGCAACGATCAAGAAGATCAAGTCGGAAATGGTCTCCGACGCCGCTGACGTCGAAGACATCTGGCACCGCCGCACCGAACTGCTCTTCGAGCGCCTCGCGGTCTCCTGGGAGATCAGCGGCCTGCCGCTCGACGACCAGAAGATGCTGCTCGGCCGCTACCGCATGGCCGACTCGGCCGAGAAGCAGTGGGTGCGCGAAACGATCAACCAGCACGTAGCCAGATACATCCCGGACCTCGACACCTGAGAAAACACGGAACTGGCAATGAAAGACAGCGATTATCGCTGACTTTCATTGCCAGCTCGGTCTTTCGGCCTCTGGGGTTACGGTTTCAGGCGGTGGCCGGTCGAAAAGAGGTACTGCGACCAGGTGACCAGGGCGATCGTGATCACGGCGACGATCGAGAGCGAGATCAGCGGGTCGATGTCGCTTGACCCGAGGAAGCCATACCGGACGGCGTCGACCACGTAGAAGAGCGGGTTGAAGTGTGAGATCTGCTCCCAGGGGGTTCCGAGGCGGCTGACCGAATAGAAGACGCCGCCGAGGAAGATCAGCGGCAGGATCACGATGTTGTTGATGAACGACTGATTGTCCCAGGACTCGGCGTAGACGCCGACGATGATGCCAAGTGCGCCGAAGGCCGTGGTGAGCAGCAGCACCGCGAGCAGGGCTTCGGCCGGGTGGTCGAGCGGTGCGCCAGTGATCGGTAGGGCGCAGGCGGTGAGCACGATGCCGATCAGCAGAGAGCGCATCGCACCACCAATCAGGTAGCCGAGGTGTATGTGCCAGGCCGGCATCGGGGCTGAGAGGATGTCGTCGAGGTACCGGTCGTTGCGGGCCTGGAAGATCGTGCTCGAATTGTTCGAGTATGCGGCCTGGGCCATCGCCATCGCGATCAGTCCCGGCACGATGTAGACCCGGTACTCGAAGCCGTTGATCTCGGAGATGCTGTTCCCGAGCGAGAGGCCGAACACGACCATGAAGAGCAGGGCGGCGATCACCGGGGCAAGGATCGTCTGCTTCCAGAGCTTGAGCACGCGGTGGCACTCGCGGCGGGAGAGCCACGCGAGTCCGCGCCACGGATGTGGCTCGACCTGTGCCGGGGGCAGCGGGGTCAACTCTGCTTCTCGTCCGCTTCTTCGCGCAGAACTTCGATGATCATCCGCTCACGCCCGTGCCGCCTCTTCGGCCAGCGCGATCTTGCCGCCGGCGACGGTCTTCAGGTAGACCTCTTCGAGCGTCTCGACGCCGTGCGTGTACTTCAGCCCCGCCGCGGTGTCACGGGCGACGATCTGTCCGCCGCTGATCAGGGCGATCTCGTCGCAGAGAGCTTCGGCCTCCTCCAGGTAGTGGGTCGTCAGAAGGATCGTGGTGCCCTGCTCGTGGAGGACGCGGATGTAGCTCCAGAGTTCGTGGCGTAGTTCGAGGTCGACCCCGGCGGTCGGCTCGTCGAGGATCACCAGGTTCGGCCGGTGGAGCAGAGCCCGGGCCAGAAGCAGGCGGCGGCGCATCCCGCCCGAGAGCTTGGGCGCTTCGACGTTGCGCTTGGCCCGCAGGTCGAAGGCGTCGATCATTTGCTCGGCCCGCTCGCCCGCCTCGTCACCATCCATGCCGTAATACCCGCCGTGGTAGAGCAAGGTTTCGTAGACGGTCAGGAACTTGTCGAGGTTCGGTTCCTGCTCGGCGATGCCGATCATCCGGCGCGCCATCATGCTGCCGCCCGGGTTGCCGAAGATGCTGATGTCGCCGCTGGTCGGGCGCACCAGGTTGCAGACCGCGCCGATCAGCGTGGTCTTGCCGGCGCCGTTCGGACCGAGCAGCCCGAAGAAGCTGCCGTTCGGCACCTCAAGGTCGAGATCGTCGAGCGCAAGGGTCCCGTCGCCGTACCGTTTGGTCAGGCCTTTGACATCGAGGGCTGCTGGAGTCGTGTTCATCCGTCACCATGTTGACATGAGTGCTCTGGATGGTCTCCTGGTCGCTGACTTCAGCCGGGTCCTTGCTGGCCCGCTGACGGCAATGACCCTGGGGGATCTGGGTGCCGACGTGATCAAGGTGGAGTCGCCGGCCGGCGACGAGACCCGCACGTGGCAACCGCCGACCGACGACCAGGGCCGGGCGACCTACTTCCTCACCGTCAACCGGAACAAGCGGTCGGTGGTCCTCGACCTGAAGGACCCGGCCGACCTGGAACTGGCCCGGGAACTCACCCGCCGGGCGGACGTCCTGATCGAGAACTTCAAGCCGGGCACCATGGATCGTCTCGGGCTGGGTTACGAAACGGTCTCGATGGAGAATCCAGGGGTCGTGTATTGCTCGATCTCCGGCTTCGGCGAGGCCGGTGGCCGCGAGCTGCCGGGATACGACCCGCTCGTCCAGGCCCTCAGTGGCTTGATGTCGGTGACCGGGCCGGCAACGGGGGGCGGCCACAAGGTGGGCGTCGCCCTGGTCGACGTGATCGCGGGACTCAACGCCGCCACCGGCATCCTGGCCGCCCTCCGGGCCCGTGACCGGGACCGGGTCGGGCAGCGGGTCTCGATCGACCTGCTCTCGACCGCCCTGGCGGCCCTTGCGAATCAGGGATCGTCCTTCCTCAACACCGGGGTGTCGCCGGAGCGCCTCGGCAACGTCCACCCGAGCATCGAGCCGTTCAGTACCTTCGAGTCCGCGGTCGGACCGATCATGATCTGCGCCGGCAACGACGACCAGTTCGAACGGCTCGCGACCACGATCGGCGCTCCATCGCTGATCGAGGACCCGCGATTCCGGACGAACTCCGACCGGGTCGCCAACCGCGACGAACTGCGGACCGAGTTGGAGTCCCGTCTGCGACTGGACTCGGCCGAGTACTGGTCCGGGACTCTGACGGACGCCGGGGTTCCGGCCGGGCCGGTGAATGACGTCGGGGGCGGCTACCGGCTCGCCGAATCGCTCGGCCTCGACCCGGTCGACCAGATCGACGGGGTCAAAACGGCCCGCTCGCCGATCGGCCTCTCAGCGACCCCGGCCGAGACCCGGTCGGCACCGCCGGAGATCGACGAGCAGGGCAAAGAGATCCGGAACTGGCTCAAGGGTTAAGCGCCAACCACGGGAACTGGCAATGAAAGTCAGTGATAAAGACCGATTTTCATTGCCACTTCGTCTTTTTCAGGCGTGGTGACGCCGGTAGGCTCACGTTAGTCCGGTCAGGTGCAACACTTCTCTTGTGGACCTCTCCCAGCTTGAAACCACGATGGCCGAACTCGGCCAGCCCGCCTACCGGACCGGACAGGTCTGGGAGTGGCTCGCGCGCGGGGCCGGATCGTTCGACGAGATGAGCAACCTGCCGGCGGACCTGCGCGCGCAGCTCGCGGAAAAGCTGCCGGTTTCGACGCTCGAAGTCGATGACTCCGCACTCTCGGTCGATGGCACCGAGAAAGCCCTCTTCTTGACCGCCGACCAGCGACCGGTCGAGGCGGTGTTGATGCGTTACCGCGACGGACGCCGTTCGCTTTGCCTCTCGAGCCAGTCGGGCTGCCCGCTCACCTGCACCTTCTGCGCGACCGGCAAGATGAAGTTCGGCCGCAACCTGACCGAATCCGAGATCCTCGACCAGGCGCTCCACTTCCGCCGGATCGAACCGGTCAACCACACCGTCTTCATGGGCATGGGCGAGCCGATGATGAACCTCGACAACGTGCTCGCCACTTGCGAAAAGCTGCCCGAGGTAGGCATCGCCAACTCGCACACGACGATCTCGACCGTCGGCTGGCTCCCCGGGATCCAGCGGGTGACGCACGAAGGCCCAGCGGTCCGCCTCGCACTCTCCCTTCACGCCCCGAACGATGCCCTGCGCTCGAAGATCATGCCGGTCAACGACAAGTACACGATGCACGAAGTGGTCGACGCGGCACGCGAGTGGCGCCACGTGCGCAAGCGGAAGGTATTCATCGAGTACCTGATGCTGGACGGCGTGAACGACAGCACCGAACTCGCCCACGAGCTGGCTGACCTACTTCTGCCGAAGAACGATTTTAAGGTGAACCTGATCCCGTACAACCCGAGCGGCAACGAGTACCAGGGCTCACCCCGCGAGACGATCGAAAGCTTCCGCCAGACCCTGATGAAACGCGGCATCCACGCCACCGTCCGTCTCACAAGGGGTCGGGACATCGACGCCGCCTGCGGCCAGCTCGCAGCGAAAGCGGCAACCGAAGCCTGAGTCCTACTCCTCTTTGGCTTCGATGTCGCGGAGGCGCTGACGGGACTCTTCGAGGACCTCGAGGGCTGCTTCGCGGGGGTACCAGCCGTCGACTTCGACGTGTTTGCCTTCGGGCTGCTTATAGACCGAGAAGAAATGGGCGATCTCCTCGCGCAGCTGGTCCGACAGCATGTCGAGGGTCTTGATGTAACTCCAGTTGGGATCGTGCGAAGGCACGCAGAGGACCTTGTCGTCCACCTGGCCCTCGTCGGTCATGCGGAAGAGACCGATCGGGATCGACGGGATTATGCAGCCCGGGAAGGTCGGCTCGGAGACGCAGACCATCGCGTCGAGCGGATCGCCGTCGGCACCCATCGTGTGCGGCACGAAGCCGTAGTCCACCGGGTAGACCATCGACGAGAACAGGAAGCGATCGAGAACGATCGCACCAATCTCAGGATCGTACTCATACTTGTTGCGGGACCCCTTCGGGACCTCGATGAGGATGTTCAGCTGTTCCATCGTTCCTTACTTGTCGGGCGTCCAAGGCTCTTCCCAATGACAGACGCCTTTCACCAGGCGGTCCGCCTCGGTCGGCCCCCAGGACCCCTTTTCGTAGGCAAGGACTGGACTGGGCTTATCGAGCAGAGGCTGCACGATACGCCATGTTTCGTCGATCGTGTCGATGTGGGTGAAAAGTGCGGGCCTTCCGTGGATCGCGTCGTCCAGCAGCCGCTCGTACGGTTCGGGCTCGGTTCCGGGCTCTTTCTCGAAAAGCACCTCCAGGTCAGAGTCCTCGAACGAGTCGACCCCGGCGGATTTCGTGATGAAACGCATGCGGGCGCCGGGGCTGGGATCGATGCGCACGACCATCTCGTTGTGGCCGGGCTTTGCCTTGCCGAAGGCGATGTGCGGCGGCCGCTTGAAGACGACCCGCACCTCGGTCTGCTTGATCGGCAGGTTCTTGCCGGAACGGATGTAGAACGGGACGCCCGACCAGCGCCAGTTGTCGATCGAGAGTTCGATCGCGGCGTAAGTCTCGGTGTTCGAATCTTCGGCGACCTCGGGGATGTCGAGATACCCGTCGTACTGGCCGCGCACGCACTTGTCCGGGTCGGCGGTCTTGATCGACTGGAAGAGGTTGAGCTTCTCGAACCGGATCGAGTCCGGCTGGTTGCCGTTGGGCGGCTCCATCGCCACCAGGGCAAGTACCTGCAGCATGTGGTTCTGGATCACGTCGCGGATCGTGCCGACCCGGTCGTAGAAGGCCCCGCGGTCCTCAACCCCGAAACTCTCGGCCATCGTCATCTGGACGTGCGATACGTAGTTGCGGTTCCAGACCGGCTCGAGGATCGAGTTGGCGAAGCGCAGGTAGGTGATGTCCATCACCGGCTCTTTGCCGAGGTAGTGGTCGATCCGGAGGATCTGGTCCTCGTTCAGCACCTCGGTCAGCTCCGTCTGGAGGGCACGGGCGGACGCGAGGTCATGGCCGAAAGGTTTCTCGATCACGAAACGGCCATGGGCGGCGAGTCCGGCGTGGTCGAGCGCCTTGATGATCGGCGAGAAGAGCGGTGGCGGGACTTCGAGGTAGAAGAGCGGGTCCTTCGTGCCCTTCAGTTCGTCGCGAAGGACGTCATAAGTGGTGCTGTCATCGAAGTTGCCGGCGACGAACCGCATGCGGTCGGCCAGTCGCTTGAAGACTTCTTCGTCGACCGGGCCGAGCGTCGCCTCGATCGATTCCCGGGCCCGCTCGCGCATCGTCTCGTGGCCCCAGTCGCTGCGCCGGCCGACGCCGATGATCGGGCAGTCGAGCTTGTCGCGGCGCTCGAGGCGATACAGGGCCCGGAAGGTCATCTTGCGGGCGAGGTCGCCGGTGATGCCGAAAATCACCAGGGCGTCGGTGGTGGTCGCGGCGGCCGAGGTTCTGGATCTGATCATCCCGGCAGCGTATCGGCAACCCGATTCATCCCACTGTCCACATGAGGTACCTCGTTGCGGACTAAGATGGCGCCATGGAACTCGGAATCGTTGGTCTCGGCCGGATGGGGGCGAACATCGCCCGCAGATTGATGCGCGACGGACACACCTGTGTCGTGTACGACGTGAACCCGGATGCCTCAGCGGCCCTCGCGAAGGAGGGCGCGGTTGCGGCCTCCGACCTCGCCGACCTCGCATCCAAGATGACGGCCCCGCGGGCGGTCTGGGTGATGGTCCCTGCAGGGCGGATCACAGAAGAGACAGTGAAAGCTGTTGGGGCGGAGCTCGACTCGGGCGACGCCGTGATCGACGGCGGCAACACCTATTACCGCGACAACATCCACTTCGCCGAAGAGCTGGGAAAGACCGGAGTGGACCACATCGACGTCGGCACCAGCGGTGGCGTCTGGGGGCTCGATCGCGGCTACTGCCTGATGATCGGCGGTCCGGAAGAGGCCTACCAGCGGCTCGAGCCGATCTTCGCATCGATCGCTCCGGGCATCGGAGACATCGAGCGCACCCCAGGCAACACCGGCGACCCGAGCCCGGCCGAGAAGGGCTACCTGCTCTGCGGCCCGACCGGTTCCGGACACTTCGTGAAGATGGTCCACAACGGGATCGAGTACGGGATCATGGCCGCTTTCGGCGAGGGACTGAACATCATCAAGAACGCGAACGCCGGCAAGGTCCAGCGCGAAGATGACGCCGAGACCGCGCCGCTCCAGCATCCCGAGTTCTACCAGTACGACATCGACGTCAGCGAGGTTGCCGAGGTCTGGCGCCGCGGCAGCGTGATCGGCTCCTGGCTGCTCGACCTGACCGCCTCGGCCCTCGCCAAGTCCCCCGGGCTCGAAGAGTTCGACGGACGCGTCTCCGATTCCGGCGAAGGCCGCTGGACCACGATCGCGGCTGTCGAAGAAGGCGTTCCGGCCCCGGTGCTCACTTCCGCACTCTACGAACGGTTCGAGTCGCGCGGACTCGGCGACTTCGGTGACCGGGTCCAGTCGGCGATGCGCAAGGAATTCGGTGGCCACGACGAAAAGCCCGCCGAGGAGAAATAGGATCGCGGCGATGGTCACAAAGTCCGTCGCCAACGCCGAAGCCGCCGCGAGTGAAGCGGCCCGCATCATCGAGATGGCCGCAACCGCGGCGATCAACGAACGCGGCAGCTTCAACCTGGCGGTGAGCGGCGGCAAGACCCCCTGGCGCACGCTGGAGATCCTCGCCGACAGCTCGCTGAACTGGTCGAAGACGTCGCTGTTCCAGGTTGACGAGCGGATCGCGCCGACCGGCAGCCCGGAGCGCAATTTGACCCACCTGGTGCTCAGCCTGCCACTCATGTGCCAGGCGGCGATCCGGCCGATGCCGGTCGGAGCGTCGGACCTCGAGACCGCCGCTCAGAGCTACGAATATTCGCTGCCCGACCGATTCGACCTGGTCCACCTCGGGCTGGGGCCGGACGGACACACTGCCTCGCTGGTACCAGGAGATCCGGTGCTCGACGTGACCGACCGGGGCGTGGCGCTGACCGCCGGCGAGTATCAGGGCACCCGGCGCATGACCCTCACCTACCCGCCGCTGAACGTGGCCCGGAAGATCCTCTTCCTGGTAACCGGGGACGGCAAGGAAGACGCCTTGAAGAAGCTGATCGCGAAGGATCCGGAGATCCCGGCGGGTCGCGTCGACAATGACGACATGCTCACGGTCACGGATCTCAGCCCGGAATCACTGGCTTGACTTCAATCAGGAACGCGGACAGGGAGCAGCGATACGGGCTCGCCCTGATCCTGATCCTGGGATCGCTGGTCTTCATCATGGCCGCGCCCACCGGCAAGTGGACGGACCTCGTCGCCCTGTTCCTCCTCGGCGGAGCACTCCTCGCTTCGCTCCGTGCGGCCCGCTCGAACCGCAATCTGAGGGTTGCCTGCACCGCCCTCGTCATCGTGGCCCTGGTACTCACCTTCGCCCAGACCCTGTTCACGAACGACAGCAGTGACTTGTTCGTCCGCATCGCCAGCCTCGTCCTCGTCGTCCTGGCCGCACCGGTGATCGTTCACGGCATTGTTCGCCAGGCAAAGGACGAGAAGAAGGTGACGATCTTCACCATGCTCGGCGTGCTCTGCATCTACCTGCTGATGGCGCTGGCTTTTGCCGAGGCTTTCGGCCTGATCCAGGCGGCCAGCGACGAGCCGTTTTTCCGGAACGGCCAGGGATCGGAAACGCTTTCGAACTACCTCTACTTCAGCATCACGACGATCACCACCGCCGGACTCGGAGACTTTTCGCCGGCTGGAGATCTCGGCCGGTCACTGACCGCGGCCGAAGCACTGATCGGGCAGATCTATCTGGTTACGGTGGTTGCCGTGATCGTCGGCAATCTCGGCCGCAGCCGGGGCCGCGATGTCTGAACGTGCGGGTTGATAAGGATCGGGTCCTGACGTCTGTCTCCACGCTCGGGCGCGGAGAACAGGCGGCGAGACCCTTAGGATGATCTGGTGAGCCGCCGCCGACTGAAGCCTGACGAACGCAGGGCAGAGATCATCGGTGCGGCGATCCGCAGCTTCACCTCGCAGCCGTACACCGAGGTCTCGATGGCCGAGATTGCCGACGAGGCCGGTGCCAGCCGTGCCTTGCTGACCCACTATTACGGCGACAAGGAAGCGCTTTACGCGGCGGTCATCCATTATCTGATCGAGCAGCTCGAATCGATGGTTCGCACCGATCTCGACCTCAGCGGGCGCGAACTGATCGACGCCAACCTGACATCGCTGCTCGACCTGCTCATCTCGCAGCGGGAAGCCGCGGTGGCCTTCTTCAACGGCGGCCCGGCCGGACGGGACGTTGACGTGTCCGGGGCGATTGAGGACCTCAACTCCCACCTGGTTTCACGCATCCTCCAGAACCACTTCGGCAACGATGACGCTCCGCCGGTCACCCGCCTGGCTGTTCTCGGGTTCGTCGGCTTCGCCTCATCGGTGCTCTTCGACTGGCTCCAGAACGAAACGATTACCCGCGAGGAGCTACACGAGCTGCTCGCGACGAATCTGGAGAATGCACTCGCAACGAAGGACGGGGGCTGATGGACGACATTCTTCTGGGACTCAGCCTTGTGGTTGTGCTGTCGGTGCTGGCCCGTCTCGTCTCGACGGTAATCCGGGTACCGGCGATCGTGCCGCTCCTGGTAATCGGGGTTATCGCCGGCACGTCGGTCACGGGGCTGATCGACCCCGAGAAACTGCTGGGAGACGCGCTTTCGCCGGCGGTCCAGATCGCGGTCGGCCTGATCCTCTTCGAAGGAGCGCTCAGCCTGAAGCGGGAAGAACTCGCGGCCGGAGTCAGGCCGGCGGTGATCCGCCTGGTCACGCTGGGGGTATTGATCACCTGGGTGATCGCGACGCTCGCGATCGTCTGGCTGTTCGACCTGCCCCACCCGATCTCCGTCCTGATCGGCGCCGTCCTGATCGTGTCCGGCCCGACCGTGGTGATTCCGATCCTCGAATTCATCAACCCTTCGGCCCACGTGCGTTCGGTGCTCAAGTGGGAAGGCATTCTGATCGACCCGATCGGCGCGATCATCGCCGTGGTCGTCTTCGGCTCGCTGGCTGTCGACGATGGCAAGGTCGCGATCGACGTGGTCGAGATCGTGGTCTCGCTGGGCAGCGGCGCACTGGCCGGCGCGGCAGCGGCCTTCGTGCTCATGCCGATCCTCGCCACACGCAGGCTGGCCGCCCGCGACAAAGTGGCCGCCACGCTGATGCTCGTCGTGGCGAGCTTCGCAGCCGCCGACGCCCTCTTCGCCGACTCCGGCCTGATCGCGACGGTCGTGGTGGGACTCGTCCTCGCCAACCAGAGCCGGGTAAAGACCGATTACATCGTCGAGTTCAAGGAAACCCTGGTGCCGATCCTGATCGGCATCCTGTTCATCCTCCTGGCGGCGAACGTCGACGTGCAGTCGGTGTTCGACCTTGGCTGGAGGGGTCTGGCGCTGGTGGCGATCCTCGTGGTCGTCGTCCGGCCGCTGGCCGTGGCGACCCTTTTCGGACTGCCCTTCAGTTTTCAGGAACGCACTTTCTTTGCGGCGATGGCTCCGCGTGGCATCGTCGCGGCTTCGACCGCCTCGGCCTTCGGGCTGGCGCTGACCGAGCAGGGTGTGCAGGGGGCCGAGATGGTGATCCCGATCACGTTCTTCGTGATCGTGGGGACCGTCTTCATCTATGCGCTCGGATCGCCGGCCCTGGCGCGCGCGCTCGGACTCACCGGCGAGCAACCGCCGGCCCTGATCTTCCTGGGGGCACCGCATTGGGCCGTCGCCCTGGGCGCGGTCTTGACCGAGGCCGGTGCCGAGGTGCGTTTCTGGACCGAGGACGAGGACCGGGCCCGGGACGTGGAGGAGTCGGGCATGACCGCATTCGGGGGCCCGCTCGATCCAAATTCAGACCGGGCGACCGAAGTGCTTGAGACCAGCCCCACCGTGGTCATGTCCAGCGACGACGACACCCTCAACCAGGTACTCGCGTTCCAGCTCGCAGAAATCTACGAACCCGACCAGATCTACCGCCTGCGTTCGCCGGTGGACAAGGCGCCGTTGATGCATTCGACCGCCATGCTGCTCTTCGAGTCCGAGAATTCAACCACCGAGATCGACCGGCGGCTGGCCGCGGGGGAGGTCATGACGGTGCTCGAACCTGACGAGCACCTGCCCGAGGGTTCGATGCCCCTCGCGTCGATCAAGGACAGGCGCGGCTCGTCTCCGGCGACGATTCGGTTGGCGAGCACGGAGTACGACCACCTGATCGGTCCGACCGCCCGAATGGTCGCGCTCACTCCGGCCGGATCAGCCTGAGCCTTTCGGGTCGTCGCCCGGCTTTGCCGGATTCTTGCCGTTGTCCTGACTCTCCTGGGAGGGCTTGGTCCGCCGGAAATAATCGACCCACTTGTCACAGATGCCGGACATCGGAACCTTGGTCCGCGGTCCTTTCCGCATCGCGACCAGTCGTCCCATCTTGGTCTGTCGCGAGTAGCCGGTCACCCGCTGCAGGAACGACGGCGGAGTGGATTGGGCCGTGAAGGAAGTGGTCCCGGCGCTGCTAACGTTGATGACGCCCGCCGGCCAGAACTGGCCGCTGCTGCCGATGTCGATGTTTGACAGGCGCTGGCCGTCCAGCGAGGCCGGCAATTTGCGCGTCGCGTAGCCGGGTGCGGAGAGGGTGAATCCGGCAGGCGAGAAGTACTGGATCGAGATCCGCCACTGACCCTCGCCGAGCGGCATATCGATCGACGCACTTTCACCCGCTTCCATGTCGGGATCGGGCAGCCAGTCGGACCGCAGGCCGACTACGGTCTCCGGCATTACGGTCGCGATCCCGTCGACCTGGGTCGAGAAGTACTTGCCGCCTTCGTTGCTGCAGTCGATCAGCTTGGCCGGCATCGTCCGTTCGTTCAGGATCGGGCGGCCGAAAGCGGTGTCGGTCCGCCGCCAGAGGATGTACGAACGGGTCCGGGCGACCTGCTCGTAGAACGGCGGCACCTTGCTGGTCCAGCCGGCTGACGTGGTGATGACGTAACGGAAATTCTCGAGGGTCTGTACAGCGAACGAGTCGAAGTCCATCGCTGCCATGCCGGATTCGTCCTGGAACGGCTTCCGTTCGTTTTCGATCACGTCCGGGTCCGGAAACTCGGGCAGCGGTACGCCGACCTTCGCTCCGCTCAGGTAATAGGGCGCGAACCGGTCCTGGTCGGCGTAAAGGACGGTCTGGCCCAGTACAAAGGGCTGGAACTTGTCGAGCTCCTTGGCCCGGCCCGTCGGCGACACGGAGGCGTCACGGAGGACAATCAGGCTCGAAGCTCCGGCCGCTATTACGAAAATCGCGGTCAGGGTGATCCAGGCCCCGTACTCCATTCCCTGGCTCGGCTTCCACTCGCGGCTGAGTCCGCTGAGCAGCGCGGTGAGGATGACCACCATCGTGATCGGGGCGCTGATGACCAGCGCCTTCGCCAGTGAATAGTCCCCCACCCAGAGCAGTGAAATCCCGTACAGGACCGCGCAGGCGATGAAGGCCAGCGGGTAGACCGACCGCGGCTGACCCCGCCACCACCAGAGGGAGACGGCGAGGGCCAGCACGCCGATCGCCCCCATCAGACCAGGAAGGGGGGTCGAGCCGTCGCCGGCGAGGCGGTAGTCGGAAGTGAGCCACACGCCGAACTCTTCGATCACCGATACCGGCCCGAAAGCGTCGCTGGTCGCCACTTCGGAGAACGCGGCGCCGAACCCGAACGGCCCCCAGAAAGCGAGCGCCGAGAGCAGCCCGAGGACGATCAGGGTCGTGACCAGGACCACCGGCCGCGCCAGGTAGCCGAGGATCGCGCGCGGGCTGACCTTCGCCCTCATCGCTGGATCGGCCAAGACCCAGACGATGAGCACCGCAAACGGCCAGGCGAGGCCGGGGAAGCTGTAAGTGAAGACGATGCCGAGTAGCAGGACGAGCAGGGGCATGATCGCTTTGAACCGTTCGCGCCGGCCGGCCGGCAAGGGTGTCACCTGCGGCAGGCCGATGACGAAAGCGAGCAGGAACATCGCCGCGGCCAGTTCCTTGAACGCACCCTGCGCGAAGTACGAAGCCATCAGGTACGGCAGCCCGACCAGCAGTGCGGCGAGCAGCCGCCGCCAGTTGCCGAGCTTCTCGAGCGCTGCCCAGGCTGTCATCACCGTCAGCACGGCGATCGCCATCACCATTCCGATGAAGACCGGGCCCAGTGAGATCTTGGGGATGAATGAAAGCGCGGTCGCCAGACCATGAGGGCCGAGGGGATAGCCGTCGGACGGTTCGGTACCGAAGCCCGAGCGCAGGTACTCGGACCAGGCCAGATGCAAACCGAGGTCGTTGTTGTAGCCCATGCCGAGGAGACCCCAGTGGCCCGTCACGGCAAAAGGGATGGAGGTGATGGCGACCGTCAGCGCCGCGGCGGCCCAGAAGTACGGGGAGCGTGGCAGGTCATCGAGGCTGATCCGGCGAATCAGGAAGATCGAACCGGCGACCAGAAGGACAACGCCGAGGACCAGAACCGTATGGGTGCCGGGAATCCTCGCCAGGAGGCCTTGGACCGTCATCACTCCGGCGAAGCCAACGGCCGGTTCGAGTCCGTTCCATTTCTCGCGGCCGGCGGCCAGCATGATCGCGCGGCCCACCAGGAGGGAGAGCCCCACGATCACCACGATTGAAAGAAAGGTACCCGGCATAGGTTCAGTACTTGTCGGCCGCAGCCAGCAGGACGTCGGTCAGGTCCGGCGCCCGCAGCGGCTCATCGTGGCCGGTGAAAACCGAAGTCGGCTTGAGCGCGGCCAGTTTCCGGACGGAGTCCTTGGCCCGCTGATGGTCCCAGGCAAAAGCGGGATGGGGGACGCTGGCCTCGCCTTCCGGCAGCGGTTTGAGTTTGGCGGAGTCGACCACGTAGATCGTGTCGCTGACCACAGCGGTCCGGTCCGATTCCCTCCAGAGCCCGATCAGCCCAGGGGCGTGTCCGGGAAAGTGGATTACTTCGAAGCCGGCCACTGAATCGCCTTCTTCGAGGGTGCCGGCAATCTTGACCGCGCCGCCATCCCACCAGTTCAGCAGTGCCGGGTAGATCAATCGCACCGGATAGGGCATCAGAGAGAGGTCGAAGTAGGGAGGAATCGAGGCATCCGATTCGGCGTCGGCCACGTCGGCCGGATGGCAGTAGACCGGCGGTCCGAGCTTCGGGGCGGTTCCGCGGTGGTCGCAGTGGGCGTGGCCGAGCACGATGCGGTCGACCCCGCCGAGCTCCTGGGCTACCCGCCGGTTGGCGCGGAGCATCGACCGGGTGCCGGCATCGAACTGGACCAGCTCGCCGTCCGGCCCGCGCAGAAAGTAGATGTTCATGCCCTTTTTCAGGTCACCGCGCAGGACGAAGATGCCGTCGCCCACTTCTTCGAGTCCTTTTGGTGTCAAGTTCTTTTCCATTCTTCTACGCTGCTGGGAATGCCTGCACACTGGAGAATCCTGATGCTCGTGATCTGCGTGTTTCTCGTCGCGTCAGTCGCGATCGGAGCTTTCAAACTTGCGAGTACTCCGACCGAGATCCTCGGCGACGGATTTCAGGGCCTGCCCAAGACCGAGTTTCCCAGATAGTGTTGCTTTGAATACAAGGCCCAAGCATCGTATTGATCGCCGGGGCCACTAGTAGCATTGAAATGGTTCGTCCCAGTAACCGAGGATGGGAGTCGCATGGCCCTGTTTAAGCGAATTGTGGTTGGTACCGATGGTTCGGACTCGGCGCGGGAGGCCGTGCGACAGGCCGCCAACCTGGCCCAGCTGACCGGCGCGGATCTCGACGTGGTCAGTGCCTACGAGCCGGTTGCCAGCAGCCGTTCGTCGTCTGAGGCGGCCGGCGCCCCCAGCGATGTGGCCCACGAGTTCGGGCCGCGTGAAGACGTCAACTTCGCGCTCGACGGTGCCGCCGGGATCGCGAAGGACTTCGATGTCGAAATCACGCCGCATCCGATGGATGGAGATGCCGCTGACTCGATCCTCCAGGTCGCGGAAGAAGCCGGAGCCGACCTGATCGTGGTCGGCAACAAAGGAATGACCGGTGCCAAGCGGTTCCTGCTCGGATCCGTCCCGAACAAAGTGTCGCACCACTCACCCTGCTCGGTCATCATCGTCCATACGACCTGATGGGCGGGCACTCTCCCGGAACCACCAGGACGCGCCTGAGCTTCGTCGACGCCCGGAATGGGCAGCTCACGTACTGAGTACTATCGCGGCCGCATTCCGGGCTTTACTCCTCGCCAGCCGCGCCCTGGAGGCTCCGGGGAAGCACCCTCAACACAGGGTCACGGAATTGCGGGGTTTACTGCTCTTCCCAGGTTCATTATTCCCGCTCCGAAGCCTGAATTTGGATCGTTTCGGGCGTAGGCAGGTAAGCGGGCCGTTTCCAGCAGGCGCTTCTTGACCTGTCTGGGGCCCCTCTTTTTCTTGAGGACGCCGCTGGCGATGACCATGGCGGCGCCCGCGGAAACGTGGGCGGCGGCCATCGAGGTGCCTTTCCAGCCCGACTGGATGCCGAATCGGGTTGGGTTGTGGCCGATCATGCCGACCTGCAGGATCGGCCGGTTTCCGGTCCGGTGGGGACAGCCGCTGCTGGTCGCGCCGCCACCGGGGGCGACGATCTCGACCGAGGTGCTGCGGAAGGAGTAGTTGCCGATGCAGCCGGACTCGGTCGAACCGCCGACGCTGATCACTTGCGGGGCGGTGGCCGGCAGGGAAGGACAGGCCTGCGCACCCCTGTTGCCGTCGGAGCCGACCAGCACGACGCCCACGCTGTGGGCGTAAGCCAACGCCGATTTCAGCGACGGTACGCTGATGCCGCAGGCGAAGTTGATCGACATGCTGATCACCTGGGCGCCGTGGTCGGTCGCCCAGCGGATGCCATCGGTGATGTTCTCGGTGGTGCCGAAACCGTTCGCATCCATCACCCTGACCGGAATCAGCTTCGCGCGGTAGGCGATACCGGTCAGGCCGCGTTTGTTGTTGGTGCTCTGGCTGATCGTCGAAGAAACGTGAGTGCCGTGACCGTTCAGGTCAAGCGGGAGGCGGTCGTCGTCGACGAAGTCCCGTCCCGGCAGGAAAGTCCGGGCGGACAGGTCCGGGTTCTTGCGGTAGCGCCGTCCGTAGTTCCGGTAGGCGATACCGGTGTCGAGCACGGCCACCCTGACCCCGCTGGCTCCGGGACGACCCGCGTTCCGAAGCTCGCGCCAGGCCCGGACGGCGTTGATGCCACCCAGCGACTGATGCCGGGAGGAAGCCCCGGAGCCGCAAAGGCTCAGGCAGGGCAAGAGATTCCATTGCTTCTTCTGCCAACCGCCGCGCGGGCCGCGACGCGGGGGGTTCACCCCGGGGTCGTTCGGCAGCCAGGACGAGATCCGCGCGATGTAGTTCGGGGAAGCGTGGACGACCGCCGGCTTCTCCTCGAGCCGGTCGGCGAGGGCCTCGACGTTCGCGTTTTCTCCGAATTCCATGGTCTGGGGTTCGTTTTCGCCTTTGTACTGGACGATCACCTCACCCGGAACGAACGGCTCGCCCGGCTCGATCGCCGGCTGGGCTCCCGGGTCCGATGCCGCGGCGACGCCGGGGAGGGCCGGCAGGCAGGCGAGGACCGCCACCAGGGGCAGCAGGCAGAGCTTCAGTCGGGATGTGAGAGGGCCAGGTCCGGGCATGAAAGGAGCGGGCCTGAAAATGACCCGGTACGTGAAGAACACCAGAGCGGGCGCCGAGTTGCTCGTTTCGTACGCTACGAGCATGAGTTCCGACGAATCCTTCATGGCGCTGGCCCTGGCGGAGGCCCGCGATGCGGAGGCCGCCGGGGACGTGCCGATCGGCGCCGTGATCGTCCGCGACGGCGAAGTGATCGCCGAGGCCGGCAACGAGCGAGAGCTGCGCAAGGACCCGACCGCGCACGCCGAGGTCCTCGCCATCCGCAAGGCGTCGAAGTCCCTCGGAGGCTGGCGACTCCCGGATACCACGCTCTACGTCACGCTTGAACCCTGCGCGATGTGTGCAGGCGCCATCATCCTCGCCCGGATCCCCAGAGTCGTCTTCGGAGCCTGGGATCCGAAGGCAGGAGCCGGAGGATCGATCCTCGACGTCCTCGCCCAACCCGGCCTGAACCACCACCCGGAGGTAAAGGGAGGGGTCTTGCGGGACGAGTGTTCGGCGCTACTGAGCGGATTCTTCGCTGCTCGGCGGTAGTTCGCGCTTGTTGGATACGCTGCAATGCCCCCGGAGGGGTGTCCGAGTGGCTTAAGGAGCGCGATTGGAAATCGCGTGGGCGGGATCTCTCGTCTCGTGGGTTCGAATCCCACCCTCTCCGTTGACTGTGGGTGGCGAGTGGGCCCGGGAACGACCTAAGCCCGCCTGGCTGCGTCAACGCCCGGAATGGTCAGCTCAAGTACGTGAGTACGATCGCGGACACATTCCGGGCTTTACTCCTTGCCAGCCACGCTTAGGACGTCCCCGTGCACCACTCTCAACTGGGAACCGGAAAGTCCGAGTCTCGGGGACCTGTTGGGGAAGTGCGGGCGATTCGGGTGCGGACTGCGCTGCAATTGCCAGCGCCTCATGAAGTTTCAAAAGTCTTTCCCTTGTCCTGCTTTCCGCCATGGCCGTAGACCAACCATGCAACGGAGGGGGTGGGATTCGAACCCACGGTACCCCGAAAGGCACAACAGTTTTCGAGACTGCCCGATTCAACCGCTCTCGCACCCCTCCGGGGGCAACCGGGAAGGCTAACGATTTTCCTGATCCTGGGGGCGTCCCAGCAAGTACGAGCAGACGCCGGCCAGTGTGATCGTCGCGACCACGATCAGAAGCGGTCCTGAGTCTTCGGTGACCGAGCCGATCAGGCCTCCGGTGAGGCCGCCGATCAGGGCGGCCGGCCAGATCGGACCGGCAAACGGCTTGAACATCTCGCGGTTCCGGATGGCGAAGGCGGCGGCCAGGAGGCAGACCAGCGTTATCACCGCCATGCTGCCGCGCCAGAGCTGCTGCCAGGCGAGGGTGGAGCGCCTTTCGATGATCTCGAGGAACGATCCGGGGTCGTTCAGCGAGAGCACACTGTTGCTGTAATGACCCTGCCCTCCGGCGGTCAGCAGGTCGAGGCCGGCCAGGACCACGAGGCCGATAACCGGGCTGACCACCAGGATCGCGATTCGCTTTCGTGACCACTCGCCGGGAAGAATCATCATCGCCGCCACGGCGGTGGCGCTGGCGACGATGATCGCCGCGCCGACTCCCGCGCCGAGCCTTCCCGACCCGAGGATCACACAGAGCACGAAGCCGCAGCCGAGCACGGTAAGAGCGGCATTGCGGGACTTCGGCCGGTTGGTCAGCGCCGCACCGAGTCCGGCCAGGAGCAGCACCATCAGGCCCGATTTGAGTTCGTTGCCGATGCCGTAGAACCGCGATCCGTACCCCGGGTTCGGCCCGAGCACGGAGCGGGTGATCAGGTGGGAGCCGAGCGCGAGGTCACAGGTGATCACGGCGAGCCCGGCCACGGCCGGAACCAGGGGAGCTCTTGGCCAGGAAACGAAACGGTCGGTCAGCCAGCCCAGCCCGAGGCAGCCGAAGCCGATGATGAAGTACTCGAGTTCCCGCGAAGGGTTGCCGAGCGCGGCCGGCACGAGGATCATCGTGGGGATCCAGAGGATCGCCAGTCCGCCGATCCTCCGGACCGGCAGCCTGGTCCTCTCGGCGCCGCCGATCGCTCCGGCGGCGAGGAGGAGAATCAGCCAGCCGACGAGCACGAAGGCCAGCGCCGGGGTGCGCCGGGGGCCGAGTTCGTCGAGCCGGTCGCGGAGCGGGGTGAGCTCGCCGGCTTCGCGATCGCCGTCGGAGACCATCACCCGCCCGAGCATGTCGTCCGGGATGGCGAGGCCGAGGTGGTCCAGGATGGTCGGCGCGATGTCGATGCCCGCGACCAGGTTCGGCTGGTTGGTCGAGTCGGAAGTCAGGCCGGACGGGGGACCGTCGTCGAGGCCGGCCACTCCGATCGGCAGAAGCGGCAGGATCGGCCCGTCCGGCGGTGTCTGCATCGCGATCACCAGCTGGCCGGGATCCCTGCGGCGGAGGATCTGGCGAAGCTCCCGGAGTCCGTCGGAACCGGGCGAGGTCGCGACGACGACCATGCCGAATTCGTCGGCCTGGCTATCGGCCCGGCGTGCGGTGTCCTCGGTGTCGGCCAGGGCCAGCGACGAGATGCGACCGATCCGGTCCGCCGCGGGGATCACCGTCTCCTGGAGTCGGGTCGCGTCGCCGACATATGCAACCCCGCCCGGGATGGTCGACGCCAGCAGCCCCGGCACGATCGTCTGTGGAGCCGTGTCGGCCCGGTCGACGATCGCCTCCCACCCCTTGACCGAGCCGCTGCCGTTGACCATCTTCACGAGGCCCACCGGCGGCACGTCCTCGGGGTCGTAGGTGGAGCGCGAGACCCGCGTGCCCTGCCCGATGTCCAGCAGTGCCTGCTCCCGCGAATACGAGCCCTGGGTGGCACTGGTCAGCCCGATCGAAAGGTCTGGCATCCCGGCCAGGCCGTCAGCGACGTCTTTGCCGTAAGAAGGTTCGGATTCCTTGTCCTGCGGAATCAGGACGAGGATTGCGGAGTTCGAAGATTCGGCCTGCGCCGCCGGGGCGAGCAGGGCGGAGAGGACGACGATCGACAGGGCCGCCAGGAGGGTGGCGGAGAGGCGGCGGGTCACGTCAAGGGCGAGACGGAACTTATTCGCCGCCGGTGAGTTGGCCCTTGGCGAGGTCGAGGGCGACCGTCAGCAGGCCGACGACCGAAAGCGGATCCGATGAATCGGAGACCAGCTGGACGTGCATCGTCTGCTCGTCACCGCCGTCGTCCTCGCTGAGGACCGCCGAGATCACCAGCTGGTCGAGCCGGGCACCGGGGGTATCGCGCTCGACCTGCTCCATCAGTTCCTGGGCTAGTCCGCCGATACGGGAAGAAGTAGATGGCTCTGAATCGTTCATGGAATCACCTTACCGGTAAAAGAAAAGGCGCCCGACGGGCGCCTTTTCGAAGAATCAGGATTTGCCGTGCTGCTAACGCGAGTAGTGCTCGACGATCAGCCGTTCCTCGATGGGGGCGGCGATGTCTGAGCGGTCGGGGAGACGGTTGACCGTTCCCTTCAGTCCGTCGTGGTCGGCGAGCAGCCAGGCCGGGGTGGGTCCGGCGGTCTCGGTTGCCTGACGGGCCATCGGCTCGATCGCCGCATCCGGCTTGACCGCGATCTGGTCGCCGGCCGAAACCTCATACGAAGGACGGTCGAGGCGCTTGCCGTTGACGGTGATGTGCTGGTGGACGACGAACTGACGGGCCTGGGCGCGGGTGGTGGCCATCCCGAGGCGGTAGACGACGTTGTCCAGCCGCTGCTCGAGGTGGCGCATCAGGTTCTCACCGGCCATGCCCTCTTCGCGGTTGGCCCTGTCGAAAAGCTTGGCGAACTGGCGCTCACGAAGTCCGTACATCGACTTGGCGCGCTGCTTGGCCCGCATCCGGACCGAGAACTCGGAAGCCCTCCGGCGCCCACGGCCATGCTGGCCCGGGGGGTAAGGCCGACGCTCCATGGCGCTCTTGCCACCCAGGGCGCGTTCACCCTTGAGTCCGAGGTCGACGCCTTCGCGCCTTGAAAGTTTCTCTTTTGGTCCTGTGTATCTACCCATAGTGCGACGCATGACAGTACCGGATCGGTTCCGCATCCGCTTTGTCAGGC
>JBBSKC010000014.1:0-34522 GCA_038256675.1 Solirubrobacterales bacterium | reverse complement strand
GAAAAAGACGTCAGGACCCGGTCCTTATGTTTCTCGCCGCCTTTCTTCCGCGCGCAGCGTGGAAAAAGACGTCAGGACCCGGTCTTTATAAAGAGCGGAACATGCGGCAGGGGTTGCCGACGGCGACCACGAATGGTCAGACGGGGCTGCCGACCGCCAGCAGGTAGCTGCTGGAGTAGCTGAAGCCATCCTCGGACTCATTGGCGCGCTTCAGCTCTTCGAGGATCTGCCCGGAGAGGGCGTCGAAACGCTCGTCGCCGAGGGTTTCGCGGAGGGCGAGCCACATCGGATGATGCTCCCGCCACTCCTCGCCGGCCGCTTCGGCCGATTCGGCGGTGAAGGTGAGGGTCTTCCTCTCGCATTGGATTGCGATGCCGTGCTCGGAGAAGAGCTCTCGGAGTTCGGTTTCGTCGCCCCACTCGAACTGCATCGGCTCCGTGTCCTGTTCGAGAGCTTCGGCGACGGCCTGCTTGGAGAGCGCGGCGATCCGCGGAAGCACGCCTTCGTTGGTCCAGGTTGTGATTGCGATCCGGCCGTTCGGTTCGAGCACCCGGCCGATCTCGGCGGCGACTTTCTGCGGATCGCCGAAGATCACGCCGAAGACGGAGGTGATCACCTCGAACGAATCGTCGGGAAACGGCATGTCGTGCATGTCGCCCTGGACCCAGGTTGCTTCGAGACCGGCCTCGGCTGCCCGTCCGGCGGCAACTTCGAGCAGGCGGGCCGCGAAGTCGAATCCGGTGACCGTCGCGCCGCGCTCGGCTTCCAGCAGCGCGGCGTTGCCGGTTCCACAGGCGAGGTCGAGGGCTTTCAGTCCGGCGACGGGCTCGGCCGCATCGACGACTGCTTCCGCAACCGGCGCCAGCTGGGCGGCGGTCAACTCGTACGTTCCGTCACCCCAGTCAGCCAACGCGGACCCCGCCCATCAGGTCGTGGTGTTCATCTCGACCAGCGCCTTCAGCACGACGTCGTCGTGCCGCTTGGGCTGGACCTTGGGGAATACCCGGACGACCTTGCCGTCGCCGCTGATGATGAAGGTCGTGCGCTGGACACCCATGAACTTGTTGCCGTACATCGACTTCTCGACCCAGGCTCCGTAGAGCTCGGAGACCTTGTGATCCTTGTCGGCCAGCAGGGGAAACCCGAGCTTGTTCGCGTCGTCGAACTTCTTGACCGCCTTGACTTCGTCGGGCGAGATACCGATGATCGTGGCGCCTGCGTTCTTGTACTCGGCCTTGTGGTCACGGACGCCGATGGCCTGCGTCGTGCACCCGGAGGTGTTGGCCTTGGGGTAGAAGTAAAGGACGACCGTCTTCCCCGAAAAGTCGGAAAGTGTGACGTTCTTTCCCTTCTGATCCTTGAGTGTGAAATCAGGAGCTTTTGAGCCAGCTTCGAGCACCCGTGGATTCTAAGTGATCAGTGTGCTTTTCAGCATCTCGACTAGAGCCGTGCCGCAGGAACCTTCGCGGTCCTTCTCCGGGTTGAAGCAGGTGACGTTGATTCCCGCCAGGTGCGGGGATCCGGCGAGAGGTTCCATCAGGGCTTTGAGTTCGGCCATGCTCAGCCCGTCCTGCATCAGGTAATCGGTTGCCGGGAAGGCGTTGCGATCGAGCACATCGACGTCCAGATGGAGCCAGAAGTGCCCGCCATCGACGGTCAGCTCGTCCGCGACCGAACGTGCGATGTGCTCGAGATCGGCGTGCCGGAGCGAGTCGCGATCCTCGATCCTCCCTATCCCGAGCCCTTTCGGCAGCGGCTCGATCATCTCGAGCTCTTCGGCATCCCGTGCTCCAAGGAAGGCCATGCGTGTCGAATCGACGATCGGCGTCGGCCCGATCACTTCGAGCATCTCGGGCGGTGCGAGGCCGAGAATCGTCGCGGCCGGCATGTCCGCGCCTTCGCCGGTCGGCGAGGTCTGGCCGGTGAAAAGGTCGAGGTGCCCGTCGACATAGGCCAGTCCGAGATTGCCGAGTGAGTCGCGGGCTCCCGCCAGAGCCGCGGGGAGGAGGGTGCAGCAGCCGCCAAGCAGGACCGGAACCTGGCCCTCGGCCGTGATCGTGGCGACCCGGTTCCGGACCTCGGCGCTCATCTTGACGATGTCCGGGAAAGCGAGCCAGCCATTGGTCGGATCGCGGTCGAGTCCCCGGATCATCTGTTGGGTGTCGCCGGCGTCACGCAGCCCGAGCGGCTCGAGGCCGCTTCGAAGGGCGGCGGGGCCGAGCTCGGTCCCGCCTTCGCGGCCGACACTGTCGATCGGCACACCGAGCAGGGTCAGCCGATCGTGGTCCACTAGATCTCTTCGTCCAGCGGGATTCCCGGAGGGGCCTCGTCGGGGTCGGGGTCGTCGATGTCGGGATCGTCCGGATCGAGTGCTCCGCCGGCGATCGGATCGGCGTTGCCCGCATGATGTCGGGCCTGGAACTCCTCGAGGAGTTCGTCACGCCGCTCTTCGTCGACCGCGACGTCCTCGGCTACCCGCACCCATTCGGACCCCTCGAAGGTTTCCGCGCTGAAAATCTCCAGGTTCATGGAAGCGGAGTCGTCAACGACTACAACCACCTCGGTCTGGGGGTTGAAATAGGTCCCGGGCTGGACGGCGAGTTCCTCGAGGTCATAGAGGGATTCGTCATTCATTGACGGCATGTTAGCCCTTGACCGAATTCAGATTCGGGACAGGGCGGGCTCAGGTCCACTCCCGGAACCTGCGCTCCACCTCGGAATCGACGTCGAGCGGCGTTTCGCCCCGCCGCACCCGCCGCTCGTTGTTGGCAATCACGAGCTGCCGGATCTCCGCCCGAATCCCGGACGTGCCACCTTCAAGTCCGGCCGGCCCGTCGCCGCCGTCCTCTCCGCTGACCTCCGTGGCGTCGACCTCGGCCCAGGGGCCGACTCCGAGTACCCGGTCGATTTCAGCCTCGACGTCGATGTCGGGCTCGCCGCGGGCGCGGCGGCGAAATGCGGTGGCCTCGATCATCTGGCGGACCTCCGCTTCCTGCTCCGCCCGGTCGCGTGTCGGGTCAATCGGATCCGACGCTCCGGGCTCCTCCCGGTCGATCGCGAAGGTGCCCTTCCCGAGCTGTTCGAGGGCGCGACCGGACCGCGAGAAAGCGAAGGCGGCGATCGGGATGATCACCACGAAGATGACGAGGAGGACGAACGAAAGTTCGGAGGCGCCGATGCGCGCAGTCATGAAGCCAGATTAGTCCGCCTGCCATCTCTATCCGTTACCCTTCTGGTCGAGTTATTGACTGACCGGTCAATCGGGAATGGCCCAAACGCCCCCAAACGACCACAGAGACCGGATTTAACCGACTGAAGGAGCTTTAGAAGTGGTTGACTTCACGCTTACCGACGAGCAAAAAGACCTGCGCGAGATGGCGCACAACTTTGCCGACAAAGAGATGCGCAGCGTTGCCTGGGAATACGACAAGGACGGCACTTGGCCGGCTGACGTGATCGATAAGGCCTGGGAAGTCGGCCTGATGAATACCCACCTCGGAGAGGAATATGGCGGCGCTGGCCTCGACTATCTTTCTGGCTGCCTGATCGAAGAGGAACTCGCTTGGGGTTGCTCCGGTATCGGCACAAGCATCGGTGCCAATGGCCTCGCCTCGGCGCCGGTTCAGCTCGGTGGGTCCGAAGAGACCAAGAAGAAGTATCTCGGCATGCTCTCCGAGTCACCGAAGCTGGCTTCGTTTTGCCTGACCGAGCCGGACGCCGGTTCCGACGTTGCCGGCATGAAGACCCGCGCTGTCAAGAAGGGCGACAAGTACGTCCTCAACGGTTCGAAATGCTTCATCACGAACGGCCAGTACGCCGACTGGTTCACCGTCTACGCGAAGACTGATCCGGAAGCCGGAAGTCGTGGCATCTCCGCATTCGTCGTTGATCGCCAGGACGGCATCACCATTGACAAGAAGGAAGACAAGATGGGCCAGCGGGCCTCAAACACCGCAACCGTCACCTTCAACGACGTCGAAGTCCCGGCCGAGAACATGATCGGCGAAGAGAACAAGGGCTTCAAGCTGGCAATGATGACTCTCGACCGCACCCGTCCCGGTGTGGCCGCGATGGCCGTCGGTATTGCCCGAGGAGCTTTCGAAGCCGCTGTCGAATACTCAAAAGAGCGTCAGCAGTTCGGCGTGCCGATCGCCATGCACCAGGCGATCCAGTTCATGATCGCCGACATGGCAGTCAAGGTCGACGCCGGTCGCCTGCTGACCTGGCTCTCCGCCGTCCAGCTCGATCAGGGGCTCAGCAACACGCTCAGTTCCTCCGAAGCCAAGCGTTTCGCCGCTGACTCGGCGATGGAAGTCACCACCGACGCCGTCCAGGTCTTCGGCGGGTACGGATTCATCAAGGACTACCCGGTCGAGAAGTTCATGCGCGATGCGAAGATCATGCAGCTGTACGAAGGTACTAGTCAGATTCAGCGCATGGTTATCGCGCGAGAAGTACTTCTCCCTCGTAGCGTCTAGTGCCTTTGGCATTGAACTGAGTCTCGAAAGGGGCGGCCTGCCGGCCGCCCCTTTCTCGTTTACGACATGAGGTGGCGGGCGGCCCACGGCGGGCCTCTATGCACCGCTGAGCTTCGTCGACGCTCGGAGCCTTGGGAACGCACGAAAGTGCGCCCCCTACGGCACCTTCGCTTACTCCTCGCCAGCGGCACCTAGAGCCACTGCCGTGAACCACCCTCATCAAAGAACCGGAACGGCCGAGTCTCGAAAGCTCTCGGTGAGGTGGCAATGATTTTCGTGAAATATCACTGAGAATCATTGCCAGTGGTGGGTTGCACGGGGCCGCGAGATACGAGAAGTGGTCGATGATCGCGAACTTTTCGTATTTCGATGCCTTTTTGGCTGCGAAACTTCTCGCTTGGGCGGGGTTCCAACGGGTGTCCGTCCGCGACGAAGGGTTCTTGATGACGACCGGCACACGACTTTCGACTTCGATCAGCCTGGCCCTTGTGCTGCTCGTCGGCATCTTCTTCGTCTCGGCGGGGCAGGCCGTCGCTGCTGGTGAAGTCGAACTTGACGTCGTTTCCTCGCGCGCGGACATGGCCAGTGGTGGCAACAGCCTCGTTCAAGTCACCGTGCCACCCTCGGGTGATCTGGAGGACCTCAAGGTCGCCCTCGACGGGAACGACGTGACTTCGGACTTCCAGACGGTTCCGGGCACCGGGCGCAAGCTGAGGGCGCTGCTCAGCCTTTCGGGCGGTGGCACGGTCAAGGCGACGCTGCCCGGCCACACGACCGCGACGCTCCTGATCGTCGACCACTCAGTCAACGGCCCGATCCTCTCCGGGATCCGGCAGACCCCCTTCGTCTGCCAGACACCGACCCCTCCGATCAGTGAGACCGATTGTTCGGTGGCGACGACCGTCTATTTCCTCTACCGACTGGCTTCGGGAGGTGGCTGGGTCAGGGTCGACAATGCAGCGGACATCCCGGCGGCCGGACTTCGGATGACCACGACGGTCCCGACCGGCGATCGGCCGCAGGGAGTGACCGTTCCCGAGACCATTCGAGTCGAGTCCGGCACGATCAATCGCGCCAATTACAGGTTTGCCTTTCTGATCGATCCGGTCAGCCCCGACGTTCCCGGTCCCGGCTGGAACGGCCGGATGGTCTACGGGTTCGCCGGTGGCTGTAATGGCGGCTTCGTCCAGGGTCAGGTCGGGAACGACACCCAGTTCCTCCAGTTGAACAACGTGCTCCGGGGCTACGCCGGTGCCGGTTCCACGCTGAACGCCTTCGGCACCCGATGCTCGGATTCTGTCTCGGCTGAGACTGTCTCGATGGTCAAGGAGCGTTTCATCGAGCAGTTCGGGCAGCCCGCTTTCACGATCGGCAACGGCGGCTCGGGCGGTTCGATGGCCCAGCAGATGATCGGCAACAACTTCCCGGGACTGCTCGACGGACTCCAGCTGACCAGCTCTTTCACCGACAATGCGTTTGCGGCCAACCTGCTGATGGACTGCCGGCTGATCGACGAGTTCCTGACCGCTCCCGAGGCGGCCGGCTGGACCAACAGCCAGAAGCGGTTGGTCAAGGGTCTCAGCCGCGAGGCGGCCTGCGCCCAGGTCTACGGCGCATTCGGAGACAACTTCTTCGACCCCGGGGGCAGTTGCCCGAACGCCCTGCCCGGTGGGCTGATCTTTGATCCGCTGGCCAACCCCTCCGGCACCCGCTGCACGGTTTTCGACGGCAACGTCAACGTCTACGGAACCGATCCGTCAACCGGGCTGGTCCGCCGGCCGGTCGACAACGTGGGGGTCCAGTACGGCCTGGAACCGCTCAGGGACGGCGTGATCTCGGTCGCGCAGTTCCTCGATCTGAATGAAGGAGTCGGCGGGATCCGGGAGTTCGACGGCGCCTCGGTACCGCAGCGATCGACGGCGTCGGCTGAATCCCTGCGACGTGCCTATGACTCCGGTCTGCTCAACACGGGCGGAGCCGGCCTGGCTGCCACTCCGATGATCGACAACCGGAAGTACAGCACCGAGACCACCGACAACGTCCACCAGATCATTCACGCGCTCTCGATGCGGGAGCGCCTGCTCAAAGCGAACGGCGACCCCGACGGCGACGGCCAGGCCGGGACCCAGGTGATCTGGACCAGCACGCAGAGCCTCGACGATTCGCTCGAGCTGCTGACCATGGACCGGTGGCTGACCGGGGTCAAGAACGACACCTCCGGTGTCTCGAAACGTGACAAGGTGCTGAACAACCGGCCGGTGGCGATTCCCGGGTCTCCTGCGGCGACCGATGCCTGCTTCACCAACGACACGGGTACGGTCCTCGCCACGGAGAACCAGACCGGTGACTCCGGCACCTGCGGAACCACCTTCCCGTCGGCGTCAGGTCCGCGAATGGAAGCGGGTCAGCCGCTGGCCAACGACATCCTCAAGTGTCAGCTGAAGCCGATCAATCAGTCGGAATACGGCGTGTCCCTGACCGGCCCCCAGCTGGCCCGGCTCCAGGCGATCTTCCCCCAGGGAACCTGCGACAACACGAAGCCCGGCGTCGAGTTCGAGATCAGCCGGAAGACCTGGCGGACCCTGCCGGCCAGCACGGTACCGGACGGCACGGCACCGGATACGGCGATCTCCTCGTCGCTCAAGAAGAGGGGACAGTCCGGTTCGGTGAAGCTGCTCTTCACCTCCTCCGAGACCGGCTCCGGTTTCCAGTGCCGTTTCGACACCGCAGCATTCGCCGAGTGTTCACCGCCGCTCGCCACGACCAGCCTGCGGGTCGGTTACCACTCGTTCGAAGTCAAAGCGACCGATATTTCCGGGAACATCGATCCGTCTCCGGCCAGGGTCGGCTTCATCGTCGGCTACCCCAAGGCTCAGATGGGCCTTCGGTCGAGCCTGGTCAAGTTCAACCGCAGGGGCCGGGGGTTCGCGAAGGTACGCTGCACCGTTACCGGCATGAAGGCGTGCTTCGGCCGGGCCACCCTTACGGTCAGGGCGAGGGTGTTCGGCGCGAAGCGCAAGAAAGCAAGACGGAACGTGAGGGTCGCGACCCGCAAGTACAAGGTCAAGCCCGGCAGGCGGTTCATCAAGCTGAAGCTCGGTCGCAGGGCGCGGGTCAAGCTGAAGCACCGGCGCTTTATCAAGGGCAGGGTCGCCTTCACGGTCGGCCAGGCCGGCACCGCTCCGAAGAAGGTCGTACGCCGGGTCAAACTGGTCAGGAAGCGCTGACCTAAGGGTCTGTAAGGGATTTCCCTGATGCCCGGAAACAGGCAGGTTGTCCTTGCTACGGTGCGGACACGATGGAATCAACCCTCGAATCACCCTCCGAATCCGAAGCTCCCGAAACCTCGATCGTCAAGGCGAGTGGGGTGGAGCGAATCTACGGCGAAGGGCAGGCCGAAGTCCGGGCGCTCGACGGCGTCGACGTCACTTTTGAGAAGGGCCGGTACACCTCGATCATGGGGCCGTCCGGCTCCGGCAAGTCGACTCTCATGCACATCCTCGCGGGCCTCGACAAGCCGACCGCCGGCACGATCGAAGTCGACGGGACCGACATCACCAGGCTCGATGACGGCGAGCTGACCCAGCTCCGCCGGGACAAACTCGGCTTCGTCTTCCAGTTCTTCAACCTGCTGCCGGTACTCACGGCCGAGGAGAACATCCTCCTGCCGCTCTCGATCGCCCGCCGCAAGCCAGACCAGGCCTGGGTCGACGAAGTGATCGAGCGGGTCGGCCTGACCGACCGCCGCTCACATCGTCCTTCCGAGCTGTCCGGCGGGCAGCAGCAGCGGGTTGCCGTAGCCCGGGCGCTGGTGACCAAACCGGCCGTGCTCTTCGCCGACGAGCCGACCGGAAACCTCGATTCCAAGTCCTCCGAAGACGTGCTTCAGCTCCTTCGCGGCTCGGTCGACGAGTACGGCCAGACGGTCATCATGGTGACTCACGAACCCGACGCCGCCGCCCACGGCGACCGGCTGATCGCGCTGCGCGACGGCAAGCTCGTCCACGATGCCCCGCCGGTTTCCGCCGACGCCGTCATCGAGCTGCTCAAGACACTTGCTTAGCCTCACCTTCAAGAACCTCTGGGCCCGGAAATGGCGCTCACTGATGACCGCGCTCGCGGTGGTCTTCGGCATCGCGCTGGTCGCTGGCACTTACATGCTGACCGACACCACCAACGGTGCCTTCGACGACATCTTCACCAAGTCGAACGAAGGCGTCGACGTCACGATCACCAGCAAAGTCAAAGTCGAACAGCAGGACGGCGCAACGCCCGCCTTTTCGAACAGGTACCTGCAGACGGTCAAGGGTGTCGATGGCGTAAAGATCGCCGCCGGCTCGATCTTCAGCCAAGGCGCGATCCTCGACTCCGAGGGCGACTCCACCGGGGGCGGATTCGCGCCGCAGTTCATCGCGTCCAAGCTGCCAGAAGAACTCGAGTCTCTCGACCTGGTCGGGGGAGCGGAACCGGAGACCGCCAAAGAAGTCTCGCTCGACGAAGCCGCGGCCGAACGGGCCGACCTGAAGATCGGCGACCGGCTGCAACTGGTCGGGACCGGCAGGGCCACGCCGTTCCGGGTCGTCGGGCTCACCCAGCTCGGCGGCGCCTCTTTCGGTGGGACCTCGATCGCTCAAGTCCTTTTGCCGGTCGCGCAGGAGCTGACCGGCAAGCAGGACGAGTTCGACCAGATCTCGGTCCAGGCCGAGTCGGGGGTCAGCCCGGAAGAACTGAAGACCAAGGTCATCGAGGCCCTTGCGTCGGCCGCAAGGGGCGACCTTCGGGTTGAGACCGGCGCCGAGAACGCCCAGCGGAACTCGGACGACATCCGTGATTCACTCAGCTTCCTCAACATCGCCCTGCTCGCTTTCGCCGGGATTTCGCTGTTCGTCGGGTCGTTCGTGATCTTCAACGTCTTCTCGATCACCGTTGCCCAGCGGACCCGTGAGTTCGGGATGCTCCGGACCCTCGGCGCCAACCGCCGCCAGATCCTCGCGACCGTGTTGATCGAAGGCTTCCTGATCGGCCTGTTCGCGTCGATCATCGGAATCCTGGTTGGCCTCGGCCTGGCCAAGGGACTCAGTGCCATCCTCAGTGCGGTCGGCGCCGATCTGCCTTCCAAGGCTCTGGTGATCGCGCCCAGAACGATCGTCGTTTCGCTGGTGATCGGCATCGGCGTGACGCTCGTGTCCTCACTGATCCCGGCGCTCCGCTCGACCCGGGTCCCGCCAATCGCGGCACTCTCGGAGAACGTGGTCATCGGCGGCAAGAACCGGATCTGGCTGCGGAGCGTCATCGCCGCCGTACTAACCGTCGCCGGGCTTGGCCTGATCGCGTCGGTGTTGATCAGCGGCACCGAAGGGGGTGACGCCGCACTTCAGATGGGCGGCGGCGCGATCGCCGTGGTGGTGGCCATCTCGATTTTCAGTCCCCAGCTGGTGCGACCGATGGCGTCGGCGATCGGCGCGCCGCTGCAGAAGATCGGTGGGCTCACCGGACGCCTCGCGCGGGAGAATTCGCAGCGCAACCCGTCCCGGACCGCCGTCACCGCCGCCGCCCTGATGATCGGCCTCGCCCTGATCAGCTTCGTAACGATCTTCGCGTCGGGCATAAACAGCTCGGTGACCAAGGTCATCGACCAGGATCTCAAGGGGGAACTGACGCTTCAGGGTCCGGGCGGGTTCACGCCGATCCCGATCAAGGCGGTCACCGAGGCCGGCAAGATCGAAGGCGTCCAGGATGCTTCCGGCATCAGCTTCAGCCAGGTCAAGGTCGACGGTGGTGGTTCGAAGTCGATGTCGTCGGTCCAGCCGGACACGATCAGTCAGGTGCTCAACCTGGAGTTCGAACAGGGTTCGACCGACGATCTTTCGGGCCTGGAGGACGGACAGGTGATCATCAGCGAAGGCCTGGCCAGCCAGGCCGGCGTCGGCGTCGGCGACAACCTCGGCGTGCTCGGCCAGACCGGCAGGAAACCCGAACTCACGGTCACCGCGATCATGGCTTCCGGCAACCTCGACCTGCTCGGCGACCTGGTTATCACGCAGAACGAGATGATCAGGAGCTTCGGCGTCGACACCGCGTTCTTCGCCCTGCTGAAGACCGAATCCGGGGAGGACGTCGATACCGTTCAGAAACGGGTCGAGGACGACCTCGACAAATCCTTTCCGACGGTCGACGTTCTGAACCAGGACGAGCTCAAACAGAGCCAGCAGGAGCAGATCAACGGCCTGCTCGCCCTGATCTACGTGCTGCTGGCGCTGGCCATCGTGGTTTCGCTGGTCGGCATCGTGGTCACGCTGATCCTCTCGATCTATGAGCGGACCCGCGAGCTCGGGATGCTCCGCGCGGTCGGCATGTCACGCCGCCAGGTCAAACGCATGGTCCGCTACGAGGCCGTGATCACGGCCGTGCTCGGAGCGATCGCCGGGTTAATTCTCGGCATCATCTTCGCGTTTCTGCTCGGTATACCGCTCGAAAGCGAAGGCTTCGTCCTGAGTTACCCGATCCCGACCCTGATCCTGATCCTCGTACTGACCGCGGTCGCCGGAGTACTCGCCGCGATCTATCCGGCCCGCAAGGCGGCGAAGCTCGACGTGCTGGAAGCGGTTTCGTACGAATAGTCGGGAGGCACGATCCGGCTAGGAGTCGAAGCCGAGGCCGAAGCGGTCGAGGGTTCGTAGCCAGAGGCCGCGCTTGCCGTCCTTGCGGTCGGCGGCGGCGAGTCGGCCCCGGGTGAACTGGATCGTGCCCCAGCGGACCGGCTCCGGCGGGAAAGGCATTGGTTTTTCGAGCGCGTAGCGGGTGGCACTGACTTCGTTCTCCCGACCGTCGAGCAGGTCCAGGGCGACTCCCGCGGAGAACCGGCTGGCGCCGACGCCGAGGCCGGTGTGGCCGACGGCGTAAGCGACCCGACCACCCATCGTCTTGCCGTAGAAAGCGAAGAACCGCGAGCAGGTGTCGATCGCGCCGCCCCAGCGGTGGGTGAACTTCAACCCCTCGAGCTGGGGGAAGGCGGTGAAGAACCGCTGGGCGAGGCCGGCGAAGCTCTCGTCGCGCTGGTAGTTCTCTTCGTCGACCCGGCCACCGTAGTGGTAAATCGCGTCGTAGCCGCCCCAGAGGATGCGGCCATCGGCGGTCGGCCGGTAGTAATGAAAACGGTTCGACGAGTCGGAGAGCCCCTGGCGGTTCTTCCAGCCGATCGCGTCCCACTGGGCGGTGGTCAGCGGCTCGCTGACCAGGACATAATCGAAGACGGGTACGACCCTAGAGCGGATCGCCCTGACCGGACTGCGGAAGGCCGCGGTCGCCAGCAACACCCGGCGGGCGCGGACGGTCCCGCCGTCGGTGGTGACGTCGACCCCGGCTCCGGCGCGACGGAGCGAAAGCATCTCGGTCTCTTCGAAGATCCGGACGCCGAGGCTCTCGGCGACCTCGACCAGGCCGTCGCTTAACTTGACCGGGTCGATCGAGCATTCGCCGCTCTTCTGCCAGAGGCCGCCGGTGAAGAGGGGGGAGTTGACCTCGGCCCGCATCTGCTCGCCATCAAGGAACTCGGCTTCGTGTCCGAAGCGGCGAAGCTCTTCAACACCGCCACTCATTTCCTCAAGCTGGCCCGGGGTCATCGCCGTTTCGATCGCCCCCGGGGAGAGCAGGTCGCAGTCGATCCCGTGATGGCGGATCGTCGACTTGATCGCCTCGAGGTTCTCGAGGCCCAGCCGCTCCAGATTCTCGACTTCGTCCGGGAAACGGGCCATGCCATTGCCGATCCCGTGGACCAGCGAAGACGACATGAAGCCGCCGTTCCGGCCGCTCGCCCCGACCGCAATCGTGTCGCGCTCGATCAGGGCGATTGATCGTTCCGGATCCTGCTCGGCGGCCCGTACCGCGGCCCATAGCCCGGTCAGGCCACCTCCGACGATCAGGAGGTCGGCATCAACCACGCCGTCGACCGGTGCCCGCGGCGCGGGTCGCGCTCCGGAGAGCCAGAAGGATTCGGGCTCGGCCGCGGCAAACGAAGCCCGGTGAGCGGCACTCGGTTCACCGGCGGGCCAGACGGCAATGTGGGAAGCGACAGGACTGATCCACCGACCCTAGTCGGATCGTCAGACCTCACGCAAGGCGATGAACTACCGCCTGAAGGCGCTCGCGCTTACTTCCTGACCTTCAGTTTTCTGGTGAAGGGCCTGTGGCCGGACTTTCTGACGGTCAGCTTGACTTTCTTCGCCCGGCGCCCGGCCCGCAGCTTGATCTTCACCTTGCCGGCGTAGTTGGTCGTCGCGGTCTTTTTACCGAGCCTGACCCTGGCCGCGTCGACCGGACCGGTGCTATCGAACTTGCCTTGACCGGTGACGGTTACCGTAATCGTACGTTTCTTGCCTGCCTTCAGTTTGCCTTTCGTCTTCGCGGAAAGCCTGCGGCATGGCGACGATTTCAGCTTCAGGGAGAAGGGAATCGTCCGGGTGTACTCGCAGCCGTTGCCGTCGCTGAGGTTGACCTCGCCGTCGCCGGTCGCGCCCAGCGTCTGGCCGTCACGGGTGAAGGTAGTCATCTTGCTCCGCGGGCCGGCGAAGTCGAAGGCGATGTCCCAGGCGTGGCCGGTATCGGACGAAGTGTTGTAGGTCCACTTCGAGGGCTTCTCGGGGACTGGGCTGAAGAGTCCCTTCCCGATCGCCTCCTTGAGGTCGATCTTCCAGAAGTTCCAGTCGTGGCTGCCCTTGTGGACCTTATAGTCGATCGATGTATTGCCGGCGTCCTTGATCGCCTGGACCGCCTCGTCGTTCTGGGTCTTCAGCACTCCTTCGAGCAGCAGGCTCGTGTAGTCACCTTCGGGGATGAAGCCGGGGTGGGCAGGACTGTTCTCGGGCCGAACCGCCGGGTCAGGCAGGCCGTCACCGGTGTAGACGTCCATCCGCGTGGAAGCGAGGTTCGGTCCCCACTCGAGCGGGTCGTGGCCTTCTGCGTAGTAACCGGCTGCCGGCCCGTAAACCGTCTCGTATTCGGTGCCGCCGCTGGCGGTGCTGAAAGCCAGCTGCGAGAGCGGGCTGCGAACCGAAGCGAAGGCGGAGAGTGGCACGACCGTGCCGAAGTAGCCGGGCAGCAGCGATCCGGTCAGGTAGGTGCCGTAGCCGCCCATCGAAAAGCCGACTACCGCGTGGTACCGGCGTTCGGTACGGATGCTGAACCTGCTCTCGACCAGGGGCAGCAGTTCTTCGCGGACGTACGACTCCCACTCGGGCTTGCCCTTATCGCCGTCGTTCCACCAGTTGGCGTAAAAGCCCTGCGCGGCTTCCGGCATCACGATCACGGCGTTCAGGCCCTTGGCGGTGTTCCTGATGTCACCGAGTTCGGCGTCAGCCCAGGAATCGAAGCGCTCGCCCGATCCGTGGAACAGCAGGAGCAGCGGGTAACGCTTCTTCGGGGTGTAACCATCGGGCAGCAGAACGTTCGCCTTCAGTTTGCCGGGGTGCGGTCCCATGGTCGAGGACACCGGTCCAGCGAGGTTCTGAGTGGAGAGGTCGATGTAATTGCTGGGTGCGTCGATCGTGACCAGCTTCTGCTCCGCCTTGCCCGCGGTCGCGAAGACCAGCAGGCTGAGCGTCACGGCCACGAAGGCCAACGTTGATCCGAACAGTCTCCCGACTCCCTGAGTACCCATGTGTTCAGTCTAAATGCCGGTGCTCAAACGCGCCGCCAGCGACGAGTAGCGGCCGCCCCCTTCGTCGCGCTTGACGCCCATTTCGAGGGCGGGGCGGTCGCCGACCAGCACGCACATCGATTTGGCGCGGGTGATCGCCGTGTAGATCAGGGGCCGGGTCAGCATCCCCGAGTGGGACCGGTGGCAGACGAAGAGCACGACCGGGATCTCGCTGCCCTGGGCCTTGTGGACCGAGATCGCGTAGGCGAGACGCAGGTCGGACGATTCCGAATACGGCACGATGACTTCCTGACCGACGTCCGTCTGGACGACCGCCATCTCCTCGTCGGGATCATCGTCGATCAGGAAGCAGATGGTGCCGTTCATCAGGCCGAGCTCATAGGCGTTACGGGTCTGGATCAGCCGATCGCCGATGCGAAACCGGTCGGTCAGGGCTTTCCTGCCATCCGGGTTCAGCCGGGCCTGGAGCTTCCGGTTGAGCGTGTCGATCCCGACTTCGCCGCGGTAGATCGGGGCGAGGACCTGGACGTCGCGAATCGGATCGAGTCCGAGGCCGGCCGAGACCCGCTCCCCGACCATGTCGACGACCGCATCGCGGCAGCGTTCCGGCGTCACCCGCTCGAGGAAGAAGAAGTCCTGAACCTGGTCCTCGGCCGGGGTCAGGTGGGGAGGACGGCCTTCGTTCACCTCGTGGGCCGCGGTGGTGATCATCGAGCGGGCAGCCTGCCGGAAGATGTGGGTCAGGCGGGTCACCGGCGGGACCCCGGACTCGATCAGGTCGGCAAAAGGCTTGCCGGCCCCGACCGGCGGCAGCTGGTCGGCGTCGCCGACCAGGACGACGTGGGTGTCGAGTCCGAGGCCGCCGAGCAGCATCTCGGCCATGTGGAGGTTGATCATCGAGGCCTCGTCGACGATCAGGAGGTCGACCGGCAGAGGATGGCCGGGCTTGAAGGTGGCCTCGGCGCCGGGCCGCCACTCGAGCATGCGGTGGATCGTGTGGGCCTCCGCCCCCGTCGCTTCGGACAGTCGCCGGGCGGCCCGCCCGGTCGGTGCGCAGAGGCCCACGCGCAAACCGGCCGAGCGCGCTTCGGAGACGATCGCCCGCGTACAGACGGTCTTGCCGACGCCGGGGCCGCCGGTGATGATCGAGACCCGGGCGTCGAAGGCACCGAGGACGCCCTGCCACTGCTCGTTGGTCAGCGAGTCGTCGTCGGGGTGGTCCGGCGTGTGCTCGACGTGCGGCTCGGTGATCAGTCGGTCGCGGATGTCGCCGGCCACCCAGATCTCGCGGTTCAGGGTGCGCTCGCGATAAAGGCCCTCGTCTTCGAGGATCAGGCCCGGGGCGGAGGCCAGCACGCCGGGATCCGGGGGGTACCCCAGCAGCTTGTTGGCGTTGACCCGGAGTTCTTCGACCGGCAGGTGGGTGTGACCGCGGCGTTCGGCCTCACCGATCAGGAAATACGCGGCGGCCTGGGCACGCCGGTCCGACTCGGGCGGGACGTCGGCCGCGAGCGCGATCTTGTCGGCCCGGACGAAACCGACCCCGTCGATCTCGGTCAGCCGGTACGGGTCCTCACGGATCGTTTTCATCGCCTGGTCACCGAAGCGGGCGTGGATCTTTCCGGCCAGGTGGGCGAGGCCGTGTGGAGCAAGCTCGACGTGCAGGTCCCGGACGGCCCGGGTCGCGTACCAGCTTTCGGTCGCGGCTTCCGCCTGCCGTGGACCGAGCTTCGGCAGCGAACCGAAGACGCCCGAGGGGTCGGCGGTGATCTTTTCCATGACCTCGGCGCCGTAGAGGTCGCAGAGCGTTTCCGCCCGCACCGGACCGATGTGTCTCAACGTGCTGAGGTAGGCAATCTGACCGGTGCGATCGCCGGGGTCGAGTGGCATGGCGGTGTACGCCTTGAGTTGCGGCCCGAACCGCTCGTGCTGCTGCCATTCTCCGGCCAGGCGTGCTTTCTCTCCGGGCTTGAGGTGAGCCACCGTGCCGGTGACGACGAATTCCTCGCCAGAGTCGTCCCGGACCTCGATCACCGCGTACCCGTCGTCTTCCGCGGTGAAGATCACGCGGCTGACCTCGACTGCACCCTCGAATCCGTTTTCGTTCTCGAAGAGGGGCTGATCCACCGGCATTGGCTGAGGATAAGGAAGACCATGGATGCCCGTTACATAAACTCGCTGTGAATGGCAGACAAGAATGCAAATCTGGACGACGCGGTTGCGGAAGCAACCAATGCGGCCGCCCGCCAGAAGACCGGCGAGACCGGGCGAAAGCGCGGCGGAGGCCGGGCTTCGGATGTGTTTGGTGGCGAGATGCGCCGGCGCGACCTGTTTCCGCTGCTGGTGCTCCATCTGATCCGGACCGAGCCTTCGTACGGCAATCTCCTGATCGAAGCGATCGAATCGATGACCCAGGGGGTCGTGTCGGTCAACCCGAACACGATGTACCCCCTGCTCCGGGACCTCGAGAGCAAAGGCATGATCGAAGGCGACTGGGAGCATCCCGACAAGCGGACCCGGCGCTTCTACTCGATCACCCCGGCCGGAGAAGAGGAATACGAACGGCTGGTCGAGGAGATCGAGCCGTTCCTCGACTCGGTTATCCGCTCGATCAGCCTGATCAAGGCCGAGGTCTACAAAAAATAGTTCCATCGGTCACCGGGCTCGGATACCCTCGGTCCATGTACAGCACCGGCGGAGTTGCCAGTCGTTTTGTCCCCCTCGTCTCGAAGCTCGAATCACGATTGAGCGGCCCCCTTCCGGCCGCGGTGCGTTTCTGGGACGGCTCTGAATTCGGGCCCAATGAGCCGGGTTCGGTCGAGGACACGATCGTGATCAGGAACAAACGCGGGCTCACCTATGTCGTGATGCGGCCGGACCAGGTCGGCATCGCCCGCGGCTGGGTCTCGGGAGACATCGAACTCGAAGGCGACCTCGAGCGGGTGATGATGGCCGGCTCGAAGCTCTACGGCTTCGACTTCACGGCGCGGGAGAAGCTCGAAGCCGCGCGCCTCGCGCTTGCGGTCGGCGCCGTGAAGATTCCTCCGCCGAAGCCGCCGGAGACGGAGGCCAGGGTCGCGGGCCGGCTCCATTCCCTGCGCCGCGACCGCGAGGCGATCTCCCACCATTACGACGTCTCGAACGAGTTCTACCGGCTGATTCTCGGGCCGACCATGGTCTACTCATGTGCATACTTCGCTTCCGAAGACGACACCATCGAGGAGGCGCAGACCCGCAAGCTCGACGTGATCTGCCGCAAGCTCGACCTCAAGCGCGGGGAACGCCTTCTCGACATCGGCTGTGGCTGGGGATCGCTGATCATCCACGCCGCCGCGAACTACGGGGTGCGGGCGGTCGGAGTGACCCTTTCCGAGGAACAGGCAAAGCTCGCACGGAAGAGGATCTCCGCGGCCGGCCTGAGCGACATGTGCGAAGTCCGAATTCAGGACTACCGCGAAGTCACTGACGTTCCCTACGACAAGATCTCTTCGATCGGCATGTACGAGCACGTCGGCGCCAGCCAGCTCGACACTTACATGACCACGGTTTGCGATCTCGGCCGCCCCGGTGGCCTCGTAGTGCACCACGGAATCTGCCGGATGATCGACGAAGACGAGCAGCCCAACACGTTCATAACCCGATACGTGTTCCCCGATGGTGAACTCCACAGGGTCGCGACGGTCGTCGCCGCCCTCGAGAAGTCGGGTCAGGAGATGCGCGATGCCGAATCCCTGCGCGAGCATTACGCGCTCACCCTGAAGAGATGGGTCGAGAACCTCGCCGACCACAAAGAAGAGGCGATCGCGCAGATCGGGGTCGAGCGCGAGCGCATCTGGCGGCTTTACATGACCGCCAGCATCGGGGCCTTCGAGCGGGGCGACGTCGCGATCCATCAGATCGTGGCCACGATTCCCGGGGCCCGGCACGAACTCCCGCTGGCGCGGCCCGGTTTCGTCCAGCGACTCCCGGAAGTGAATCCGTCGCTTACGGAATGAGTGCGTGGGCGGGCGCTTCGTCGAGCATCCGTGTGGCCTCTTCGGCCGATACCGGCTCCGAGATCAGGTTGCCCTGGGCGAGCTGGCAGCCGAGGTCGCGAACCATCTGGAGCTGAGTCTCCGAGCTGACCGCTTCAGCGACCACCGTCATCGACAGCGCTTTTCCGATCTGGACGATCGCGTCGGTGATCGCGGACCCTTTGGGGTCGCCGACCGCGAGGTGCTCGATGAACGAGCGGTCGATCTTCAGCGAGTCGAGCGGAAACTCGTTGAGGTAGCTGAGTGAAGAGAAGCCGGTGCCAAAGTCGTCGAGCGCCAGCCAGATGCCGAGCTCGTGGAGCTCGTTCATGACGTTCTTGACCGTGCTCGTTCCCACGACGAGAACGGTCTCGGTGATCTCCATCGCAAGCCGGTTGGGCCTGATCCCGTGCTCGCCGATCAACTCGGCGACCAACTGGGGCAGCCGTGGGTCGCGAATCATCCGGGCCGAGGCGTTGACCGCCAGGATCAGCCGCTGATCCTCATCGATCGTCTGCTGCCACACCCCGAGCTGCCTGGTCGCCTCGCGGAGCACCCACTGGTCGATCTGCGTGATCAGGTCGCTCTCTTCGGCGATCGGGACGAACTCGAGCGGGGCCAGGAGGCCCTTTTCCGGGTGCTGCCACCGCACCAGGGCTTCGAACGCGGTCAGATGGCCGGTCCGGAGGGAGATCAGGGGCTGATAGTTCAGCACCAGTTGGTCGGATTCCAGGGCACTGCGGAGTTCACGCTCGACCTCCAGCCGCCTGACCGCCCGGTCACGCATCGGCTGGCCGAACAGCTCGCTCTGTGCGCGGCCCATTTCCTTGGCCTGGTACATCGCGGCATCGGCTTCCTGAAGCAGACCTTCCACCGACTTGGATTCGTCGTAGGCCGGGTTGTAGATCGCGATTCCGGCGCTGGCCGAAACGAATTGCTCACTGCCGTCGACCGTGATCGGATTCTTCAGGCTTTCGATCAGGCAGTCGGCGATTTCCCTGGCTTCGGCGCCGTCCCTGACGACGTTCAGCACCACCGCGAATTCGTCGCCGCCGAAGCGGGCCAGCGTGTCCCCCAAGCGGATCCCATCGCTCAGCCTGGGAGCGACTTCGCGTAGAAGATCGTCGCCGGCCTGGTGTCCGATGCCGTCGTTGATCAGCTTGAAGTGGTCTAGGTCGAGGAAGACCACTCCGGCCGGCTCGCCGCTCTCCCGGGCGGTGTCGATCGCGATCCTGAGGCGGTCGGTGAAGAGCTGGCGGTTCGGGAGCCCGGTGAGCGGGTCATGGAGCAGCCGGTGACGAAGCGATTCATCGGCGCGGTGTCTTTCAATGGCGTTCGCCAGGACGTTGGCGGTGGCCTTGAAGAAATGCTCGTCCTGCTCGCCGAATCGGTGTGGTTCGGTCGAATTCACCGAGAGGATCCCGAACTGCCCGCGGGATCCATCGATCGGGATGAACATGCTGCTGCGGACCTCCGCCGTGATGATTTCCCGATACTCGGCGACCCGGGGATCGTTGTGCCAATCATGGATCGAAACGGTTTCGCCGCGGGCCAGCCGGTCCCCCGGGAACCGGTCGGTTTCGTAAGGAGCGACCCGAGCGACCGGGTGTTCGTTGGACGTATGGCGAAGGACCATCTGCTTCTGGTCCTCCTGTTCCCACACCGACACCTCGTGGATGTCGTCCTGACTGACCAGGAGGTCGACCGCGATCTCGATCAGTTTGTCGGGGTGTTCGCCGCTCATCGCGAGTTCCCCCAGCCGGGCAGTCATCATCTGCTGGTCGGCTTTCAGCTGAACCTCAATCTCCGCCTTCTTGAGTGCGGAGTTGTCCTGCATCACGCCATGCCAGATAGGCACCCCGGTTTCATCATCAACCAGACGGGCCCGTTCGTAGATCCACACATACCCGCCGTCCTTGGTCCTCATCCTGTACTCAGCGGGCGGTACGTCTTCGTCGTTGTGGTTCAGGTTCCCTTCGAAGCTCAGTGCGTGCTCGATGTCGTCCGGGTGGAGCGAGTTAAACCAGAGGTCGGGATCGGCCGTCCACTCGTCGGGCGTGTAACCGAGGATGGTCTCGATCTGGGGGCTCACGTAGTGGAAACGACCCGATTCACCCATCTCGGCTGCGTAGACGATGGCCGGAACGGCCTCGATCAGTCCGCGGATCTCCTCGTCGGTCCGCCGCAGCTCTTTGTCAGTTGGATGTTCGCCGGGTGCTGTGCTCATGTCCCCGCCCTCGAGTCACACTGGGGCATTATCGCCCCCACCAGGACAAACGGCAAGCCGGTACCGGGAACCGGTCGAGATCGGTCGTCTGCTTCATATAAATGGATAACTAGTGGATTGTCAGATTCCGAGTCGCGTGGGGACTCCCTTTCAGGATGTCTCAGCGTTCATATCCGAGCCATGCATCTCCGGTCAGGGCCGCGCGGATGGTGGCCCGCCAGAAATTGCCCTGCCCGCGTTGTGCAAGCGACGCGGAACCGATGATCCGCCGCGCTCGTCCGCTTTCGGCCGACTGGCAGGAGGATCCGGACGCGTATTTCGGCTGCTGGCGATGCGGGTTGCGCCTCGCCAGCCTTTCGGGTCCGTCGGCGATGAGGCCTTCGGACCACCCGTTGGACCACGTACCGGATCCGATCGGCTCGCTGCGGCTCATGCTCCGTGATCCGACGGTCGTGAAGCTGATCAGCGGGTCGCGGAACGGCGGTTTCCGGGCGCGGAAGGAACTGAGCGCGGATCACCTTCACCCCGGCCTGAAGCTGAAGCCGTACACCCGGCCGGTCAGCGCGGAAGGCCGGCAGGTCGAAGTGGACCTACTCGCGGAGTTCCGGTCCCAGCCGCTGCTCGCGGTCCTGATCGGTCCCGGTCATACCGGCGAAGAGCCGGATCGCCTGGTCCGGTCGGGCTGGGTCGAAGCCGCGTTCCTGATGACCGACCGCGGCGACGGTTCCCTCGAAGTGGTCGATTCGATCGTCCGTCCGAAAAGCCTCAACTGAGTCGAGGCGACTCAGGCGGCGTCGGCGAACTTCGCCTGTGCCCGCGCGATCTCACCGGTCATGCCGGCTACGTTCAGCCAGGCCGGGTTCACCGCTTCGAATCCGCGGCGGACTGACGGTGGAACGGGCTCCAGTGTTGCTTCGACGCAGGCGTTGAACCGGCGGAGGAGGTCTTCTTCGCCGTCGGAGGTCTCGCGCTTCTTGAGGAAAGAGTCGTGCCAGTCGTTGATCGCGATGATCGCGCGGTCACAGGTAGCCGATGGATCCTGACGGGCCAGGCCGAAATGGGCGAGGTGGAGGCTCGAAGGGTTCTTCGCCCGAATCCGCCCGATCGACGCGATCGCGTCCTCGCGGGAATAGTCAGCGGGCGGGGAGGACGGCCGGATGATCCTCGAGCCCGGGAGCTGCAGCCCGAGGGCGTCGCCACAGATGACTGCGTGGGTCTTCTGGTCGTAGAAGGACATGTGCGCCCGGGTGTGACCCGGAGTTGCGATCGCTTCAAGTCGGCGGTCGCCAAGGTCGATCGTGTCGCCATCCTCGAGGGACTCGATCCGGTCGGGGTCGATCGATCCGGGGAAGCCGAAGAGCGGTTCGGTCTCATCGCCCCAGACCGCCTTGACCGATTCGGTCAGTTGTGTCGGGTCAGCCAGGTGCCGGGCCACCCGGGAATGGATGTAGACCGTTGCGCCGGGGTATTCCCGGGCTAGCCTTGCTGCGCCTCCGGCGTGGTCGAAGTGGATGTGGGTCAGGATGATCGAATCGAGCCGGTCGATGCCGAGCGCACCGAGAGCGTCGATCACGTTTTCGGCCGTGTTGGCCGGTCCGGGATCGACGATTGCCGGCCTGGGGCCGGGCAACAGGTGGGCGGCCATCATTTCCGGCTCGCCGAACATCTGCGTATCGATCGCTACCGGTTCGTTCGTCTTCGGCGGTGAGACGCCGGTGGGGGAAGAGCTTTTGGCATGACCGTTTCGCGAAGCGAATCTGGTGGTGTTCAGATTGCCGAGTACCTTCTTGCGAACGTTGAACCGTGTGTTCATCTTCATTACCTTCAACCGATCAGAATGGCAAATGATGCGGTCGCCCTTTTCCGATTGTCCTTCTGTACTTCTAGGTTCCCGCTCAGACGCCTTCTAATCAAATGAAATCGGGCCTTTGTCCCGCATTTGTGATGATTCTGTTAATACGTTCACGCGTCGGGCATGGATCAACGCAGGTCGGCTGAGCTGGATCCCTTAAATGCGAAACGCCCGCCGGATGGCGGGCGCGCTCGCGATGCTTCTGCTTGGAAGAGGCCTAGATGGCTTCGACCGAAGCGGCAGCCGGACCCTTGGGTCCGTCTTCAGCTTCGTAGCTGACTTTTGCGCCCTCTGCGAGGGTGCGGAATCCGTCAGCCTGGATGGCGCTGTGATGGACGAAAACGTCCTTCGAGCCATCATCGGGCGTAATGAAACCAAAGCCCTTTTCGTCGCTGAACCACTTAACTGTGCCTGTGGGCATTGAATCCTCCACATAATGGTGCTGCAAACGCGGAGGATGCTGGTAAAGCAACGACTGCGAGCGCTACACACGTCTTTGTCGGGGTAATCCCCAACCCTATGTCCCGGACCGTAGCACGCTTTTGCCCATCCGGGGCACTTTGAGGCAGATGCGACAACTAGTGCCGGTTGCGACTCCGCTGTCCGTTGTCGCCGCCTTTGCCCTGTTTGGGGTGCTGGCCGTTACCCCGGTTGCCGGATTTCCGTTTGCGACTGCCGTTTCCGGAACCGCCGCCCGACCCGTTGTTACGCGAGCCGGAGCTGCGGCTGGAGCGCCCCCGGCGCGGGGTGGTGGTCTCCGAATGGATCGAGACCGGGGCGCCGCTCTGCTCATATTCGTGGCTCAAGCCGAGTGACTTGGCGATTTTCTGCATGTCTCTGGCCTGATCGGCCAGGACGAAACTGATGCCGATGCCATCAGCACCCGCTCGACCTGTCCGTCCGACGCGATGGACAAAGGTGTCCCGGTCTTCCGGCATGTCGTAGTTGATTACGTGGGTGACATCGGCGACGTCGATACCGCGAGCCGCGACGTCGGTGGCCACGAGGGTGTCCACCTTGCCGCTCTCGAAGTCCGCCAGCGCGCGTTGGCGCTGGTTCTGGGACTTGTTGCCATGCATGGCCGCTGCCCTGATCTGGGGTGAGCGGCTCAGCTTCTTTACGAGTCGGTCGGCGCCATGTTTTGTGCGCACGAACACCAGAGTCCGGCCTCGCTCCGAGTTTTCCAACTCGTGGAGCAGAGAGGTGACCTTGGCTTCGTGCGAAAGGTGGATGAAGCGGTGTTCGACCTTGCCCTGGTTCTTGTCAGGGGCAGGCTTGTTGACGTGGGTGATGGGGTTGTGCGTGTACGCGTCAGCCAGCTTGCCGGCGGCACCTTCGAGGGTGGCCGAGAAGAACAGGGTCTGACGATCGTTGTGAATCTTCTTGACGATGCGGTCGACCGCCGGCTTGAAGCCCATGTCGAGCATGCGGTCGGCTTCGTCGAGCACCAGGTGTTCGACGTGGTCGAGGGTAAACGAGCGGCGCTGCAGGAGATCCTCGAGCCGGCCGGGGCAGGCGACGACGATGTGGGCGCGGGCAGCCCGCTTTGCCTGGGCCTGGATTCCGACGCCGCCATATACGGGGGCGATCGAGAGGGCACGGGCCTGGCAGACCGATTCCAGTTCGTCGACGATCTGGCTGGCCAGCTCCCGGGTGGGGGCGAGGATCAGCGCCGAGGGGCGGCGGGAATCGGCTTCGATCAGATCGACGAGCGGCACGCCGAAGGCGAACGTCTTGCCGGAGCCGGTCGGCGACTGTACGAGTACGTCGCGTCCTTCCAGCACGTCTTCGATGACCTGACGCTGAATCGCGAAAGGCTCTTCGATGCCACGCTTTGAGAGCGCGTTTACTACGGGTTTTGACACGCCGAGATCGGCGAAAGACTTGGACACGATGTTCAACTTCCTGTACGAGGTGAGGGGGGTGTGGGGAGATCCGGTAACCCCAAAAACCTTGGCAGGCAGGAAGGAACAGAACCTCGATGGATGCCCGTCGGGGGAATCCAACGTCATCCAAGGTAGCAGGGTGCAGGGAAAATAGAAATGCAGCTTCGTCACAGAGCCTCCCGTGGGACCACGACCAGCGCCCGGTCCATACACTTTGTTGACACGCGAGTCAACCCTCGCCAAAGGCTTGCAAACTAGACCCTCTGGAGGATCAAGAACCTCATGTTCGTACACAAGGCCGCCGTAGTCGGCGGCGGCACCATGGGTGGTCAGATCGCACAGGCAATCGCCGCGTCTGACACCCCCGTCGTCATCAAGGACGTCGATCAGAAATTCGTCGACCACGCAATCGAAGAGGTCAAGAACGTCACCTCGGGCCAGCTCGGTGGGCTGGTCAAGAAAGAGAAGCTGACCCAAGAGCAGGCGGACGCCCGCCTGGCCGAGGTCATGGGCCTCGTCACCGGAACCACGTCTTACGACGAGTTCGGCGACGTCGACTTCGTGATCGAGGCCGTACCGGAGAAGATGGCGATCAAGCAGGCGGTCTTCGCCGAGCTCGACGCGGTCACCCCGGGTCACGCGATCCTCTCCTCCAATACCTCCGGCCTTTCGATCTCGGAGATGGCCGAAGCAACGATCCGCCCGGACAAGGTCGTCGGCTTCCACTTCTTCTACCCGGCGTCGGTGATGCCGCTGGTCGAGGTAGTCATCGGCGACGAGACGACTTCGGAGACGGTCCAGAGTGCCTCGAACTTCGCCCAGGCCATCGGCAAGCAGCCGATCACCTGCGGTGAGGTCCCCGGCTTCGTAGTCAACCGAATCCTCAACTCCGCCGTCAGCGAGATCTGGCGCGCGCAGGAAGAGCAGGGTCTCTCGATCGCGAAGATCGACGAAGGCGTCGGCGCCGCGAACGTAGCCCCGATGGGTCCGTTCATCCTCGCCGACATGCTGGGCCTCGACACCGTCTTCCACGTTGCCGAGAACCTGCAGGACGCCTACGGTGACTCCTTCTACGTCCACCAGGGCATGAAGAAGCTGGTTTCTGAAGGCAAGCTCGGTGCCAAGACCGGTGGCGAGGGTCTCTACAAGGATGGTCAGCCGAACATCGACGGTGACGGCGAAGCTGACGCCCAGGAACTGGCCGACCTCTTCACCGCCAAGGCGCTGATCGAGGCCTGCCTCCTGCTCGAAGAAGGCGTCGCATCGGTTCGTGACATCGACGTCGGAATGATGGCCGGCGCCGGACTCGACCCCCGCCGTGGGCTCTTCCCGCCGTTCTGGAAGGCCGACATCGACGGCGTCGACAAGGCGCTCGAGAAGATCGAAGCCCTGCACGAGAAGCACGGCGACCGATTCGCCCCGCCCGTGACCCTCAAGCGCCTGGTCGCCCAGAAGCGTTTCGGCATCGCCGCCGGTCAGGGGTTCTACCCCTGGGCCCGTCCCGACGAGGCCGAGCAGACCGAGACGGTCAAGCTTGAGACCCGCGGCACTGTCGCGATCGCCTGGCTGGCCAATCCGCCGATGAACGCGATCGCCCCCCAGGTGATCGAGGACCTCGGCACCGTCTGGGAGAAGGTCAAGGCGAACGACGAGATCGGCGCCATGATCATCGCCTCGTCGATGCCGATCGTCTACTCGGCCGGCGCCGACATCAAGAAGTTCACCCAGATGGACACCGAAGGTGGTGCCGCGCTGATCAATGACGGTCACAACCTCCTCCGGGACTTCGGCAAGGACCGCGTCGTCACGATCGCCGCCGTCAACTCGCTCGCCTTCGGTGGCGGTTGTGAGCTGGCCATGGCCTGTGACTTCCGGATCGCGGCCGAGTCGGCCGTCTTCGGCCAGCCCGAAATCAAGCTGGGGATCATCCCCGGATTCGGTGGCACGCAGCGTCTGCCGCGTCTGGTCGGGGCCAACCAGGCCCTCGAGATGAATCTGGTCGGAGATCCGATCTCCTCGCTCGAAGCCCTCGAGTACGGCCTCGTCACCCGGGTCGTCCCGGACCAGGAGCTGTTCGACACGGCGCTCAACTGGGGAGTCCGGCTCGCCGGCCAGGCCCCGATCGCGGTCGAGCAGGTCAAGAAGGTTTCGTTCGCCGGAGGAGACCCGGACGCCGGCATCGACGCCGAGAAGCAGGGATTCGCCACTGCGTTCCTCAGCGAGGACGCCAAGGAAGGCATCGGCGCGTTCCTCGGCAAACGTTCGCCCAAGTGGAGCGGCAAGTAGCAGTATCTCGGCGCCCGTTGTTGAGCGGGACCAGGCGAGGTGGCAATGATTTTCAGTGATAGTTCATGAAAATCATTGCCACCTCGCTGAGGGGACTCGAGTCTCGGCTTTTCCGAAACCTTCCGTAAGTGGTGCACGGGGCTGCCTGCGAGCGGCTGGCAGGAGTAAAGGCCGGGAATGTCCGCGATCGTACTCACGTACCTGAGCTGACATTCCCGGCCGTCGACGAAGCCAGGCGCCGCGCAGGCAGTTCCCGGGCGCCGCTTCCCTTACATTCCTCCCATGCAAGATCTCTCGCTTCGCATCGCCGACAAGACCTGGCCCGTACTAAGCAAAGTCATGGGTGGCCACACCAAGATCTATCGGGCGAGCCGGGGCCGGATCGGCCACAACCTCGGCGGGGGTCTGCAGGTGCTCCTGCTCGACCACGTGGGGGCGAAGAGCGGCAAGGAGCGCACCAGTCCCCTGCTCTACATGAAGGACGGCGACGACGTTTTCATCGTCGCCTCCAAGGGCGGTTACGAGAAGAGTCCAGCCTGGCTTTACAACCTCAAGGCGAATCCCGACACCGAAGTCCAGATCGGCAACGAGCACCGCAAAGTCCATGCACGGGTGGCCACGCCTGAAGAGAAAAAGCGCCTCTGGCCGGAAGCCGTCAGGGTCTATCCGTCATACGAGCAGTACCAGGCGCGCACAGAGCGGGAGATCCCGATTGTAATTCTCGAGGGCAGATAACCAGCACCGAGTGGTGTCCGGGGGCTGCCTGCGAGCGGCTGGCAGGAGTAAAGGCCGGGAATGTCCGCGATCGTACTCACGTACCTGAGCTGACATTCCCGGCCGTCGACGAAGCCAGGCGCCGCGCAGGCAGTTCCCGGGCGCCACTCGTTACTTGCCAGCGAAGACGCTGAGCCTGTACCGGTAGTTCTGCGTTGTCTTGCGGGGGCTGGGGGTTACGGCGACGTAGACGACCTGGCCCCTGCGCTTCAGATTCCTGACCCGGACGCCCTCCGTCTTGGTGCGGGGGCGGTCCGACTTGACTATCCGATTCCGGCGCGGCCTGTAGATCGACTTCACTTTCGGCTTGAATACTTCCAGCTTGACGTCGCCCTGGTACTGCGCGACGGTGACCAGGACCTTCCGGCGCTGGGCGATCTTGAGCCGGTAGACGTCGGCCGGATCCTCCTCCTGCGCGAGCGTCGCGGTCACGCCCCTGCTCTTTCCGGAACCTGGCCTGAAGAGGAATTTGGCTTTCTTTAGCAGCGACCCGTCGACCCACTTGATGTCGTCGTTGGGCTCCCGCCGATCGGCCGGCGGGGCAGCCGCGGTCAGGGCGGCGTCGATGTTCAGCAGTCCGTCTCCGTACTGGTCGTCTCGACCAGGGGAGCCGAGGTCGGTTGCGGAACTGGTGAGGGCGCGACCAGCCTGGCCGGCATTGAGGTCGGGCCGTGATTCGAGGAGCCATGTCGCAGCGGCGGATACCATCGGCGCGGAAAAGCTGGTGCCGCTCTGCTTCGACCAACCCCGCTTGACGGTGCCGGTCGGGTTCATGCTCACGTCCGGGGCAAACACCCCGACGCCGGGCGCGGTGATGTCGACGGCGGGATTGCTGGTGGCGAAGGGGGCGACCAGGCTCTGGTCGTCGATCGCCGAGACGGTGAGGACATGGGGATCGTTGGCCGGGCGGACCGCCGCATTGCCCGCGAGTCCGGTGTTGCCGGACGAGGCGACGGGCAGAACGCCCTTGCTGACCGCGAACTCGGTCGCGACCAGGTGGGAGAAGCAACTGTCGGCGGGCAGCGAATAACTGAGGTTGAGCACGTCGCTTTCGGACCGGACCGCCTTGACGATGGCGCTGGCGGCCGTCGAACAGTTCGTCCCCGACGGGACCAGCCGCATCTTCATGCCCGGCCACACGCCGCGGATGCCGAGTCCTTCGCCCGGTGAGCCTGCAATCGCGGCGACGGTCGTGCCGTGCGAGTCCTGGGCCGGGCTCAGGGAACTGGCGCCGGTCAGCCGGGCCGTGGTCAGATCGGGGTGGAGTGGGTCGACCGATTCTTCGATCACCGCGAGCTCGGGGCTGGACTTGGTGACGTCAGGCGGGGTCGTGGCGATCGGATTGACGATGCGGTCGAGCCACCACTGTTCGCCCGAAAAAAGGTCGGGCGGGTACCCGGCGGGGGTGATGGCGACATCGGGTTCGGCGTAGACGAGCCGTCCCCGGCGGTCGAGTGAACCGGCGAAGGCGACCGCGTCATCGCGGTCGATCGTGAAGATTCCGGTTGCCCTGTCAACCGGGTTGGCACCGGACCTGTCGGCAATCCGGTCGGTCGCCGCGCCGGGACGCCCGCTGACGATCCAGGTCGTAGCATTGGATTCCGACGTGGTGGCGCCGTTCATCGAGGCGATTGCGGCGCCACTGGCCGGCGGCAGCTCCATCGGAGGATGGCTTGAAGAGGCGATCGCCACGGCGGCCAGACAGAGTAACCCGACCGAGAAAGTCGCGAGCAGGAGCAGCAGGAGAGGGAACGGGTGGCGGATGCCGGATTCCCCCTGCCTTGCCGGATGAGACTCGGTTATTTGATGCTCGTGCTGCATGTTCTCTCTGTAACCCGTCAAATGCCTGGTGGTATCGGCCTCCGTCAAATTATTGGAAATCAGGCTCCAGCACGCGCCGGGCGGGCAACGGCACCGAATCACCAATTAGGCTGGCTCCATGCCTTATCCCGAAGCGGTGCTTTTCGACAACGACGGCCTCCTCCTCGACACGGAATCGGTCTGGACCCGGGCCGAACAGGAGCTGTTCGGGCGTCGCGGAATTGAATTCACGATGGAACACAAGCAACGCCTGGTCGGCAGTTCACAGGAGTCGGCCGGTCGCAAGCTTGGAATATTCCTCGAAGAAGTCGGCAACGAAGACAGGATCATGGAGGAGCTGAACGTGCTCGTCCTGGCCGAGCTGGAGCGCGGGGTGGACGAGATGCCTGGCGCGTCCGACCTCGTCAGGCATCTCCGCCAGGCGGCGGTCCCGGTCGGCCTGGTCTCCAATTCGCCCCGCCGCTTCATCGAAAGGTCTCACGAAGTGGCAGGATCGGGCCTGGTCTTCGACGCGACGGTCAGCGGTCACGAGGTTCGTCAGGCCAAACCGGCCCCCGACGCCTATCTCGAAGGTTGCGCCCAGCTGGGCGTCGAACCGGGCAAGCGCGTGATCGCCCTGGAAGACTCGCCGTCCGGGGTCACCGCCGCCTGTGCCGCCGGACTGTTCGTGATCGGCGTGCCGTCGGTCCCGGGCATCGAGCTAGGCGGTGCCGACCTCACGGCTCGTACCCTCGAGGACGAGTCCGTGCTGCTCGCCCTGGGGATCCAGCAGCCCGCCTGAGCGTTACTGCTCGAGGACGCGTCGCCGCCGGATCACGCGCTCGGCGATCAGCAGCGGCTCCTCCAGCGACTCGTCGAGGCCCGGCCAGGCCCGTCCTTCACCGAGGGCGTTGTCGGTCAGTTCGGTCAGTTCGGGAAGCAGCCGCTCGAGGTGGTCGAGATCGCTCATGTGGTCGGGCACGTCGAGGGCGGTATCCATTTCCACCACCGTCGCCCGCACTGCGGTTTCGATGGCCAGGGCCGCGGAGTAGATCCGCCCGGCGTCGAGATCGGCCCGCACGCGGGGAACCAGGAACTCGCAGGCGCTGGCTTCGTCCTTGCCGCCGAGGATTGCCGCGATCCGGGCGATCGGCCTGGTCCGTCCGCGCCGCTCGCGCCGGGGATTGGCGCTGCCGCCGCGCGCGTCGACGTCGAAAGCGTCCAGGAACCGCCCGTCAGCCAGCCGGTCGCCGTCGCCGTAGCCGATTTTCGCAGTGATGATCTGTTCCAGCGTGGGGGATTCGGCGAAAGGCCGACCGGTGGCCGCGGCTTCGGCGGCTAGCGCCCGGTCGATCGAGTCCAGCGCTTCGTCGAGCAGGCTCTGGGTGAACTCGTCTTCGTCCAGCCGGGCGACCCACGCAGCACCTCCCGACGCCTCGCCGAGCGGCTCATGGGCGCGGATCAGAGTGACGGTGGTGACGCTGACGTGGGTTGATGCATCGGTCCGGCCCGATTTCTTCGGGCGGCGTCGCTTGCGCCGAGCCGGTGGCAGAGCGCCCTCGGTTTCGATGACCAGCACCCGGTCCACTTCGCCCTGTCGATCGAGGTAGCGCCCGTCTTCAAGGGGCAGCGTCCCGGGAAGTTCAATCTGGACGAACCCGAATAGCGGGATGGCGGCTAGTTGCCTTTGTCGGACTTCTCGGCCGGCAGCGAATCGTCCGACGGAGTGGTCGGCACGTCCGGGTTGCTGATCTGGCCGAGACGCTCGGTGAGCTGCCTCCACTGCTCGGCGCCGAGGGCCGATTCGACCGAGCCGCCGGGTGTATCGGCACCGGCAGCCGGGCTGAAGCCGAGGTGGAGGTGGTCGTCGTGATCGCCCATGGCGAAGCCGGCCGCCTGCGGGTACTGCATCAGCGTGATGACTTCGTCCGGGGCCATGATGCCCTGGAGCGACAGGAATTCCTGGGCCAGGCGGTCGGTGTTCGATCCGGGTCCCTGGCTTGCCGAGGTCACGACCTCGCCGTTGATGATTGCGATGTCGGCGGCGGAACCACTGGTGTGGTTCGAGACGTTGCCTGAGGTCGTTATCGAAGATTCGCGGCCGCATAGCATCGAGGTGATCCCCAGAGTGAAGCCGCGTTCGCTGGCGAAGGCGAGCGCCGCCAGCACGCGGCGGTCGATCGCACCGTGGGCGATGTACTGGCGGTTACAGTCATCGACGGCGATGCTCGGGTCGGCGAGCACGCGCTTCTGGAGCGCCGCCTTGGAGAGCAGGAGCACGCCGCCCACGCCCAGGCGGTCGGCGAAGCGATCCTTGCCCTGGGCGTTGTAGATGTTGGTCTCGGCGAGGAGGCGCCAGCCGTCGAGGAAGGGCTTGGGATCGATCTGCGGGGTATCTTCGCCGCCCGGCTTGATCGAGAAGTTGATCGAAGAAGTACTGCCGTCGCCGAGGCGGCCGAGAACGGTTCCGGCGATCACCCGGGAGCCCTTCTCCAGTTCCTTGAGCTCGACCGTACCGGGCTTGAAGCGGAAGACGCCGGCCTTGGAGCCGTCGTAGATCACGTAATCACCCGGCTTGCCGTCGACGCCGGCGAGACCGCTGCTGACCGGCGAATTGACCTTGGTCGACTGACCCTCGACGGTGGCCCGCGTGTGGTTGCTCGGGCGGAGCGGGTTGGCGTAGGTGCGCCCGCGCATGTCTTCGGTGTTCATCATCTTCTCGGTGGTCTCGGCCTGTGCGGTCAGATCCTCCTGCTCGGCGCGGCGATCCTCGGCAACATCCATAGGTTCCTCGGGCACGGGGCTGTCGGTAGAGGTCGCGGCGGTCCCCGCGGCCTGGTCTGCGGCACCCTGGGCAGCCGCGTCGGGATCGACAAGGACTTCGCTGATGTCGGAGTCCGAAGGTTTCTTACCCTCACCCTTTAGTTGAGGGACAGAGTCCTGCTCGGCCTGGGCGGGTCGGTCGCTGGCCTTGGCGGAGCCCATCTCCAGTGAAGGGTCGGAGGCAGCGTCGCCGTTGGATTCCTGAGGAGCGTCTTCGACCGACTTGGGAACGTCATCGGAGCTTTCGGTCGGCACCGGATGGACCTGGGCGACCGAGCCGAGGCCGGCATACGAGTAACTGTTCCCGTAAACGTCCTCGAGGACGACGGTGCCCGTCTGTTCGTTGAGGTCGGTGATCACGCCGTCGTTGACCGCGATGACCGGTGACCCGCCCTCAGCCGAGATCGCGATCGAAGTACGGTCGGCGGAGGTGCTGATGTTCTGCGGCCCGCCGCCGCCCTTCTGCTTGGCCTGGTCGGTTGAGACCTGGCCTTCGTACGAAGACTCGGCGGCGATCGGGAAGCGTGCGCCTTCGGTCAGGCCGGTGAGGCTGCTGATCACCTCGGGCGGGATCGAGCTGTACACCTTGGCGTACTTGAGGATGAGCTGGACGTACCAGTCGGCGTGGTTGTTAGCGAAGATCGCCTTGTAGGGATCCTCGGCGTAACCGTGGTCCTGGAGGTAGTTGCCGGCGGCGCAGATCGCGTCGACCGGGTTGTACGGGTCCTTGATCTTGTCGCCGTTGGCGTCGACTCCCCATTCGGCCCACGAGGACTGGATGAACTGCATCCAGCCGTAGGCGCCGGCGGTGGAAGTGCTGACGTTGGTGCCGAAGTTGGTCTCGGTGCGGTTGATCGAGGCGAGCACTTCCCACGGCACTCCGTATTCACTACCGCAGGCTTGGTAGATCGGCAGCAGGAAGGGCGGGATCTCGAAGTTCTCGATGACGAAGTTCGGGACCTTCAGCTGCTTGAACTCGAACGCGTCTGCCGCGGGACCGGTGGGCGACACGCCGCCACCGGTAAGGCTCGGGTCCTCCTCGACGAATTTCGGCTCGCGGGCCGGGGTGCTTCCGCCGTCAGAGTCGCCACCGTTGCCGTTGCCTTTGGAAGGCGTGGTGGGAGCTTCCGGTTTGACCCCGCCGGAACCACCGCTTGCGGGGGGCTTCTTGGTGCCCGGTTCGATGACCGCGTCGGGCGGGCCGACCTGGTCGGCCGCTCCTTCAGCCTCGGCCTTGGTCAGGTTGCTGGCGGCCGGGGTGACGCTCTCGTCGGGCGCAAGAACCATCACGCGATTCGGTGCGGCGGCCGAGGATGCGGTCGAATCACCAAGTGTCAAGCCGAAAACGAGCAGGGAAAGGAATGCCGTGACAAACGCGGCCAGATGAATCCTGCGTGTCGACTCAGAGCCCTGTATCACCTTTGGTTCCCAACTAAAACAGACACGTCCGACACTCTCCCGCAGCGCCGTACGGGAAACGTATCGCAGACGGCTTCCACGTAGCCCCGTCACATCCTGCTTCATGGCCTCCTTCGCACCCTATTCCGCGTGGCTCGATTACCATGCTGGCATGGATGAAGACAGGGATAGAATCAAGGACCGGGTGCGTTCGAGTGGTGAGAAGGCAGCTGCCGACATCGCCCAGGCGCTGATCGGCAGCCCCGCGTTCGGCCAGGCTGTCTCCGCTGCCGTTGTCGCCAGGGACGCCGCAAACGATGCGCAGCGGGTGGCGATGGGCGCCCTCAACGTTTCCTCGCAGGACGACGCGGATCGCCTCGAACGCCGGCTCAGGGTCCTTTCGGACCGGCTCGAGGACACCGAAGACCGGCTCGACCGGGCCCTGGATGAACTTCGGAACCTGAAAGGCGTCGTCAAGGACCTCGAGGGTGCAGCTCAGGCACCCCTGGTTTCATCGACGACCAAGAAACGCAGCGCGACCGGCAAGACGAAAACGAAGAGTTGAAGAACACCCGACTCTGAACCTCTAGTTGAGGTCCAGGGTTTAGTCGGTTCCGAGTGCCCCGGCGATCTTCAGGCCGACATCGATGAAGATCCGCTCGAGGTCCGATTCCGCCAACGCGTCCCCGGTCTCGTTGCCGGCCACGACGAGCACCGCCGCCGCCCGGACCCCGACCCGCCGGCAGAAAGCAAGTGTTGCAGCGGTTTGGAGGTCCCGCGCTGTCGCCCCATCGGCCGGCGCGGGACCGTCCGGGTCGAGACGGCTGACGAAATCGTGGCTCGAGACCGTGGTCTTTCGCGCAATGCCGGTCAGACGGTCGAGCAGGCCGGGGTCCGGGATCGCATCGTCGCCAACGGCCGCGAGCCGGACGGCGGCGCCGTCCGTGCCGATCGCCGTCTCGACCAGGAGAGCGTCGCCGCGCGAATGTTCGGCGCGACTTCCGATGCAGGTGCCGAGCCGGACCAGGCGGACAACCCCGAGACCGGCAAGGTCGCCGAGGACCGCGATCGCGCCGGGCCCGCCGGATCCGGTCGATTGAACGGTCAAGCCGAGCCCGGATTCGGTTTCGCCGGTGTAGCCCCAGAGGCCTCGCGCCTGGTGACTCATCTTCGGTTGGACCGTCAGGGCCTGCGCCAGGGCGAAAGCGCGCCGCGGGTCGCCGGTGACCAGCGCGTCACGAGTCGGATCGGAGAGGGGTGTGAGGTGGGCGGGCATCAGGTCGTGCGATTCGGACGGTTAAGGCCTAGACTAGGCCTATGGCGGACAAGG
>JBBSKC010000013.1:0-34779 GCA_038256675.1 Solirubrobacterales bacterium | reverse complement strand
TTGAAGGCGGCGTCGCCGGCCGACTTGGCCGCGGTCGTGAGGTTGCCGACGGCTGACCCGGTCGAGTCTTTGGCCTCGGCGGCTGTCTGTTTGGCCTGTCCAACGGACTGTTTGGCCTGGTCAGCGGACTGCTTCGCGGCCTTGCCCTGACGAGTGGCGGCGGCCTTCTTGCCGCGGTTGCTGGCGGCCGTCTGGGCCTTGGCTTCGTTGCGCTTCCTTGTAGCAGCGGCCTTCTTGGCGGCGTCGCTGCGATCAGCTTTGGTCTGGGTCATATGTCCTCCTGGTTCGGATCCGTGGTTACGAATACCTCTACCTCGCTCGAAGATGCGTTTACCCGCTCAAAGGCGGATGAATCTGAGCGCGCGACGACGACACCTGGCGGAAAGAACGTCACCGCCGACATCCTCAGAGGCATCGGCGCGTGCCTGACACTGAACAAGACCCCGAATCTGGCGCCACCAACCGAGCGGAGCTCTCCTCGGCGGCGAACACGAAGTAAGTCACTTGACTGGCCGTCTACGAAACCGAAGGTCACTGGTTCGAATCCAGTCGGGCGCACTTTGGATCTGGCTTGACTCCTGCCGAAGCTCCGAGGGCACTCTCGGAAGCTCGTCGAAAAGGTGCAGTCAAGCAGGCAGGCAAACCGTTCCGGCGCTATCAGAGACCCGGGTGGGCGAAAGTTCTCAGATCAGGATGAGTCGTCAAGAAGGCGAAGTTGGCTGCGCGACCTGACGATTTCAAATGGGTCCTCGGTCGCCCTGGGGGGCCTGTCGGAACGGATCTTCTTTCGAACGGCCAAGAGTTCCTCGGCTGCAAGGTAGTACCGGCCTCGTCTCTCTCCGACTGCTTCCAGAAGTCCTCTGTCCACCATAAGCTTGAGGTCTCGGCTTGCTGTGAGCTCCCGGATCTCTTCTCCGGCCGAATCCTCGACGATTGAGCGATAGACACCGCGTCGAAGCCGAAATCCGTAAGCGGCTTCCATCAGTCCGGCCACGCATCTCTCGGGCAGCTTTTCCCGTTCGGTCAACTCAAAGCATGCGTTCCAGAGGGATTCGGTTTCATCTCTTCTCCGAAGAGATGTCCCGGCCTGAAGGTAGTGGGCTCTCAGGCAGAAGCGAAGCCACGGCCTTGCGTCCCTCTCTGGATTCCAGCTGCCGGCCCCGACATCTCCGAGCACGTCGTAGTAAGCCTGAGTGTTGCGTCCGAGGAACTCCTCGATGCTGGAGAAGACCGGGGCGACGATCTGCTCGCGGGCGAGAACCAAAGTCTGAAGGCATCGTGCCATTCGACCGTTGCCGTCGCTGAAGGGGTGGATCATGGCCATATTGAGATGGGCCATGGCTCCTCTCACCAGAACGGGCTCGGTGGAATTGCGGGTTTGGCTGACGAACTCATCGATCAGATCCGCTATCAGGTCAGCGTCAGGCCCTTCATAGACAACTTCCCCCGTCTGCTCGCGCCGGATGTATATATCTCCTGACCGCCATCGTCCCGGGTTCTTTCTGAGTTCGTGCTTCAGCATCATGAAGTGAAGGCTCTTGATCAACCCGCTATCGAGGTGCAGCCCATCGTCACCGGCGATCTGAAGCACGTAGGTCATGGCGTCTCGATATCCACCCAGAGCCAACTGCGTCTCCTGATCCGCATCGAGGGTCGGTTCTCCGTCCACCGCTGCCAGGACATCGTCAAGGGTGGCGTCGTAGCCTTCGATGCTGTTGGACGCTTGCACTGCCCGGGCGAAAGCCATGCGACGCAGCGATCCGTACCACCGACGAGGCTCGGCTACCCGGTCCCGCAGTTCTTCCCGCAGGCCTTCGATCAGCGCCAGCACCTCGGTTTCATCGTGACGCAACTGAGGCGGCTGAAAGATCATGATAGTTAATTTATATCAATGCATCATCGTCGGTGGATGCGATTCCCTGGGCTTGGCACAAAATAAGTCATTCGACTGGTCGTCTACGAAACCGAAGGTCACTGGTTCGAATCCAGCCGGGCGCACTTTGGATCTGGCGCCGCCGCTGGCAAAGCTTTGCGGGGTTTCTCGGAGACATGCAGAAAAGATGCAGTCAAGCGGACAGGCAATCAAGATTCGTACCCTCAATTCGCTCCTTGGGTAGGGTCCGCAGCCCCGGAAACTTGAAAACGAGATCCTCTGGCTGAGACCTCGGTTGAAAGCAGGGCGGCGCCTTGGGAGAGCCCCGCAGCCGGGCGGGTGAGGGAATTCGGCAGGGCCGTCTAGTTGTGAACAACTCGGCGGAACACAGCCACTGCATCGCTTTTGTTGGCGGTCAGGTAGGCGAAGCGACCATCGGGGCTGAGCACGATCGAACTGGCTCCGGCGAGGCTCCGGCCAGCGTTGCATTTGGCGATCGACTGCACGGTGACACAACCGTCGTGGCCGGTCTTCTGGACGACCGTGCCACTTGAGGCAAACCGGTTCATTACTGCTACTGAGCCAGATGAAAAGGCCGTGACATATACGTTCCTGCCGTCGGGTGAAAGGGCCAGCCCCTCGGGGGCACGGAGTGCGCGACCGGGGGTGCAGCCGTTGTTGCCGAGCCAGGCCACACAGCCTCCGGCCCCCGGAAGCTGGTCCAGCAAACCGCCCGCAGACACCCGTTCGAAAGCGGTCAGGCTGGAGCTGATCAGCGAAGTCACATAGACGTGCCGGTCATCCGGACTCACCTCCACCGCGTTGGCACCACTTACTTGCGAACCTGTGGTGCAACCCGTCAGCGGACTTTCAACGATGCAGCCAGAGCCGTCGACCGCCTGGGTGAGTGTCCCGGTGGACGGATCGCGGCTGAGTGAGACAACGGCGTTGGATACGGCTGTCGCAACGTAAACGTTCTGGCCGTCGCCGCTCACCGCCATTCCTTCGGGCGAGCTCAGGGCGAGCCCCTGAACGCAGCCGGTAATCAGGGCTTCGGTGATACAGCCGGTTGTGTCGGTCGGCTGGCTCAGGGCGCCAGTGGACCTGTCCCGATTGAAGATCGCGATCGCGCTGCCGAAGAAGGAACCTACGTAGACGTTGCGGCCGTCCGGGCTGACTGTCACTACGTCGGCTCCGCCGAGTGCGCGTCCCGTGGTGCACCCCGGCAGCGGCAGATCGGTGATGCAGCCGGATCCCGAACCGAGCTGCTTCAAAGCACCTGTCGAACGGTTACGACGGAATACGGTGACTGAGCTGCTGTTGCGCGAGGTCGCATAGACATTTCGCCCGTTGGGGCTGACAGCAAGAGAGTTGGGTCCGTCCAGCCCGATCGCCCTGGCACAGCCGTTGTTGCCCTTGGCGGAGATGCAGCCCCTGGTGCGCTTTCGCTGGGTCAGGTTGCCGGATTTCCTGTTTCGCACAAAGATCGCGATGGCGTCGCTGTCGGAGGAGGCTACATAGACGTTTCTACTGTTGGGGCTGATGGATATCGCGCGAGATCCCATGAAGGGCCCCGGGCCCTTCAGCGCTCGAGCGCTGGCGCAACCCAGCTTGGGTGTCGATCGGTCAACGATGCAGCCACCTTTGCCGACCTTCTGAATCAGACTTCCCCTGGACAGTCCGTTTTTGCCGGCTGCGTCAGCGTGGGCCGCAAACAGCCCTGCGGTCAGCAGGGCCGCCAGAGCCAGTGCCAGCAGGCCGGCGCGGGGGCGCATGGCCAGGTTCACGACCGTGGCCTCCGCTTGAGTCCGACCCGGTTCACCTTGGTGATGGTGGTTCCCCCATTCGGCAGCCAGGTCGTTTTTACCCTGAGCGTTGCCCCGTTCTTGCTGGCCAGGGCGAGCTCTCTCTGGTTGAGGGGGGTCTTCATCGCGACCGCTCCGCCTTCCAGCACAGTCCTGGTCTTCTCACCGAGCCTCAGTCGTTTGCCGCCCACTTCTGCGGTCACCCTCTGGGTAATTTTGCCGCGTCCCGGGGTCCTAATCTTCGTCCTGATGGCCTGATTGTCGAGCGTGCAGGATCGCACTGAAAAAGCGTTCTGGGGAAGCGGCTGAAGGCGGGTACGTTCAACTCGGGCCAGCTTCTTCCTCAGTCTTTTGAACTGCGCTCTCTGGAACCTGTTCATTCGATGCCCAGGGTCGGCCAGATTGCGTCGCTCGTAGGGATCGTGTCTCAGGTGGTAGAGCTCCCACTGGGCCGGCACTTCGCGGTCGGCGTCGTAGTACTTGACGATCTTCCAGTTCTTTTCGCGGATCGCGACCAGGTGTTGCGGGGGCTTGACGTAGGGCGGGGTGTGTTGACCGGATTGATAGTCATCGAAGGTAAACGCGACGTAGTCCTGGACCGGCTTGTCAGTTTTACCGAGGACAAGCTTCGAATAGTCCTTGCCCTGCCAGTTGGACTTGGCCGATCGAGGTGCGTCAAAGAGGCTGGCCAGGGTAGGCAGCAGGTCGACATGCGAGACCATCGCGTTACATGTCGCGCCATTTGGCAGCGACTCGGGATTCGAATAGACCATCGGAATCCGCAGGGTTTCTTCGTAGGCATTGAAATTCTTCTGGCGCATCGTGCCGTGGGCCGTGCCCATCTCGCCGTGGTCAGATGTACGGACGACCACCGTGTCGTCGGTCAGGCCGGTCGAGTCGAGCGCATCCAGGACTTCGACCAGGTAGCCGTCGACCAGTTTCATCAAGTTGCCATAGAAGTTGATGTAGTCGAGCTTGCGCTGCCTGGTGCCGAGCACGCCGGAAATGTTGAAAATCTTCTTGAAGTTCTGCTGCGCATCGGGTTTGGTCGAGAGATCCTCGTCGACCGTGGGCGGCAGATCGATGTCGCCCTCGAGCCACGAATCGTCGTACCCGCCGGTGACGTAATTCTTGGGATAAAGCAGCACGTCGTGCGGGTTGACAAGTGAGATGATCAGGCAGAATGGCTGGCTGGAAGAGGCATAGGAGCTGAGGTACTGGAGAATGCCTTCGTCGTCTGACTCGGGCGCACCCGTGCAGTCCATGAAACGCCCGTCGTTGTCGGTCGATCCTCCACCCGCCTGACCGATGCTCTGATTGGCGCCGGCGTCCGGCGGGTTCCATCGGGTGAAGCCGTAAGGAAGGAGGTCTTCAGAGATAAAGTCGCCGCTCTTACTCTTCGGCTTGCTCAGGTGCCACTTGCCTTTGTAGACCACTTCGTATCCGGCCCCTGACATGACCGTCGCCAGGTTGTTGAGGTCGGTTGGAAGCTCGACCTGCGGGTACTGCGGGGACTGCATGTTCTCCTCAAGCGTGTACTTGACGCCGTGCTGGGCGGGGAAGTGGCCGGTGAAGAGCGAGGCCCGGGAAGGCGAGCACATGCAGGCATTGCAGAATGCGTTGTCAAAAGTTATGCCGTTCTGCTGCAGGCGAGTGAGCCCGGGCAGATTGTCTTCGGCCCAGTTGGCCGGGAAGTGCTGGATCGCGCGATCCTGATCGGTGATGAAGAGGATCAGGTTTTTGCCGGCCAGAGGACCGGAGGCCTTGGCGGCACCCGCGGTGCCGGCCAACACACCTCCGCCCATGGCCAGCGCGGGGACCGCAGCGGCCGCCTTTTTGAATATTTCGCGTCGAGTGATCATCTTGCCCCCAGGTTTCCGATTACCCCGATTCTGATTCCAAGCCACGGATAGGTACGGACGTAGAAGGAGTTGTCCTGGGGCTGAAGTCCGACCGCTGAGGGCCACATCTGATACGAGGTGGAGTTGGAAATGCCGCCATGGAGCCGGCGCCAGGTCCGCCTACCGCTCCTCCCTGAGGGTGGTGGAGTGATCGTGTCGGTCCACTCAACCGCGTTTCCCCCCTGGTCGAGTGTCCCCCAGGGCGACCTCGTCCTCGCCTGCCCAACTGTCTGAACCACACCGGAATACGCCTTCTGGTAATTGGTCGCGTTCAGACCTAAGGGGTTGGAGGTTGAGCACCCGTCAGATGTCTGGGCCCTGGCCGGGCACCAGGCGGGAACTGAACTGCTCGACACCTTGAACCCGGCAAGAGGCTGGTCAGACTGATTCACGACGTCGCCGGTCGAATAGTTCAGCTCTGTCGGGTTGGGAGCGGTCGCGCTGCCATCGCCAAAAACGCCGGGGTTAGTCGGGTACTTCCAGTATGAGTAAGTGCCGCCACCATCGGGATCGAAGTAGGCGGCCTTGATCCACTCGTCCTGGCTGGGTACGACAAAGCCGCGCTGGTGAGACCTGGTCGCGTTCCGATTGCTCAGCTTGTACATGCCGCGTCTCGAATTGCGAGAGAGGCGCACCCTGTAGGTCGTGGACGTGAAACCGCCTGCCGACTGACTGTGCTTGTCAAGCAGTCCCCCGTTGTAGAGCGAGTTCGCGAATCGGGAAGCCGAGAGGAAGGTCGCGAACGCAAAGGGCTTCCTGGCCCAGTGCTTCGAGGCGACGCGATAGTGGTGACCGGGCCTGGCCCGCTTCCTGCGGTTGACCTGGCCGTATCCAGGCCATGCGGATGAGCTCTGGTTCTTGGTGTAAAGGTGGTGGCGATTCCTGCCATTAGGGTCGGTTGTATTCATGAATTTGACCCATTGGCGGACGGTCACTTCGAGCTTGCCAATTTCATACTGGTAGCCGACGCCGCCGACCTCCAGGCAGGCCGGTCCACCACTCGGAGCGTCGCCGCAGGATTCGTAGATCGCATCGGTGAATGGCACAACGCCGACCGACGAATTGCCGGGCGAGCGGACTTTTACCGTCTGGACAGTTACTACCCCACGCGCGGCGGCAGCCGACTCGCCTACCTGTGTTGCGAGCGAGAAACCGAGCGTAGCCAGGACAAGCAATAAGAAAGGGACAGCCCACCGGCTCTCCTTGGACAAATCGGCGATACGGCTAACGCCCAATTAGAGCCTCCTACACAATGCCTGATCGCCGTCTGGAGGCCAACGGCTTCCAGACAACCTACATTTACCCTTCCAACAAACAAGCATGTTTACGTTAGCCGATCGGGCCGCCGGAATCAATCGTGGATCGCGAAGCTGCAGTCGTCGTTGGAAGGGAAGTCCCAGGCGCAGGGACCGTGGCATGAACTTCGTGGGTTTCGACGTCTACGAAAACCGAAGGTCACTGGTTCGAATCCAGTCGGGCGCACTCAGCAAAGGGGCTCAACGCTGCGGAGTTCTCCAGGGCCACCAGATTCGTCCCGATTGGCCGAAATTCGCGTTTAGTCGGGCCCGGGAGGCTGACTGCGATCAGCCGGCGATGCAGGTTTCGATCGCCGCCCTGTCGGCGGTATCCGCGGTCGGATCGAGGCTCGCGACGACCGAACCAGCCTGCAGAACATCGCCGTAGTCCTCGGCGACCATTGCCGTGATCTCGGCATCATCTTCGCTCTCTTCGAAACTGATCGTGGTGCGACCACCGCTGTAGTCGATGCCGATCGTCTCGCCGCTGGTGTTCGTTGACTGGTCCTTGGCGTCGATCCCTTCGTCCTGAAGGCAGGCGAGCACGCCGTCCAAGGTGGCACCTTCACCACTCGACTCCACGGGTTCCGATTCGCTCGCCGTGGATGCAGTGGTGTCACCGCTCGACGAACCTTCGTCGTCACTGCCGCCGCATCCGGTTACCCCGAACGCGAAAACGGACATGACGAGAATTGATATCCACAATGACGGACGCAACCACCCATGCTCTCCCATTTGCCGATTTTTATCAGATTCGGGCGGGGTCTCGACGAACTCGCGACCGCGAAGACACTCCGGAGCCCCGGCAAAAAGAAGCGGACCCCGTTCGACACCTGCGAGCCCATTGAGTGCCGTGAACCTCCCATCGAAATCGACTGCGAATCTGCGAAACCCAAGGTCACTGGTTCGCATCCAGTCGGGCGCACTTGGATCTGACCGCTGATGAAGCTCCTTGCCGCCCGAGACTCGGGACTCGAAAAGCGGCAGTCAAGCGGACAGGCAATCAAGATTCGTACCCTCAATTCGCTCCTTGGGTAACCAAGAGCCTTGGGCAACTATGAAACGTCGAATCCTCGCCTCGTCATGACGCCCCATTCTTTCTTGCCGCGGAGGTAGCCCCAGATCCCTTTCAGGCGCCAGATCACGGTCACCGGCCTGTAAATCAGCGATTCTACGACCATCCACATGACCAGCCTGAGCCGGTCCGCCAGGCGGGGGTACCTACGCTCTCCGAGGTCGGCCAGCAGGAGCGTGAACATGTTGAGCAGCAGTCCGTAGCCGTAAGCGACCAGGAAGAACAGGAGAGCGAACTGCCAGTTGACGGCCCCCAGCAGCAGCGCGAAGCCTAGTCCGAGCAGACCGACGGCTTCGACGACCGGACCGAGGAGTTCCACCAGCAGGAAAAAAGGTACGACCACCGTGCCCACGGCCCCGTAACGCGGCCTGAAAGCCATGCCACGGAACCGCCACATCACGTCGGAGAGTCCTCGGTGCCAGCGGTCCCTCTGCCGGCCCAGCGTGCGAAGCGACTCCGGAACTTCGGTCCACGCAACCGGGTCAGGGATGCTGATCACCTGGTGTGGCAAGTCTCGGTCGATCGCCTGCCGTCGCATTCTCACCACGAGCTCCATGTCTTCGCCAACAGAATCATGCATGTAGCCGCCCGCTTCGAGGACCGCCTCCCTGCGAAATAGGCCAAAGGCCCCGGAGATGATCAGGTTGCCCCCCAGCAGGTTCCACCCCATGCGACCAAAGAGGAATGCCCGAAGGTACTCAACGGTCTGGCAGCCAGCGAGCGGTTTGCCTGAAACCCGTGGGGTGACGACCCGGCCATCTCGCACTTCGGAACCATTCACTACCCGCAGCGTCCCTCCGGTGGCAATCACGTCATCTCGAAGGAGGAAAGGCTGAACCATCTTGAGCAGAGCGTCGGGCTCGATCAGGGTGTCCGCGTCGATCGCGCAGACGAGGTCCCCGGCGGCAATATCCAGGCCGGCATTCAACGAGTCCGCCTTGCCCCCGTTCTCCTTATCGACGACCTTGAGGTCCGGAAAGGTCCGGGAGCGGTAGATCGACCTGACCGTCGCCGATTCGAGGCGGCGGGTGTGAATCGCATTGGCGGGCTCCAGCGAGAAGTCCTTCGTCAACAGGTCAAGGGTGTCGTCGGAAGAACCGTCATTGATGACCACCACCTCCAGGTTGGGGTACTGGAGGGTGAGCAGGGCTCGCACGCTCTGCGAAACTGTCGCCTGCTCGTTGTATGCTGGCGCCAGCACGCTCAGGGTCGGAGCGATCCGAGATCCGAGCAGTCGCTGGAGGTCCTGGTGCCAGCCCGCACGTAACTTCCAGCGCTGGTACCTGCTCGCCGCGACCAGAAGGGCTGCGTAGAACGTATTCAGAATGAGGAAGTAGACGAGGATCGCCCACTGGTTAACGAACAGGACCGTGTCGATCATTTCAGGTCGGGACCCTGTATTCGGGTGGGCCGAGCGCCTGCGATGCGACCCTCGAAGCGGGGCCGTCATCACCTCTGGCAACCCGCCGGAGATAGAGGCTGCCGAGTGGTCCGAATCCGTCCAGGGCAACCGCGGCGGCCCGCCGAACCGACCATTCAGGATCACCAAGCAGCCGCGCAACCCCCGGGGACGAAGCCCATGAGTTCATTCGCCCAAGCGAGTTGACGGCCTCCCGTCTGACTTCTTGATCGGGATCGTCGAGCAGGGAGACCAGCGTCTCGGCGGCGACTTGACCACCGACACTGCCGCAGGCGGCCGCAGCTGCAGCACGAACTCCGGTCCTCGGGTCTCGGCAATGTCTGATTGCCAACTCGGCCAGACGGTGATCACCGATGCCCGACGCCACCCTCATGGCCGCCGCCGTCACTTCAGGGCCAGTGCCTCCTTCGATGGCCCGGATAAGTGGTTCCACGACCTCGCCGCCGATCCGCAGCAGGCAATCCATGACCGTGAAGCGGACGCCGGGATCGGGATCGCCGAGCATCAGGCAAAGCATCTCGAGCTCAGCCGGATCGGGGAGCATCGAGGCCCATTCGACCGCGCGCATCCGAACCTCGGGTCTGTCATCTTCAAGCAGAATCAGGGCCGGTCCCGTCTGCCCCAGCACCGAAAGGACCTCGGCACCACGCAGCCGCATGTACCAGCGACGGCTGTAACACCACCTCAGTGCCCAGTCGGCGATGCCGCTTTCGGTCGCGACCGCTGCAAGCCGTGTCTTCGGCTCGCCGCTGAGGTTCGGCAGCAGATCGAAGATCACTTCGACCTGATCCGATCGACGCAGCTTCGCAAACGGGTATGAAGTCGGGCGGTCTGATTCGATCGCCGTGATCAGGTCGATCTCCGCCTCCCGGATGCGCCTGCGCTTGCCTGGTCCCCGGAGGGCGAGCAGGATGCTCCGGATGACCAGCAAAAGGAGGATGAGTGTAAGCAGTGCCAGTTCTGCCGCGAAGACCGTCAGCAGGAAACCGGTGTCAATCAATCAGTCCTCTAGTGCCCGGCGGACTCGCTGGAGGAGCACGGGAAGGCTGAACGGCTTGGCTACATGGTCAAAGGCACCAAGTTCGAAAGTCTTGACCGCTTCTTCTTCGGAAGCGTGGGCCGTAAGCATGATCACTCTCGTTCTCTCGAGGGCACCGGATTCGGACATCGCTCTCAACACCCCGATACCACTGACTGCCGGCAGGTCCACATCCAGCAGGAGGACACTTGGGAAGAGCCGGGCGCTCACGCCGGCAAGCGCTTCGACCGCCTTGCCACCATCATCAAACCATTCCGGATCGTACCCCGCGTTTCTCAAGCCATGGAGGAGCAGTTCGGCAAGAATCGAGTCATCTTCAACGATGGCGACGTCCGTATTTCCTCCTGCGGGTGCGGCTATCCCCGGCTCGGCGGGCTCGATCGATGCGACGGGCGTACCGGGTGGCCGTTGGATTTCAGCCCACAGTCCGTCAACCCACTCGGCGAGCCTGGGAGCTTCCGTCTTTTGAAGCGTTTCGTCTCTGCCCAACAGAGCCTCCGCCTGGAACGCAAGTTCGGATCCTCGCGGATACCCAAAGCTTCCAAGAGATCCCGAAAGCTTGTGAGCGGCCTCCTCGCCCGCCCGGCAAAGATCTCCGTCGAGGCGACCTTCGACAAGAGCGGCGGTCACGTCTTCGAGGACTTCTATGCGTGCGGCAGCCTCCGGTCGGCGTCTCTGCCAGACGGTGCGTACCGCGATCTCGGCCGGTGTCTCACCCGATCCGCCATTTGTCTTCACATCGTGTCCTTACCCTCAAGGCTGGACCTTTGAACCTCACGCACTGGTTCTCTGCACCATGAAGATGACTTGACCTCTACTAAACCGAAGGCCACTGGTTCGAATCCAGTCGGGCGCACTTTGGAGCTGGCGCCCGCGCTGGCGAAGCTCCGATCGGTCTTTCGTAAGGTCCCCGAAAAGGGGCAGGCAAGCGGACGGTCAAGCAGCAGGATCCATGTCTGTCTTCGTGAAGTCATCGTCCTTGAAGAGAAGGGTCCGGCCTGTCTCCCTTGCCAGCGAATAGCTGAAGCAGTCGCCGAAATTCAGTCGAGCCGGGCTGTTGCCTCGGCCGAAATCCCTCCAGGCGCGGTGGGCGGTGAGGGACTGCGCCCCGTCGAAAGCAACGACACGAACTCCGCCGGCCTCAAGAAGCTGGTTCAGTCGATCTGTTCCACCGGGTCCAAGCCTCGCTTCGACCACGATCCGGGCTTCAACGAGGGTCGCAGCCGAGATGATCGGATCCGGATGGTTGGCAATCGCATGGATGAACGCATCGCTCTCTGGTTCCTCTCGCAGGATCGCCAGGAGGGCCGAGGTGTCGATGACCATGGTTTTAGTCGGGTAACCCGTCGTCGCCGTACCCGAGGATCTCGTCTTCGGAGCGGGAATCGACTACCGGCAATGAGGCGGCTTCTCGAGCGATGCGGCCCATCTCCTCGACTCGCTGCTGGCTGGGGACACTTCCACTGATCCGCTCGAGGCGATCTTTGAGGGCCGTACCGACGGCAACCGTGATGCTTTCGCCAGTGAGATCGGCCAGTTCGCGGGCGAGGCGATCGGTGGTCGGATCTTTGATGTTCAGAGCCATAAGTAAAGAATATCGCCCTCTTTCTTCCTGTCAAGCCGTCGGAAGAAAGGCCGAGCCCTCGGGCCATGCCGGGTGTGCTTACGATCTGACCGGACCCGAGGCCGTCTCCTTTCGCGATGCGGCGGCGACGCTTTCGCAGGCGCTGGGGCGCGAGATCTCCTATGCGCCGGCCTCGATCCCCGGCTACATGCGGCGCCTCCGATCCCAGGCCCTTCCAGTGCCGCAGGTCATCGTCCAGACGATCCTCCATGCCGACATGCGACGGGGTGGAGGATCACACGTAACCGGGACGCTGGGCTCACTGCTTGGCCGTGATCCGCGCACCTTGGCCGACTATGTGCGCGACCACATCGATCTCTGGCAAGGAGCGGAGGACGAAGTCGGCCAAGTCTCCGATCCGTCGACGTAGCCTTAGCCCGTTTGCAGGGCTTCGACAGGATCGAGCTGAAGCCGGCCGTCCTCATGGACATAGTTTCTTGCCAGGGGCATGCGGTGGGAGCTGCTCTCAAGTATGTGCATGAGATATCCGGCCGTGTTCGGAAACACGATGATGTCGCCCGGGTCGACACCGAAAGGAAAGGCCAGGCGCCGCAGGGTGATCAGTTCACGCTCGATGCAGTAGGCCCCGACGAGATAGCCGGCGAGGCCGTCGGAACGACCTGAGTTGGAGTTCGGCACGAGAATCGGATCGACCAGGAAATCGTCGGAGGTTGAGCGGCACTGCGTCCGGTTCATGCCGAGACCGATTAGCGTTTCCCCGTCGCGGCGACGCTTTACGAACTGGACCCTGGCGGCGGTCAGGCCGCAGCCGTCGAGCAGCGATCGCCCCGGTTCGCAGCGGAGTTCGAGGTCGCGACTTCGCAGCGCCGACGCAACCGTGGCAGTACCGCTCCGCAGCTTGAGGTCGGAGGCGAGCAGGTCACGCAACCAGTCGCCCCGGGTGGGCTCCTGAAAGTAAGGGTATGTCGCCCGCTTGCCGGTAATCCGACCGTCCGCGACGGTGAAACCCAGGCCATGGTTGTCAAATGTGAGCGGTGGGTGGTTCCCCAGAAGGGCTTCGCGATGCGAAACCCAGAACCGGTCCCACTGGTCGCTGTCGTCCAGATAACTCATCGGGATGCCACCCCCGATGTCGATGAACCGCATGACGGATCCCGCGGGCATGTCGTCGGCGAGATCGAGGGCCGCGGTCAGGGCAAGCAGGCGGTCCGTCCGCGAGTATCCGTCCAGGTGAAAGTGCAGCCCCGCCAGTTCGGTGAGGGGATTGGCGTCAAGCGTTTCAGCGAGCAGGCGCGCCTCGTCCGGTGTCACCCCGAACCGGGTTGGAATGGATCCGGGGATATCAATCGCAAGTCTGATCGCGACACGCACCGGCCGGTTTCGCTCGGCGGCGATCGTCGTCAGCAGATCTGCTTCATCCTGATTGTCGAGTACGACCAGCGCCCCGCGTTCGACGCAGAGTTCGAGCAACGGACGGGGTTTGACCGCCGCGGTGACCACGAGGTTCTCGGCGGCAACTTCGCGGTCACAGGCCTCGACCAGCTCGTTCAGGCTGGCCAGATCCACTCCGTGACCGAGATCGCGTGCACGATCGACCAGTGAAAGACATTTGTTCGCCTTGCGGGCGAAGAAAATCTTGAGCCGGACGTCAAAGTCGCCGGCGGCGTCACCGAGATCGTCGGCGTTGCGTTTCATCGGGCCGGGGTCGATCACGTTGATCGGGCTCTCGCCGCTCCCCAACGCCGATGCCAACAGCTCGGGATCAGCAAGTAGCGACTTCTGCCAGGTTTCGAGACGACCGTCCAAAGGAGATTCGCCTCGGCAGTTTGAGCGTAGCGCGGCGCCTGAGGCCATCTCCAGGCTCACGACGCGACCGCCACTGCTGACTCGACTCCGGTCGTGTCACAGACGGTTGCCGCCCAGCGGTCGATTTCAGGGTGGAGGGAGCGGTCGAGCGTGTCGTTGCCGATCACCCAGTCTTCGGTCAGCCTGCCGCAAGCCGCCAGGCCCTGCGTAGGTTCGCCGTCGGCGCCTACACAAAAAGCGCTTCGGGTGATCTCGATTCCACGGGCACCCGAAGGCACCCTGACTGCATCCACCGCGACCAGATCGGCGAGCGGCGCTTGATGGAGGAGCAGGCCGGGCGGTTCAGTTACCGCGTCGAGCTCGATCTGCGCCTGGCCACTCTCCGGCTCGCCAAGTACGGATAGATCGAGGATTCCGGCGTCGACCAGCGCCAGCAGTTTCGCGCCATTTACCGGAGGTGGTCCGAAGGCCAGCCGCTCCAGTTCAGCCGCGAGAAGTCTGAAAGGCTCATACTCGTATTTCCGCAGGCCGCCATGGGAGTATCGCTCGACGATCGCCGGGTAGATGGTGCGCCAGGCGAGCCCGAGGGCCCAGTTGAGGTCGGGGGCAGCTTCGCCGGATGCGATTCGCAGCGACCGGGAGATGGCTCCGGCCGGGTCGGGAGCTGGCTCGAGTTGACCCTTGCACGCTGCGCGTATCCAGTTCTCGGCCACCGCTTGCACATCATCGAGCGGTAGGAGATCTGCCGAGAGAGACGCGACTACGGCACCGAGTCGGTCGATCCCGGATCCGACCGGCAGTTGAAGCACCTCGTCGCGGCTCCTCGCGATGGCCGTCATCAACATCTCCTGCGGAGCCCGGCTCCGAGCGAGCTCAGGCTTCACGAGCATCGATCGGCCGTGGCGGCTACGCGGGACGATCGACGACGGCTCAGCGCCGGCCTCGCTGTATCGGAGAGAAGCTCCTCCATCCGGGTCGAACCGGCCTCCCCGTCCCTCGGTGAGCTCGAGAATCAGGTCGATCGCGGTCAGCCCGAACCCGCGGATGCCGACCTGGAGGCCCGCCTCTGCCAGATCGGGCGATCGTCGGGCAAGCGACCTTTGAGGGGCGTGTCCTACTGCCAGCAGAACTTCGTCGAATCGGACCGACCGCGAGCGCGACTCGACCAGCCACCCCTGCGATGCCGGGCACATTGCGAGAACCGGCTCCGGCAACAGCTCCACGGTAAAGGGAGACGAATCGATCAAGTTCGCGGCAGCAGCAGACAGATAGCGGCCGACAAGCGCCCGTGGGGGGCACCAGGACTCCGCTCGAACCGGATCGGCTCCCGCCCATTCGCTGAACGAGCCGCCGTCGAAGCTGGTCGCAGGTCCTCCTGCATTCCGGGTGAGGTCGATCTTCACCGCCGGGAAGTTCATCAGGAGGAATGGCGACTGGCGTGGGTCGTAGGCCGGCCCGGCGCCAGGGGTGGGATGGGGTTCAAAGATCGTCACTTCGATCGGCGTAGATGCGGGGGTTCCCTGGTGGGCTATCAGGCGCTCGAGCGCCCCCAGCCCCCTTGGCCCGAATCCGACGATCGCGATCTGCCTGGCAGGCATCCTGGTCAGGTCCGGACGAGTTCGGCCAGGCGATTCGGATCACAACCGAGCGATTGCTCGACCCAGTCGTCGTCGTACACGGTTTCCAGATAGGCGGTGCCTCCGTCGGCGAGGATCAAGGCGCACCGGGCATCGGGTTTGAACTCGGGCGCGAGCTGCTCAAGCGCTGACAGGACTCCGCCCGAGGAAGCGCCGGCAAGGATGCCCTCACGGGCCGCCAGACGGCGGCAGGCGACAACGCAATCGAGTTCGTCGACCTTGACCACCCGGTCGGGCAGGGTCGTCTTTGCGATCTCCGATACGCGGCCGGCTCCCATTCCGGGCAGCAGTCGCTCACCACGCTCCCCGCCGAAGAGAACGCTGCCCCGGGCGTCGACGGCGACGACTTCGGTTGAGCGGTTCTCGCGCCTCAGGTAATCGATGCACCCGCGAACCGTTCCCGCGGTGCCGGCAGCTACGAAAAGGTGGTCGATTTTTCCGTCCAGAGCTTCGTCGATTTCCCTAATCGTCCCATCCGCGTGCGCAGCTGGATTTGACGGGTTGGCGTACTGGTCAGGCCAGAAGGAATCCGGGATCTCGCGCCGCAGTTTTTCGACTACTTTCAGCCTTGCGTGCAGCAGGTCCCCGCCGTCTGGAAGCGGCTGCTCGACCACTCTCACCTCGGCACCAAGGGCACGCATTGTCTGCAAGGTGGACCGGTTGGTGCGCCGGTCGGTCACACATACGAGCTCGAGCCCGAAATACACACACACTTGAGCCAGGCCGATACCCATGTTCCCCGAGGTCGACTCGATCACGGTTGTCGTCGGACCGATTTGCCCGGACGACACTGCATCGGTGATGATCCGTGCGGCTGACCGGGCTTTGGCTGATCCTCCGGGATTGCAGCCCTCAAGCTTCGCCCAGACGGAGAAAGGTCGCCTCAGGTACCGCTCGAGGTCGATCAGCGGGGTACGGCCAATCGCTGCCAGCACTCCATGCCCGGAAGCCTGCCTGAAATCCGGCTCACATGGAGAAAGGTCCGGGCGAGCCGGAGTTGACTGCAGCACGGTTCAAATATCCCCGCCTCGCGATTGAACTAAACCGGACTGGCTGAAGGTCCGGTCATACCGGACTTCCACGGAATACTGAATTCCCGTCCCGTATCGAAAGTGGGGTCCTCCAGGCGGGACACGATATCCGTGGTCTTGATGGATCAGGGCATCGATCCGGCCGAAGCGACCACGCAGCAATGGATGGATGCGATAGACAAGGTCAAGGGCGCCGTGGAAAGCGGTCAGATCCGGAGCTTTACGGGCAACGACTACATCCAGAACCTGGCCAAGGGATCGGTTGTGGCCGCGATCGACAGGTCGTCGTATTCGGGGTCAGCCGGATTCGTCGATTCACTCAAGAAGGTCGCCTTTCCGGGCATCGCTCTGTCGCTCGTTCCCTGAATTCCGTTCTGCGATCGACGCTATACGTCGTGCGATCAGCCCGATGAACGGCTGGTAGGCCATTGCGGCGGGTTTCCAAGGTTTGCCTGTCGCCCGAACCGGCATCTCCAGCTGCGAACCGCCAGGGGATGGGCGGACCAGATGCTCGACGATGATTCCGCCGACCCGCCAGGTCCAGGACTGTCCCGGAGTGACTTCGAGAATTTCCGCCGGTAGTTTGATCCCGCCAACAAGGTTGACCTTGCCCCGCGCGCCCTCTCGCACTTCCGGTGAACCCAGGCCTTCGGCCCCGCGAACGTACGGCGACCATCTTGACCACTGGTCCGGGCGGGCGACCAGCGCCCAGAGGCGCTCAGGCGGCGCGGAGCACCGAACCGGCTTTGAGGTACGCCCGGCGACTGTCTACCAGCCTTCGCTGCCCGGGTTGCCCTTGATCGGGCCGGTGATCTCGTCAGTTATCCAGCCGCCATAGAAGCCCCCCGGTTGCGGACGCACCACTTCATCCGCGAGCTGGCACTCCACCAGACCCGGGTAGAACGAGTAGTGGTCCAGAATCTGCTCGAAACCGGGTGACGGTCGCGGGTAGGTCCAGGCCACTCTTGGGACGACCTCGCCCCCGGAAACGAAGTCCAGGTAGGCGGCCGGGCCTTTCCACTCGCAGAAAGAACCGCCACCGGCTGATGGTCGCAGGACCGTTGACTCGATATCCGCAGCCGGGATGTAGATGACTGGCGCCCCGGCCGTCTCACAGACCCGAAGCGCACTCTGGCTCGAAGCGACCGCCCGGTCGCCGAAACTGACCAGAACGGGCCTCGGCTCCGGCCGAATCCCGGGTGGACGTGGATAGGACCAGACGGACTCGTAAGGAAGACCGTTTGGCGCGGTGCCCTCTTTCTGATCTGGTTCCGGCCGCGGTTGACGCATAGGGCCGAAATTTACTGGAACCAGTCTCGATTGACCTGTTGTTCACGACCAGTCAGCGTTCGAATGCGACCTTACGGCAACCTGTAGGGCATGCCCGTCGCATTCCAAGTATCTGATCTGCTGCCGCCTGCCGCCTCCCCTGGCTTCTCGTTCGCTGACCCCTTCGCGATCGGCCTGGCTTTCGGCGGGCTCGTTCTTTTCGCCGCGATCTGGGCACTTTCGAGCCAGGGCCAACGCGGTTTCAGCCCGGCGATGATTTACCTGGTGCTCGGCGCCTTCGCCTCGGCCGGCCTGCACCTGCTCGGTGTGGACCTGCTCGACCCGATCGAGGATTCGAACCTGATCGAACACCTGACCGAATTCGCGATCGTCATCGCGCTCTTCGGTGCCGGGTTGCGCCTCGACCGGCACCTCGGCTGGAAACGCTGGAAGTCGACGATCCTTCTGATCGCAGTGGTGATGCCACTGACCATCGCCGCTGTCGCCGTGTTTGCCAACGCCTTCATCGGCCTTTCGCTGGGTGGGGCGATCATTCTCGGAGCGTGCCTGGCCCCGACCGACCCGGTCCTGGCCCGCGATGTGCAGGTGGGGCCGCCCGGTACCGGCGACGGATCGGAAACCAACTTTGCGCTGACCTCTGAAGCGGGCTTGAACGACGGGCTGGCGTTTCCTTTCGTCTTCCTCGGGATCTTCGTCGCCGGCGAAGGCGGCTGGGGATGGTTCACCGACTGGCTCGCCGCCGACGTCCTCTATGCGATCGCGGCCGGTGTCCTGATCGGAGTAGCCGGGGGCCGGACGATCGGCATGGTTTCAGACTGGCTTCGCGACCGCGGGTGGCTGAAGCCTGAGTTCGACGGGTGGCTGGCGCTCGCCTCGGTCCTGGTGATCTACGGAGTCGCGGAGATCGCCGGTTCGTACGGCTTCCTGGCCGCTTTCGCGGGTGGTCTCGCCTTCCGTCGTTACGAATGGGATCACGACTCCCATGAGCGCGTTCACAACGGCGCCGATTTGCTCGAGAACATCACTGAGCTCGGCATGGTCCTGATCCTCGGCAGCACCGTCACTTGGGCGGGCCTCCAGGCACCAGGGGTCGCCGGCCTGCTGCTCGTCCCGGTGCTCTTGCTGATCATCCGGCCTGCGGCGGTCCTGGCTGCATTCGCTGGTTCTTCGGTGAGCTTGCGCGAACGGAAACTGATCGGGTGGTTCGGAATCCGCGGGATCGGATCCTTCTATTACGCGGCGGTGGCGATCAACGCCGATGTGCTTTCGGTCGATGAAATCCAGATCATCTACTGGACGATCATTGCCTGTGTCGGGGTGTCGATCATCGTGCACGGCTTCACGGCCGGCCCGGCGATGTCCACCCTTGACGATTAGCGGAGACGCATCTGTTCAAACCGGCCTCGATCCGATTCGCTGCCGTATACAGGGCGCAATCGCACTGCTCGCGGAAGGTTCGCGGCCGCCGGTCCGGGCTATGAACCGAGGTTTGACCAGACGAGCTTCGAGATTCCCTGGATCGTTTCGATCCCGTAGTTGAAGCCGTAAACGTCGCCGGTCCCGACCGGATCCTTGGTCGTCAGGATGCTCAGCGTGTAGTCGCGTCCCTTGCCCCTGACCCAGCCGGTGCTGTTCACCTGCCAGGGGCATTGGGGGATCGGATCGGTGCAGGTCGGCAGAGTCTTCCATCCGTTCTTGACGGAAACAGTCACCGCGGGATCGGGAGTTGCGTAGTTCGGTAGAGCACACGTCGTTGGATCCCACGGACCGCAGGTGATTCCGAAACGCTGGCCCGGATCAACGCTCTGCAGCAGGCTGTTGCCGTACGCTCTCGCGTCCTCGCCGAGAATCGGCTTCTTCGCGATCCGGGTGAACTTGCGTTTCACCTTCCGCTTGCAGGCTTTGCGCTTTGCCGTCCTGTCGAGGCGCTTGCATTTCTTCAGAGCTTTTTTCCGGTGCCGGACCCCGAACGTCGGACTCTGGGAGTTTTCGTATGCGTAGAGCTTCATCAGCTTCAGTTGGTCCATCGCCGTCGTCTGGGTGTTGCCCCAGCCGTAGTAGTTGTCCGACTCGCAACCGACCTTGGTGTCGTTCATCGGGATGAGCCGGTTGAACAGTTTGAGGCTCGGGCAGCCGCCGCCGAAGTGGAAGAGGCTCGTCGCCGCTGCGTTGTCGCTGAACTGGATCATCCTGCCCATCAGGTACTTGACCGAATAGGGGATCTGTTCCGGGATCTTCAGTCCATTTTTGCCCTGGTATCCGTTCAGCCACCGTGCGAGGATGTTGACCTTGACGATGCTCGCCGTGTACTGGGTGGCGTTACCGGTGCTCAGAACGTAGGTGTCATTCGTCTCGTTGTCGAAGATCGCGGCCTGTTGGACTCCCTCTCGTTCCGACAGGTAGTCGCAGACCCCGTCGAACGGTGCGGTCGAACCCGCGGGGGGCTTCGGGGTGACGCTGCACGCGCCGTCGCCGGGCGCGGCGTTCGCGTTCGAGGCGACTCCCAGCAGAGCTGCGCAACAGAGGATTGCGATCGGCAGGGTCATCGGGATTCGTGAACGTGAACAGGTCATGTTCGAGAGGCTAGCCGAAGTCATCACATCTTCAGAACTCACCGGGCCGGAATTCGATGCGGAGCGAATCCGCGCCGGCGAAGCCCTCAGCGAGTGAAGGCAGTCTGGCCGACCGGAGATCGGCCCGCCCGTGGGTTAGAAGGTCCTGCGGTCCCGGTCAGCGGGGCGAAGTTTGACTATCAGTAGCGAGGTGGGTACTCGCGTCGCGGAGCTTCCGGTGGAGGAACTTCTTCCGCGTATCGGGGTCGCCGGTTGTACACCACCGCCGACCAGACCAGACCGACCGCACCGACCAGCATCAGGATGTAGCCGACCACATCGATTTCGACACCCTTGACATGGACGTTCAGGGCGAAAGCAAGAATCGCTCCAACCGCAATCAGGAATATGGAAAATCCGAAATTCATCGATGCCTTTCGCTCGTGGCTGTACCCGGTCTTACCCGGGTGGATCTGACCGATAAACATGGCTGCCCGATCTGGGCCCGGCGCTCGGTCAGCCAAGACCCGGGAACGCCCTTGAGCTGGCGCTCGCCACGCAGCACCCGGTGCTAGATTCACGGGCGTGAAGCTGGCCGATGATTTTGACTGTGACGTGGCGATCATCGGCAGCGGTTTCGGCGGCGCCGTAAGCGCGCTGCGGCTGGCCGAGAAGGGTTATGACGTGGTCGTGCTCGAACAGGGCCGCGAGATCACCCCGGAGGACATCCTGAAGGCAAGGAAGAGTGTCCGCCACCATCTCTGGGAGCCGGATATGGGTCTTCACGGGTTCTTCTGGCAGAAGGTATTCCGGGATGTGGGGATCATCGGGGCAGCCGGAGTGGGCGGTGGATCGATCGTCTGGGGTGGGGTGTTGCTCAAGCCGGAGGCCTCGGTGTTCGACGACCCCGCCTGGGGCGACGGCGAAACCGACTGGGAACAGGCGCTGTCCGGGCACTACGAGGAGGCCGCCCGGATGCTGGGTCGCACCGCCAATCCGTTCATCGGTCCGATGGACGATCATCTGAGATCGGCAGCCCGGGTAGTGGGAGGGGAGGAGACCTTCGGCCCGGTGCCGCTCGCCATCTATTTCGGCGAACCCGGCAAGACGGTCGAGGATCCCTTCTTCAATGGTGAGGGACCGGCTCGCACCGGCTGCCGGCTCTGTGGCGGCTGCCTCTCCGGCTGCCCTTACGGTGCCAAGAACACGCTCGACAGGAACTACCTTCACCTTGCCGTAAAGCGCGGTGCCACGATCCGGCCCGAGCACCGGGTCGAGTCGATCACACCGCTGCCGGGCGGCGGATACGAACTGAAATCACAACATCCCTGGAAGGGGCGGGACGCGCAGCCGCCGCTGCGGGCAGCGAAGGTGATCCTGGCCGCCGGGGTGCTCGGCACGCTCGAGCTTCTGTTCCGATGTCGCGACGAGATGGGGACGCTGCCACGGGTCTCGGGCCGGCTCGGCCGACGGGTGCGCACCAACTCCGAGGCTGTGACCGCGGTCCTTGCCGATGGACCCGGCACCGATCTGAGCCGGGGACCGGCAATCTCGACCGACTTTCATCCCGACGCGAAAACCCACGTCACTCAAAACCGCTACGTCGGCGGTGGCAAGCTCCTGCGCCTCCAGGTCGGACCCCTGATCAACGGCACCGTACCTTTGCGCCGGGCGCTGGAGACGGTCGCCGCGGTGATCCGCCACCCTGCCCGGCATACCAAGATGATCTTCGCGCGCAACTTCGAAGCCCGATTCACGGCACTCACCGTGATGCAGAATCTCGACAACGAGATCCAGTTCCGCTTCGGTCGGCCCCCCTTTCGGCCGTGGAAACGGGTTCTGCGCTCCCGGGCGGTGAAGGGCCGCGAAACCCCGACCTACCTGCCGGTTGCAAACGACGTGGCTCGCGCCTTCGCCGATGCTTCCGGAGGGACGCCGATGAACCTGCTGGCCGAAAGCGTCGGCGGGGTCTCCTTCACGGCCCACATCCTCGGGGGCGCCGTGATCGGGGAGACCGCGGAGCGGGGCGTGATCGACGCGAACCACGAGACCCACGGCCACCCCGGTCTCTACGTGGCCGACGCGGCTGCGATCCCGGTCAACCTGGGGGTCAATCCGAGTCTCACGATCACCGCGATGGCTGAGCGTTTCGCCGACAAGTGGCCGGCGAAGGAGCCAGAACGCGGTTCAGCCGGTGCCGCGGACGCCTGAATCGACAGATCCGGACCGGCCCCGTGGCGTGAGGCGCCGAAATATCGTTTAGGTTCTGACGATGCGTTTTGCCCAGGATCGTCCGCTCGGCCTTGCTCCCGCCTCGGTGCTCGATTACCGGGAGCTGGCGAGGCGGAAAATGCCCCGCCAGCTCTTCGACTACCTTGACGGCGGCGCGTACGAAGAAGCGACTATGCGGGCCAACGTCACGGACCTCGAGAAGATCCTTCTGCGCCAGGTCGTGATGCGGGACGTCACCGTCCGCGACCAGGCCTGTGAGGTTCTGGGCCAGAAGCTTTCGACTCCCGTGATCCTCGCGCCGGTTGGCCTGGCCGGGATGTTCGCCCGGCGGGCGGAAGTGGCGGCGGCGAAAGCGGCTGAAGCTGCCGGTGTTCCGTTCGTCGAGTCGACGGTCTCTATCTGCAGCGTCGAAGAGGTCGCCGAGGCGACATCGGTGCCGCCCTGGTTCCAGCTCTACGTGATGAAAGACCGGAGCTACGCCGAGGATTTGATGTCGAGGGCCCGGGCGGTCGGCACCCCGGTCCTGATCCTCACGGTCGACCTGGCCGTGCTCGGCGCCCGGCACCGCGATACAAGGAACGCCATGCTCGGCGACGCGTCGGCCTGGGCCAAGGTCCGGCGGGGCATCGACCTGGTCTCGCACACGAGATGGGTGGCCGACGTGGCGATCAAAGGCAAGCCGCTGACCTTCGGAAACCTCGCCAAAGCCGTGCCCGGCGGGCGCAGCCCTGAAGACTTCAAGGCCTGGGTCGATTCGCAGTTCGACCCCAGCGTCACCTGGGAGGACATCGCCTGGGTGCGGGAGCACTGGGAAGGCAAGCTTTTAGTCAAGGGCGTGCTCGATCCGGAGGACGCAAGACGGGCGGTCGACGCCGGCGTCGACGGAATGATCGTCTCCAACCACGGCGGCCGCCAGCTCGACTCGGTGCCCTCCTCGGCGATGGCGCTGCCGGCGGTGGCCGAAGCGGTCGGCGACCAGGTCGACGTGCTCGCCGATGGTGGCGTCCGAACGGGGCTCGACGTCGTGAAGATGGTGTCGCTCGGCGCGAAGGCCGTGCTGGTCGGTCGCGCCTGGGCCTGGGCGGTGGCCGCCGGGGGCGAAGCCGGCGTCAGCCAGATGATCGGGTTCCTCAAGTCGGACATCGACACGGCACTGGGGCTTACCGGCCAGAATTCGGTCACCGGCCTGGATCAGTCGGCCCTGTATTGATCGTTCGCACGGTTCCGGGCCCGGCCAGGGTTCCGGACCGTTAAGGTGTTGTCATGGATGAAGCGCCGAAAAGGGTGATCGGCAGGCTTCCGCTCTCGCTGGCGGTGACCTTTGCAGTCGTGGTCTTTCCCTGTCTGCTCGCGCTTGCCCTGAGGGTTGGCGACATACTCACCTCTCCGATCGTGCTCGTCCTGGTGTCGGTTGCGCTCTCGGTCGGCATCTCTCAAGTGCTTGCGGCGTTCTGGAAGCACCGTGCCGCCTCATCTGAAGTCCTTTTCGAGGACCTGATGATCTGGGGCTGGTTCCGCAGCTGGCGATTCGAACGGCTGCTCGACCGATCCGAGACCTTCGTCGGGCCGAATGCCGAGTCCGGCCTCAACACGAAGCAGCGGGCGAAGAAGCTCGAGCAGCTGTCGGCCGCGCTCGAAGCCCGTGACCCGTACACCGCCGGTCATTCGCGCCGAGTTGCTCGTCATGCGGCGAACATGGCCAAACGAATGAAGCTGCCACCGGAGGAGATCGCCAGGATCCGGACCGCCGCACTGCTCCACGACGTCGGCAAGATCGATACCCCGAGGGAGATCATCGACAAGCCCGGCAAGCTCACCGACGCCGAGTACGAAGTGATCAAGCTGCACCCGGGAGCCGGCGCCGCGATGGTCGCCGAATTGAACGACCCCGAACTGACTTCGATCGTCCGCCACCACCACGAGCGGATTGATGGCAAGGGTTACCCCGATGGGATCAGCGGGGAAGAGATCCCCCTCGGAGCACGGATCATCTCCGTCGCGGACACCTTCGACGCCCTCACCTCAGCCCGCCCCTACCGGCCGGCCCGGGCCCACGAATTCGCGATAGCGATCCTGCGTGAGGAAGCCGGAACGCAGCTGGACGCTGCGGCGGTCGGAGCCTTCGACAGCCGTTACGCCGGCCATCGGCCGGTCGCCCTGTCCGCGGCCGCGCTCGGCGTGGGCAGGCAGGCCGGCCAGTCCCTGATCGGCCTCGGCAGCGGCGCGGCACAGGTGGCGGCGGTCGGCGCCGCGGCCACCGTCATCGGTGCCGCCCCCGTCAGCAATTCCCAGCCGGATCCCGTCCGGGACAAGAAGGAGCCGGTCGTGCGACAGGCCTCCTCCGATGGTCTGGCTCCGTTCGCTGCCAATCCGGCGGCGAACGCCGGTGGTGACGGTGCCAGGCCCGACGGCAAGGCTAAACGCCGGTCCGGTTCCGAATCGAAGAAGCCCGGTGGCAACTCCGGGCAGTCCGGGCCGGGCAGTGGGAACGGGGGCAGTCAGGGCGGCGGTGGCAGCGGCGACAGCGGTGGTGGCAGTAACGGCGGAACCGGTGGTGGCGGTAGCGGTGGCAGCGGTGGCAGCGGTGGCGGCTCTGGTGGCGGCTCTGGTGGTTCAGGGAGCAAGCCCACCACGATGAATCCGGTCGCTCCGGTAAACGATGCGGTGCAGGGTGCGGTTGACAACCTTCCCGAAGTGCCGAAAGAAGTCCCGGGTTCCGACGCGGTCAATGGTGCCCTGAACGGTGTCGAGGATCCTTCGGGTCAGCTGACCAAACCCTGAAACGACCGTCCCCGGGTATAGTCGGAGCGAGGGTTGTCGAGGGAGGACGGGATGAGCAGAACGCGGCGTGAACTTCTACGTGACGGATCGAGGACTGCGGCCGGACTGGCTGTGGCCAATGCGCTTGCGCCGACCGGTCCTTTGGGCATCGCCGAGTCGCTGGCCAAGTCCCCGGCCCTGAAGAAGCCGGGTTTCAACCTCGGCTTCAAATCGCTGACGGCTGAGACGCATCTGCGGCACCTCGCGGTCGACGGCAAGATGCCGGAATGGCTGACCGGATCGCTGCTGCGAAACGGCCCGGCACTATTCGAGATCGGCGAGGAGAAGTTCAATCACTGGTTCGACGGGCTCGCCATGCTCCACGCGTTTTCGTTCGATAAAGGACGGGTCAGCTACCGCAACCGTTTTCTCCGCTCAAGCGCGTACAGGGCCTGGAAAGAGGAAGGGCGAATCAAGTACTCGGAGCTGGCTACCGATCCTGCCCCGGACCCCTGCCGCGAGATCTTCTCCGGCGTCTCGACCCTGCCGGTCCTGGGAAGGATCCCGAACGCGAACGTCTCGATCGAAAAGCTCGCGGGCGAGTTCCGTGCCCATACCGAGATCCCGATCCCGGTCCGGTTCAATCGCAAGTTCCTGAACACGCTCGGCATCGACGGCGCCGTGATGCAGGGGCGGCTGGGCACCGCCCACCCTCATCGGGACCCGGCCACCGGCGAACGGTTCTCCTACGAGATCGAGCTGGTGCCGCCGAGCGGGCTGCGCATCGTCAGGGAGAGGAAAGGGAAGCGGCGCGAGCTGGCCTTCATTCCGCAGGCGTCACCCGGTTACCTTCACTCCTTCGGCCTGACCAAGCGATACGTCGTGATCGTCACCCAGCCCTGGAACTTCAACCTCTCGAAGTTCCTCGGGCCCGACCGCGGACCGATCATCACCAACTACGAATGGCACCCGGAGCTGCCCTCGCAGATCATTCTGATCGACCGGAAGCGCGGAGGGGTGGCCAAGACCTTCGATACCGACCCGTTCTTCGCGTTCCACCACATCAATGCCTACGACCGGGACGGCCGGGTCGTGATCGATGTCTGTGCCCACAAGGATGCGGGTTCGATCAACGCGCTCTACCTGAAGAAGATCCGCAAGAACAACAACGTGCCGCAGGCGCGGTACCGGCGGTTCGAGGTCAACCCGTCCACCGGCAAGCTCACCAAGCGCGACCTGATCGAGGCTTTCATCGAGCTGCCGCAGAAAAACTACGACGAGGTCAACGGGCGTCACTACCGTTATGCCTACGGGGTCGGACTGAAGGGCAGGGGAAGCGGCTTCATCGATCAGCTGGTCAAGGCCGACGTAAAGAAGGGCGAGTCGAAGATCTGGCGCGAGCGCGGGGTCTACCCGGGCGAACCAATTTTCGTACCGCGCCCGCATGCGCGCTCCGAAGATGACGGCGTCGTCATGTCGGTCGTCCTCGACGGCCGCCGCCGGGCCTCGGCTCTGGTCGTCCTCGATGCGAAGTCGATGCAGGAGATCGCCCGGGCTTCGGTGCCACATCACATCCCCTTCGGGTTCCACGGTCTCTACACCCGCTGAGTTCTGGCATCCTGAAGGTTGATCCGCACGACGGGGCGTAGTATCGGAGTGGATGACCGACGCTCCCCCCACAGCCGAGTCAATCGCGGCGATCGACGTCGATTCGCTCGGTGACTACCTCGAAGGCGACTATGGTGAAATCCGCGCCGGGGTGAGGGAGCAGATAGCGCGGCCCGAGTTCGCGGTGGTGGACCCCGAGATCTCCAGCGAGGAGTATCGCAAGCGGGTGTTTGAGTGGTCGAAGCTGCTCGCGGCAGAAGGACGGACGACCCTGGGCCTGCCGTCGGCCTACGGAGGCGGGGGGAACATCGGTGGCTCGATCGCCGCGTTCGAGACCCTCGGCTTCGGCGACCTTTCTCTGCTGGTCAAGACCGGGGTCCAGTTCGGGCTCTGGGGCGGCGCGATCCTCCACCTCGGTACGGAACGGCACCACGAGGAGTACCTGGCCGACATCGCCTCGCTCGAACTGCCCGGCTGCTTCGCGATGAGCGAATCTGGACACGGATCCGACGTTCAGGCGGTCGGCACCACAGCGACCTACGACCTCCAGACAGGGGAGTGGGTGATCGACACGCCGACCGAGGCTGACCGGAAGGACTGGATCGGCAACGCCGCCGTCCACGGACAGGCCGCGGCTGTATTTGCCCAGCTGATCGTCGGTGGCACGAACCACGGTGTCCACGCCTTCGTCGTGCCGATTCGCAACAAGCGCGGCAAACCTCTCGACGGGGTCCGGATCGAGGACTGTGGGCACAAGCTCGGCCTGAACGGCGTCGACAACGGCCGCCTCTACTTCGATTCCGTCAGGGTTCCCCGGCTGAATCTGCTCGACCGCTACGGCTCGGTGAGTGAGGCCGGTGACTATTCATCGCCGATCGAGAGTCCAACCGGTCGTTTCTTCACCATGGTCGGCACGCTGGTCCAGGGGCGGGTCTCGGTCGGCGGTGCCGGCATCTCCGTCTCCAAGGTCGCGCTGACCACCGCCATCAAACATGGTGAACGGCGCCGGCAGTTCGGACCGCCCGGCGGGGGCGAGGAAGTGCCGCTGCTCGACTACCGCGTCCACCAGCTCCGCCTGCTGCCGCTGCTGGCCCGCACTTACGCACTCCACTTCAAGCAGGAGGAACTGGTCCGGGATCTCGATGCGGTTTTCAGCGGTGTGGAGACCGAAGAGCACGCCCGCCGGGAACTCGAGACGAGCGCGGCCGGGGTCAAGGCCTTCGCGACCTGGCACGCGATCGACTGTCTTCAGACCGGTCGCGAAGCCTGCGGTGGCCTCGGCTATCTGAGCTCGACCGGCTTCGCCGCGCGCAAGGCCGACGCCGAGATCTTCGCCACCTTCGAGGGCGACAACACGGTCCTGCTCCAGCTCGTGGCGAAGAGTCTGCTCACCGGCTACCGCGAGGAGTTCGGCGACCTCAACCCGATCGGGATGGCCGGCTTCATCGCTTCGCAGGTGATCGAGCGGTTCGTCGAGCGCACCGCCGCACGCGAACTCTGGGGGCGCATCTGGGACGAGATCACCCCCGACTCGGAAGAGGATGGCGACCTCCAGCAGCGCGAATATCAGCTGGCTCTTTTCGCGTGGCGCGAAGACCATGTGCTTTCGAGTGCCGCCCGGCGCCTGAAGAGCGGAATCGACGACGGGTACGACCCCTTCGTCGTCTTCAACGCCTGTCAGGACCACGTGCTGGCCGCCGCCCGGTCCCACATCGAAACCCGGATTCTCGAGGCCTTTTCACGCGGAGTGGACGACTGCGAGGACGAGAACGAAAGGTTGATGCTTGGCCGGATCTGCGACCTCTACGCGCTCAGCGTTATCGACGAGCACCGGGCCTGGTACCAGGAGCACGGTCGCATTTCCTCAACCCGGGCCAAGGCGGTTACCCGCAACCTCAATACGATCTGCGAGGAATTGCGACCGCACGCCGGCGACCTGGTCGACGCCTGGCGCGTCCCGAGCTGTGCGCTCCCGGATTTTGGTCCGGGCGGCATCGTCGGCTGAACCTCAAGCGTCTGAGCCGCCTGGACCTCTAACACCGGAGTTTTGGAACGAGCCTTCTTGCCTTTCTCGTGACTCTTGTCGGCTGCCTTACGGGAGGTGCCGAACGACTTGCTCAGCAGGCGACCGATCGGCCCCGGTGCCTTGCTGCCGGCGCGCTGGCCGACCCCCAGGGTTTTATCGGTGCCACGCCGGGCGTGTTCGGACATCCGCGGAAGCAAGAATCCGAGAATGGCGAGGATGATGCAGACAGCAATTATTGCGGCGATCAACATAGCTACTCCTTACGATCTACTTCGTCTTCACGGGTTCGGGCCTGCTCTTCATGGAGCTGAGCTTCGGACGCGAGCCGCTTGGACCGTTCCTCGGCAACAGCGGCTTCCGACTGGCTTTCGGCCGCTTTCTCGCGATGAAATCCTGCATCGGCTTCCTTGGCCTCGAGCTGAGTATTTGCCAGCTCCCGATCAGGCCTCCTCTTGCTTGCCCAGGCAGCCACCATGGCGATCACTGCGATCACCACGACAACGATCACGACTATTACGATTGTGGACATATCTCCTCCGCCCTCAGTTGATTACCTGACAGTTACCCGCTATTCGACTGGCCAACCCCAAGTGTCGGATCGCCGCTCCAAACCGCTTGGCTCAAGCTGGGATCAGCCGCCGTTCGAAGCGGCGGTGTAACCGCGGGTCGGCGCGCCGCGCAGCGCGGTCGGGGCCGGCAGCGGAGTGCCCTGGGCGTCCTGACCGGCAAGCACCGGCAGAACGATCCGTGAAGGCTTATTACCGCCGAGGAGGATCGTGTTCTTCGTCTTGCCCCTGTCGAGGGTCGCGAAGTGCCAGATCGCCCGGTCGCCGCCGACTGCCGAAACCGTAATCCTCAGCTTCGACCCCTTGCGGAACGCGTGGGCCGCCGCAAAGACGGGGATCCGGACCCGGCTGAACTTGCGTTTCGGCAGCGGAGCCGCATCCTTCTTGAAGTGGGTCGGGAACGGGTTGCTTGCCGTCGACTGCTTCCGGTTGAGCTTCCGGTGGGAGGCCCGCAACCAGCCGCTCTGTACGTAGGTCTCCTGGCCGTCCGGGCGAACCTCGGTGAGGGTTGCCTGAAGGTCGGTGTCCTTCGCCGACGACTTGAGCCAGAGGTCGACACTCGAGCTGCCGGCGATGATCGTATCCCTGGTCAGGGCCGTGCTGGTGAACCCGAGGCCCTTGCCCTTGGCGATCGGCTTCCAGTCGTAGGGCGGCTCGGCGAGCCAGGCGTCGCCGCCGGCGCGGTCACCGGTGAGGGTCGAGACCGGCCGTGCCTTCGGATCTGACCTGTAAGACGCCTGCGACGCCTTCTTCGGCTTGGCCCTGGTCAAGGCACCCTTCTTGCCGAAGTAGAACGGAGTCGCTTTCGCCTGCCTGATCGGCCAGGAATTGAAGCCCATCTCCCAACTGGCGCCGATTCCACCCGGGTGTCCGGGGACGCCGGTGCCGTTGTCCATCAGGACCCGGACTCGCGGGTCCTGCTTGAACTCGGCCTTGGCCTTGGCCAGGTCGGAGTCAGGGTAGTCGGCGAAGCGTGACTGTATGACCGGTGCGGCCGCCGCCTTGGCCAGTCCCTGGTAGAGCGCGCCGCTCTGGGAGAGGAGCAGCCCTGGGACCTTCGGAATGCGGTCGGCCACGAAGAGGTTCAAGAATTCGACCCAGCGGGTGATCGAGTTCGGGCCGAGCGAATCGCAGTGGACGCCGTTCTGCAGCGTGATCCAGACGTTCTTGTTCTTCTTCAACTTCGAGAGGCTCTCGACGAAGTGGGCACTGGTCTGCTCGTCCTGGAACTGGCCGAGCAGGAAGACCGGGACCTTGATCCGGCTGTACCAGGTGCTCGGCGAGCGATCCCTGAAGACTTCGTTCCGGTATGGACGGCTGAGGGTCTGCTTGACGCCGTCGCGAGCCTGGAGGTGCATTTCCTGATTTCTGATGCAGTTCTGGTCGGGGACATTCGGGGGCGATGTGTCCGGATCGCCCTCGGTGGTGAGCAGTTTGGCCCACGGCTGCCCGCCTTCGGGCGCCGGCAGTGCGTCTTCCCTCCGCTCCTTGAGCCAGTCGAGCTGGAAGCCGTCGTTGAAGATGCCTCCGGGGTAGACCGAGGAGAGGTAGGCGTCGTCGGTGACTGACATCGGTGCGATCGCCGCGAGGTGGGGCGGCTGGGTGCCGGCCGTGAAGAGCTGGGTGATTCCCGAGAAGGAGATGCCGCCCATGCCGACCTTGCCGCCCTTGACCCAGTCCTGGTTGCCGACGGTTTCGACCGCGTCATAGCCGTCGTACGTGGTTGGCAGGCCGAACAGGTCGAAGGCGCCGCCCGAGCAGCCGGTACCGCGCATCTGGACGCTCACCGATGCGAAGTCGAGCAGCGGCGCGACGATCGAACCGACCGCGGTCGAAGTTGCCGGGGCCAGGTCGTCGGGCACGCCGGAGAGGAAGGAGGCGAAGGCGTTGTGCGGGGCGGCCGTCTGGTAACCGGAGTACTCGACGAGGGTCGGGAACGGTCCGTCGCCGATGTCCTTGCCTCCGGGGAGTCGAACGGTCATGGCGAGTTCGGTGCCGTCACGCATGGTCACGTAGTTGAGGCCTTCGTGAAGGGTCTTGCCGGCGTAGAAGGAGTTCTTCGGGTTCTTGCCGGCCTTGAGGATCGCGAACTTCTTCGAGGCGGCGACCTCGTTGCCCTTGACGCTGAAGATCCGGTATCCAGCCCCGGGCTTGCGGTCGTAGAAGATCTTGCTGCCGAAGCGGTCGGACTTGCCCTGCGCGACGATGCCATTCGCCTTGTTGACGAGCAGTAGCCTGATGCCGGAGGTTGTGTCCTCGGCGTAGGCCTGGTTGATGCCGCCGCGTGCCGTGAAACTGGCTTTCGAGTTCGGCTTGGGCGCGCCTTTCAACTTCTTTGAGCGCTTCTTCGAATGCTTCTTTGCCGAAGCGCTGGCCGCCGTGGCCGGTGCCGCGGCGACGGTGAAGGCAGCAAGCATGGCAACAGCCGTCAGACAGGCAGCGATCGACGAGCCGTTACGAATTCCGCGCATGTGTCTCTCCCAAAGTTGGATTCCCCGGCAGCCCCTGCCCCGGGATCGATCAAAGACTACCGGCCCGCCGGCTGGCCGGATGATCTCTGGTCGCCCTGCAGCCGTTGTGATTGACTCGGGCACATGCAGAACCTGAAATTCCTCAAGGACTTTGACCTCCCGCCCGAGAAGGTTTTCGCGTACTTCTCGGTGCACGAGAACCTCGGAGGGGTGCTGGGAGCCGAAGTGACCCAGATCAAGGATGGCACCCACGGCGATCCCAACGGGGTCGGTTCGGTCCGCCGGATCAACCCGCCTGGTCCGGTGCCGGCCTTCGAAGAAACGACGCTCCGGATCGTGCCGAACGAAGAGATCGACTACGCGGTTACCAAAGGAACGCCGCTGAAGGACCACCTGGGAGAAATCAGGTTCACCCCGAATGGAACCGGCACCCACCTCGAGTGGAAGATCATGATCGACGCGAGTCTTCCGGGACTCGATTTCGTGATCGGCAAGGTCCTCCTGCGCAACATCGGCAAGGGACTCGACGAACTCAGCATCCCGGCCTGACGGCCGGCCTCAAGCCTCAGGGCTCGATGTGGACGACCAGTTTGCCGGTGTTCTCGCCGGCGAACAGCATGTTGAGCGCGTTCGGCAGCTCGTCGAAGCCTTCGACCACCGTCTCCTCCGACTTGATCTTGCCTTCGCCGACCCACTGGGCGAGCTGGCGGATCCCTTCGCCGAAGCGGGGGTAGTAGTCGAGGATGATGAAACCCTGAAGCTTCACCCGCTGGATCAGCAGGTTGCCGAAGGACCGCGGGCCGGGCGGCGGCTCGTCTTCGTTGTAGCCGGAGATCAGGCCGCAGAGGGCGACCCGGCCATCCTTGTTCATCCGGGCGAAGACCGCCTCCATGATCTCGCCGCCGACGTTCTCGAAGTCGACATCGATCCCGTTCGGGGTCGCCTCCTTGAGCTGGGCGCGCCAGTCATCGGCCTTGTAGTCGACGGCGGCATCGAGACCGAGTTCGTCGGTCAGCCAGGCGCACTTCTCGGGTCCGCCGGCGATGCCGACGACCCGGGCGCCCTTCATCTTTGCGAGCTGCGTCGCGGTGGAGCCGACGGCTCCGGCGGCGGCCGAGACGACGACCGTCTCGCCTTCTTTCGGCTCGCCGATCTCGAGCATGCCGAAGTAGGCGGTGAGGCCGGTCATGCCGAGCGTGCCGAGGATGGCCGAGGGGGGCGCATCGACGCCGTCGGGCACCAGCATCAGGGGCTGCTCGTCGCTGATCACGATGTAGTCCTGCCAGCCGGTCAGGCCGTTTACCAGCGCACCTACGGGAAAGTTCTCGTTGTTTGACTCGACGACTTCGCCAAGGCCGAGCGCGCGCATCACCTCGCCGATCGCCACCGGAGGCAGGTAGGTCGGCTCTTCGCCGATCCAGGTCCGGTTGGTCGGATCGACCGAGATCCACTTGACGTTGACCAGCGCCTCACCTTTACCGATCTCCGGCCGTGGTTCGGTAACGAGATCGAAGGTCCCCTCGTCGACGGGTCCCGAGGGACGTTCAGCGAGCAGGAAGCGACGGTTCTCGTTTGTCATGGGTCCATCCTAAGTCAGGTCGACCCTCGGGCCGCAGAGGCCGTCGGCGGGGAGGGCGTATGTTGCCCGTATGGACGTCCGTTTCGCCACAGGATCCGACCTTGACGGGATCGCCGAAACCCTGGCCTCGGCCTTCGAGTCCGACCCGTTGTGGGGCTGGGCCTTTCCCGAACGCTCAGACCTACAGGCGTGGTGGAAGTTCTTCGCGGGCAGCGCGCTCCGGTACCCGTGGACCTTCATCGCCGACGACTTCGTCTCGGTCGCAGTCTGGATCCCGCCAGGAGGGATCGAGCTGACCGAAGCGGAAGAGGCCGAGATGGGACCGCGCCTGACCGGCCTGATCGGTTCGCGGGCGGACGACGTCACCCGACTGGTCGAAGCCTTCGTCAAAAACCACCCGACCGAGAGGCCGCACTATTACCTGAGCCTGCTCGGGACCCACGCCTCAGAGCGCGGAAAGGGAATCGGCATGGCACTGCTCGCCGAGAACCTGGCGAGGATCGATTTCGAACGCGCACCGGCGTATCTCGAGTCGAGTAATCCGTCCAACAACGCCCGGTACGAGCGTCATGGTTTCAACCGGATCGGTGGCTTCGACCGCCCCGACGGCGGGGCACGGGTCTCGACGATGTGGCGTGACGCCCGTTGAGCCGGTTAATGTCTCTGTAATGACTGCCTGCCAGCCTGCGAGCATGAGCCGAAACGGAAACAAACGCACCGGTCTTGCCGGCATCCTGGTCATCGGACTTGTGGCGATCGCCGGAATCGGCCCACCGACCGTTTCCTCGGCGGCGACGACTTCGGCCGGGCAGGGGTTCGCCCCGCAATCGAAGATCAGGATCACGGCCCGTGGTTCGGACTTCGGCCAGATGCTCTTCAACCGGAACCGCCAGGCGATCTACCTTTTCGACCGGGAGCGCTCGAAGAAGAGCCAGTGTTACGGCGACTGCGCCTCGGTCTGGCCCCCGGTGCTGACCAGGGGAAAGCCGAAAGCCCGCGGAAAGGTCAAACAGAAACTGCTCGGCACCACGCGGCGCCGCGGGGGCGCGAGGCAGGTCACCTACGCCGGTCACCCGCTTTATTACTACGCCCACGAAGGGCCGGGCCAGGTCTTCTGCCACGACGTATTCGAATTCGGCGGCAACTGGCTGGTCGTCAAGCCAAACGGCAAACCCGCGTAACCGAGGGGCATCCGACGACCTGAAATATGGTCCGGCTGTGCCTCAAC